>JAFGSX010000496.1 GCA_016934455.1 Deltaproteobacteria bacterium
CGGTCGGTGATGTCGGCCACCCGCGGCTCGATGACAAGCTCGGGCCAGCGCTCGCGCAGCTCGCCGTGGATCTCGAACAGGGCGTTCTCGAAGCGCTCGACCAGGATCAGCCGGGCCGGCCCGAACTGCGCCACCTGGCGGCACAGCTCGCTGCCGATCGAGCCGCCGGCGCCGGTCACCAGCACCACCTTGCGCTGGATGAAGGCGCTGATGGCGTCGACGTCGAGCTTGACCGGCTCGCGGCCGAGCAGGTCCTCGATCGCCACCGGCCGGATGTGCGACAGGTTGACCGTGCCGCCCACGATCTCGTAGATGCCCGGGATGATCTTGGCCGCCAGCCCGGCCTCGTCGCACAGCGCCTTGATGCGGCGGATGTCCTTGCCGGCGGCGCCGGCGATGGTGATCAGGGCCTGGTGCGCGCCGTGGCGCTCGGCCATCGCCGCGATGTCGGCGGTGGTGCCGCCGACCCGGATGCCGTGGATCACGCTGCCCTGCTTGCCGGGGTCGTCGTCGAGAAAGCAGACCGGCGCGATGCCCAGGTCGGGCCGGCCGGCGATCTCCCTGGCCACCATCACGCCGGCCTCGCCGGCGCCGATCAGGACGGTGGGCACCTTGGGCAGCGCGGGCAGGCGGCGGTGGCTGCTGGAGTACTTCTCGGCCACCATGCGGCGCAGCGCGCGCACGCCGGTGATGCCGACCAGCGCCAGCACGTAGTCCATGCACAGGATGCCAAACGGGATGCCCACATATTTGAAGACGCCGCCCAGCGGCTGCAACCCGTAGCGCATGGCCGCGAGCACGGCGGTTGCCATGCCGAGCGCCGCGGCAACGACCTTGACCTCGCGCAAGCTGACGTAACGCCACGAGAAGCGTGGCACACCGAACAGCACCAGCAGCAGGTACTTGAAGATGACGACGTAGGGCCAGGTGAAGAAGAGCAGCTTGTACCACGTATAGCTGGGCGCGAATTCGAACCGGAACAGAAACGCGAGCCAGTAGGCCGCGGACAGCGCGCCGAGGTCGATGAAGATCTGGGCGCCGCGGGCGACGTACCGGCTCATGCCAGCCATCTCCTGCTGCAACGACGGGTGCACATCGATAGCTTTGTTAGGCATGGGGCGTCGAATGTTCATGGAAAATCCCCCGCTACCTCTTTGCTTGCAAACCGCAAATGACCTCGATGATCCGCTGCCGCTGCTCGGGCAGCAGGCTCGACCCGCTCGGCAGGCACAGGCCGCGCTCGAACAGGTCGGCCGCCACTGCGCCGCCGATGGCCCGGCACTCCCGGAACACCGGCTGCAGGTGCATCGGCTTCCAGACCGGCCGCGCCTCGATGTCGAGCGACTCGAGGCGCTTGCGGACGGCCTCGCGGTCGGCGCCAAAGGCCTTCGCGTCGACCAGGATGCAGGTGAGCCAGTTGGTGGGCACGCCGTAGCCGGCGTCGGGCATCAGCTCGATCCCCGGCAGCTCGGCCAGGCTCCTCCGGTAGGCAGCCTTGTTGGCGCGCCGAGCCGCGATCCTCTCGTCGAGATGCAGGAGCTGTCCGCGCCCCACGGCCGCCAGCAGGTTGCTCAGGCGATAGTTGTAGCCGATGCTCGAGTGCTGGTAGTGCGGCGCGGGATCGCGGGCCTGGGTGGCCAGAAAGCGCGCGCGGTCGATCCACTCTCTTCTCGGCGACAGCAGGGCGCCGCCGCCGCCGGTGGTGATGATCTTGTTGCCGTTGAACGAGAGCACGGACAGGTCGCCGAAGCTGCCGCAGGGTCTCTCGACCTGGATGCTCTCGTCAGGCCTGCGGGGTCCTGTCGCCTCCTTTCCCCGTCTCGCAAGCTCGTCGGGGGCCCCTGTCGGCGCCACCCCTTCGGCCTGAGCGCGGTTCCCATGATACGTCGCGCCCAGCGCCTCGGCCGCGTCCTCGATCACGGGTATCTGGTACTTTTTGCAGGCGGCGAGGATCGGCTCCCAGTCGGCGCTCTGGCCGTACAGATCGACGGGGATCACGGCCTTGGGCAGGCGTCCCGCTTGGTTCGCGTCGTCGAGCGCCTGCGCCAGCAGCGCCGGGTCCAGGTTCCAGGTGGCGCGATCCGCGTCGACAAAGACCGGCCGCGCGCCGACGTAGGTGATGGCGTTGGCCGTGGCCGAAAAGGTCAGGGTCGAGGTCCATACCTCGTCGCCGCTTCCGACCCCGAGCAGCAGCAGCGCCAGGTGCAGGCCGCCGGTGCCCGACGACAGGGCCGCGCAGCAGGGCATGCGACAACGCGCGGCCAGCTCCTGCTCGAAGGCGTCGACGTGCGGGCCCAGCGGCGCCACCCAGTTGGAGTCGAAGGCCTCGAGCAGCAGCCGCCGCTCGTCGCCACTCGTGTGCGGGGGGGAGAGGTAGATGCGGGTCATTGTGGTCTACCGTTCACGCTCACCCGTCGTCTTCGGCCACCCGCGGTCAAGCGATCCACCACGGCCGCACGCAGAAACCAGCGCGCTCGCGCAGCGCGCTGCCGCCATGGATCAGCACCCCGGTCCGGTTGGGATTGTCCGCGATCCCGGTCCACCAGCGCAGACCACCGAGCGCGTCCTCGGCCACCGTCTGGCCCGACTTCACCTCGACGGGAATCTGCCGGTCGCCCAGGTCGACGATGAGGTCGATCTCGTGCCCGGTGGCGTCGCGCCAGTGGAACAGCGCCGGCTCCTCGCCGCGGTGCAGGCTGGCCTTGATCAGCTCGGCGGCGACAAATGACTCGAAGATCGCGCCGCGCAGCGGGTGCTGCCGCAAGAGCTCGGGCGAGCGGATGTCGAGCAGGTAGCAGACGAGGCCGCTGTCCAGGAAGTGCAGCTTGGGTCGCTTGCGCAGGCGCTTGCGATAGCTCCGGTGGTGCGGCGGAACGAGCGCGATCAAATAGCTGGTCTGCAGGGCGCCCAGCCAGCCGGCTGCCGTGGGCTGCGAGATCCCCGCGTCCGCGGCCAGCGACGCCGTATTGAGCTCCTGGCCCGTTCGCGCGGCCGCCAGCCGCACAAAGCGCTCGAAGCTGTCCAGGTCCATGACCCGCAACAGCTCGCGCAGGTCGCGCTCGACATAGGTCCGGTGATAGTCGGCCAGCCAGCGCCGGGGCTCCAGCTCCCTGTCGTGGATGCGCGGGTAGAATCCCGCCCACAGGGTCGGCCACGGCTCCGGGGCCTCGGCGTCCGGTGGCGCGGCGCCCACGCGATCCAGCGCCGCCAGTTCGATTTCCGGACGAGCGCGCAGCTCGCGCAGGCTCAGCGGCAGCAGCGTGAACAGCGCCGTGCGACCGGCCAGGGTCTGCGCCACCTCGCGCATGAGCAGCAGGTTCTGCGACCCGGTCAGCACCCAGCGACCGGCGCGGTCGTCGCGATCGACCTCGACCTGCAGGTAAGACAACAGCTCGGGCGCGCGTTGCACCTCGTCCAGGATCGCTCCGTCCGGAAAGCGCCTGAGAAACCCCACGGGATCGTGCAGCGCCTCGGCTCGCTCCTCGGGCAGCTCCAGGGACAGGTAGACGTGTTCGGGGAAGGTGGCTTTGACCAGAGTGGTCTTGCCCGACTGGCGGGGTCCCATGACCGTGACCACCGGCATGGCGCGCGCAGCGGCTGCCAGATGGATCCCCTGCACACGGTCTATCATTATGTTATTGTTGCCTTATTCTCAAGTCATGTCAAATATTAAATAGTTTTTTAGTTTTAGCAGTGTCGCGCTTGGTCAGTTGCTCCCGGGGCCGACGCGTCCTGCACCAGCTCGTGCAGCAGCTCCTTCACAGGTCCCGATACTCCTCGGCCTCGGCCCGCGCCATCTGCAGGACGCGGCGCGCCGCCCGCGCCAGCTTGGGCTTGCGCGAAGCAGCGGTCAGCGCGTGCAGCCGCGCTCTGTCCAGCCGCTCCAGCCCCTGCAGCCGCAGTCCGTCGAGATAGCCGGCGCTGTCCCCGCCCGGGGTCAAGTACACGAGATCCAGCAGCGCCTTCTCGGGGGTCGCCAGCAACGCGAGCTGCCCCGGCGCCACCTCCTCGCGCGTGTAGCCCGTCAACAGCGCGCGCCCCAGGTGCCGGTACAGGCAATCGCCCAGGGGCGTGGTGTGGCGCCCGGGCCGCCCGCTGGTCACTGCCGTGGTCACGGGCACGGCCTCTGGAATCAAACCGTGGTAGGCCAGCGCCGACTGCAGGCTGACGTACGAGGGCCGCGCGAGCTGGTTCGAGAGGACAAATGGATGGGGCTCGAGCTTGCGGTAGGGCGGGGCCAGGGCATACAGGCCGCGCCTGAGCTGCACCAGCTTGCCGGCGTTGACCCAGCGCGAGAGCTGGCGCCGCAGGTCCGCCGCGTCCACGTCGCCGGCCAGCAGCAGGCCGGTCTCGAACAGGGGCTCATTGCCGGCGATGCGCAGGAGCGATTCGAATTTCATGGCAGTATCTTGCCATTTATGGCATTTTATCGCAACACAACCAGACAGCGCCGCACAGTCTCCGGGTTCACGACCCACACCCGAGCGGCGCGTC
>JAFGSX010000497.1 GCA_016934455.1 Deltaproteobacteria bacterium
CCGCATCGGGAGACTGCTGGCACAGGCCAAGCAGGGCGGCAAGTACGACGAGATGCAGAAGGAGATCGACAACATCTTGGCGCTGCCTGCCGACCGGATGGCGCCCAGCGAAAAGGCGTTTGCCGAGTACGCGGCGGCCGAGATCGCGCTCGCCCGCGGCGACCGGACCAGGGCCGCGCAGCTAACCGAGGCCGCGCTCCGCCGCGATCCCAGGGATCCGCGGTTGCACTTTCTCAAGGGCCAGATCCTCTATCTCGACAACAAGCTGGACGAGGCGATCACCTCGTGGGCCGAGGCGCGGCGGCTCGATCCTTTTGCCGGCATCTACTACTTCGAGGTGGCCGAGGCGCTGCGAGAGGCGAAGCGGCCGATCGAGGCGGTCCAGATCGTGCGCGAGTACGGCGACAAGAACTACAAGTCTGACAAGTACAAGGTCGAGCTTGGCATCGCGCTCGCCGACAAGGGCGATTTTGTCGAGGCCGAGCAGATCTTCAAGCAGATGCTCGAGTACAACGAGTACGACGCCGACGCGCTATTCGGGCTGGGCTATACCTACGAGCTGCAGAAGAAGTGGGAGGAGGCGCGCACCCAGTACGGCACCGCCGACCAGGTGCGGCGCGGCTGGGCCGATCCGTGGTTTCGCATGGGCTACCTGACCATCGAGGGCGAGAAGGACTATCCGACCGCCCGCGAGTACTTCGAGAAGGCGCTGGAGAAGTACATCCGCGCCAATGCGCCCAAGCGCAAGCTGGCCAAGTGCTACCTCGGCATTGCCCAGGCCTGGGAGCTGGAGAAAAAGCCCAAGGAGGCGGCCAAGGCCAAGGAGACGGCCGACGAGCTGCTCAAGTAGGGCCGGTTTACTTTCCGAGCAAAAATTCTCCGGCCTCGACCGGGGTCCGCTCGGCCGCGATCACCCACCACTTGTCGTCCCGCTTCTCGAGCGCGAGCTCGAGTCTGAGCAGCTCGCCGCGATCGGGCTCAGTCTGCCCGCGCGGCCCGGCCGACCCGCCGCGCTGCGAGATCATGGCCAGCACGGTGGCCCGCGCCCGCGGCCCCTCGAGCGCGACGTCGATCGAGCGGATCAACACCGTCACCCCGCCGCGCTGCAGGTAGCGCAGCAGCAGGAACCGGAGCTGCCGCGCGTCGAGCGTTCCCACGATCTCGTCGTCGCTATCGACGCCGAGGCGGCCGCTGAAGTCGCTGGCCACGTTGGCCATGACCCCGGCCAGGTCGCGCTCGCCGGCCGCCTTGGCCGCGCTGCGCACCAGCTCGCGGATGCGCTCGGCCGCGTCGACCCGGCGGCAGCCGGCGCCCGCGCAGCACAGCGCGCTGACAGCCAGCAGCAGCGCCGCCAACCGTCGAGGCCGGCAACCGGTGAGGCCAGGGACCATTCCGTTCTCCCATTGACGCTGCCGGGGCGAGATCGGACAATCAGCGCCGATCGGAGTCGCGCGATGCACGCTCAGTATAGTTACGCCGCTCTGGCGGCGGCACTGTTTTTTGCGGCGCCCGCCGGCGCGCGCAACACCGTCGCCTACTTCGGGATCAACCCCGGCTTCGAGTGGTACGACACCAGCGAGCTGTTCATCGACCGGGACGCGAGCACGCCCGAGACCGAGCTGATGCCCGCGTCCGGTTTTCAGCCCGAGCTGAGGCTCGGTTTCAACGTCAGCGGCTACGCCGGGCTCGAGGGCTTCATAGGCGGCCACTGGTGGGGCAGCACCAACCAGTGGGGAGGCGGCGGCGTGGCCGGCGGGCTGCTCCGCGTCACGCCGCTCGAGGCCCTGCAGTACCTCTGGCATCCGATGGCCAACCGGTTCGTCGACCTCGGCTTCAGCTTCGGGGCCGGCTATACCCTGGTCGGCGAGGATTTTGCGTACCAGGGGTGGTTTCTACAGTACGGCTTCGACGTCAACTTCTTCCTGTTTCCGTTTCTCGCCATCGGGTTCGAGCTGCCGATCCGGCAGATGATCTACCAGCCTTTCCGGATCACGCACTTCGGCGACCGCAGGGGGCTGTGCACGCGCGGCGGGGCCGCCTACGACAACCAGGGCCGCGAGGTCGTGCGCACCGCCGATCGCAGCGTCATCGACGAGAACACCGGCCAGAACACCGGCGTGCTGTACGTCGACGGCCAGGGGCGGGTGACCGGGAACTACGTCCTCACCGAATTCTCCGACACCCAGGTCGGCCAGTGCGAGGGGCCCGGTCCCGAGGCCTGGCAGTACACGCCGATGCTCAAGATAACCTTCCTGGTCGATTTTGGCGTCTGACGGAGGCGGCATGTCGCGCTCGAGATGCGAGCTGATCGTCCTGGCGGCGGGCCTGTGCGGGGTGGCCGCGTGCACCAGTTTTAGCTTCCCGCAGTCGATGAGCGGTGCACCCGGCCGGCTCGCCGATCGGTCCAGCATGGCCCACATCGAGGCCGGCACCTTCGAGATGGGGGACAATCAGGGCGAGCCGCACGAGTATCCGGTGCACACGGTCGATCTGGATGCGTTTCTCATCGACATCACCGAGGTGACCAACGAGGACTACCGCGCCTGTGTCGACGCCAACGTGTGCCGCAAGGTGAAGGAGATGGATGATCCGCTCTTCGGCGGGGCAAAGCAGCCCGTAGTCGGCGTGACCTGGAGCGACGCGTTCAAGTACTGCAAGTGGGTCGGCAAGCGGCTGCCGACCGAGGCCGAGTGGGAGCGCGCGGCGCGCGGAACCGAGAAGCGGATGTACCCCTTCATGGGCGGCTACACCGAGAAAAAGGCCAACCTGCGCGGCTCCGCCGATGGGTTCTCATACACGGCGCCGGTCAAGAGCTTTCCCGACGGTAAAAATCCCGACGGCCTGTTCGACATGGCGGGCAACGCC
>JAFGSX010000498.1 GCA_016934455.1 Deltaproteobacteria bacterium
CCGAGCGAGAAGATGACCTGGGTCTGGGTCTTGGTCATCTGAAACACGCCATCCGCGGCGGTCAGCTTGCCGGTGAAGGCGGACCAGGCGTAGATGGCCCCCAGGCAGAGCTGGACCACGATGGCACCCACGACCACGAGCCAGCGGTTCATCACTTTCTGCTCCATCGTCGGGCCCTCCTGTGAAAGTGGATCCGGCCGCCCCCCTGACGGCGGCGGCCGGTAGGTGATAGCTGTTCAGGTGGAGCGGGGACTACTTGCCTCGGTCTTCGATCAGTTTGCCGACCACCGCCGGATCCGCCAGCGTGGTGGTGTCGCCCAGTTGATCCGTCTCGTTCGAGGCGACCTTGCGCAGGATCCGGCGCATGATCTTGCCGGATCTGGTCTTGGGCAGACCGGGCGCCCAGTGGATGACGTCGGGTGACGCGATGGGGCCGATCTCCTTGCGCACATGGGCGATCAGCTCCTTCTTCAGGTTCTCGTCGTAGTACTTGCCAGAAAAATCGCCCTTGAGCGTGACGTAGGCGTAGATGCCCTGGCCCTTGATCTCGTGCGGGCAGCCCACCACCGCGGCCTCGGCCACGGCCGGGTGCGAGACCAGCGCGCTCTCGACCTCGGCGGTGCCCAGGCGGTGGCCCGAGACGTTGATCACGTCGTCGACGCGGCCGGTGATCCAGTAGTAGCCATCCTCGTCGCGCCGCGCGCCGTCGCCGGTGAAGTACCAGCCCTTGAACATCGAGAAGTAGGTCTCCTCGTAGCGCTTGTGGTCGCCCCAGATGGTGCGCGACTGGGCCGGCCAGGGCTGGCGGATGGCGAGGATGCCGCTCACCGACTTGCCGGGGTCGTTCATCTCGGCGCCCTGCTCGTCGAGGATGGCCGGGACCACGCCGAAGAACGGCAGCGTGGCCGAGCCGGGCTTGGTCGGGATGGCGCCGGGGATCGGGGTGATCAGGATGCCGCCGGTCTCGGTCTGCCACCAGGTGTCGACGATCGGGCAGCGCTCCTCGCCGACGTTGGTGTGGTACCAGCGCCAGGCCTCGGGATTGATCGGCTCACCCACGGTGCCGAGCAGCCGCAGCGTGGAGCGCTTGGTCTTCTTGACCCAGCTCTCGCCCTCCTTCATCAGGGCGCGGATCGCGGTCGGCGCGGTGTAGATCTGGTTGATGCCCCACTTGTCCACCACCTGCCAGAACCGATCCGGCTCCGGATAGACCGGCACGCCCTCGAACATCACCGACTGGGCGCCGTTGCAGAGCGGGCCGTAGACGATGTAGCTGTGACCGGTGACCCAGCCGATGTCGGCGGTGCACCAGTACACGTCGCCGTCGTGATAGTCGAAGATGTATTTGTGGGTCAGGGCGGTGAAGACCATGTAGCCGCCCAGGGTGTGGACCGCGCCCTTGGGCTTGCCCGTGGAGCCGGAGGTGTAGAGCACGAACAGCGTGTCCTCGGCGTCCATCCACTCGGGCTCGCACTGGGGCGAGGCCTTCTCGCAGAGCTCCTCCCACCACTGGTCGCGGCCCTCGACCATCTTGGTCTCGAGGCCGGGCACCCGGTTGACTACCACGCAGTGCTCGACCTTGTGGCCGGCGTCCTGGCACAGCTTGATGGCCGCGTCGGCGTTGTCCTTCTGGCTGATCGCCTTCTTGCCGCGGTAGGCGCCGTTGGTGGTCAGCAGCACCTTGCACTGGGAGTCGAGGATCCGGTCCTTGAGCGATTCGGGCGAGAAGCCGCCGAAGACGATGCTGTGGATGGCGCCGATCCGGGCGCAGGCCATCATCGCGAACGCCAGCTCCGGGACCATGGGCATGTAGATCGAGACCCGGTCGCCCTTCTTGACGCCCAGCCCCTTGAGGGCGTTGGCGAAGCGGCAGACCACCTCGTGCACCTGCTTGTAGGTGAAGACCCGCTGCTCGGTGGGCTCGTTGCCCTCCCAGATGATGGCGCGCTGGTCGCCGCGCTTCTCCAGGTGGCGGTCCAGGCAGTTGTAAGTGATGTTGGTCTTGCCGCCCTCGAAATACTTGATCGAGATCGGACCCTTGCGCATGTCGTAGTTGTACGAGATGACCTTGTCCCACTTCTTTTTCCAGTAGAACCCCTCGGCCACCTCGGCCCAGAACTTGTCCGGCTCGTTGACCGAGCGCTCGTACATCTTTTTGTACTCGTCAAAGTTCTTGAGCCAGGCTTTGTCCGCGAATGCCTTGGGTGGAAAGTACTTGCCGCCGTCCGACTTGATCTGCTCGCTCATACCAAATTCCTCCTTGTTGTCGAAGACCTCGGGCCGGTGACCATCGCCCACAGGTGGATTCGCGGAACCCGCGAGTTCCGAAAAAACGCCCGTGCTTAACATGCACCCTGCAGTGCGTCAAGCTGTTGACACCCGGGGCTGGGGTTGCCCAGAATGATCGGCTGCAGCGGGCGCCGGGCGTCCCTCCAGCAAACCAGGCCGACCAGGGAAGGGGGGCGCTGCCCGCGGCAGGCCCGGTTCCCGTTGCTCGAGGAGCAGGTCAGTGATCGACCAGACCGTCCCCGGCACCATCGACATGTTTCGCGAGAAATATCCGGCCAAGTTCACGACCGAGGAGCAGGCGTTTGCCAAGATCCGCCGCGGCGATCACGTCTTCATCGGGACCGCCTGCGGCGAGCCGCAGTACCTGGTCAACCGGCTGACCGACTACGTCGCCAGGCACCCGACCGCGATCTACGATGCCGAGCTGTTCCAGGTCTGGACCCTGGGCGTGGCGCCCTACGCCGACCCCAAGTTCAAGGCCAACTTCAGGCACAACTCGTTCTTCATCGGCAGCAACACGCGCGACGCGGTGAACAAGGGCGCCGCCGACTACACCCCGATCTTCCTCTCCGGCGTGCCGGGCCTGTTCCGGCGGGGGGTGGTCAAGTTCGACGTGGCGCTGATCCAGGTGTCGTCTCCGGATCGGTTCGGCAACCTGAGCCTCGGCGTCTCGGTCGACATCGTCAAGGCCGCGGTCGAGCACTCGCGGGTGGTGATCGCGCAGGTCAACGAGCAGATGCCGCGCGCGCTCGGCGACTCCTTCATCCACATCGATCAGATCGACCACCTGATCGTGCACGACGAGCCGCTGCTCGAGTTTCACAACCCGGTGTCGGACGAGATCGCGATCAGCATCGGCAAGCACGTGGCCCGCGTCATCCGCGACGGCGACACCATCCAGGTCGGCTACGGCAGCGTCCCCAACGCCATCCTGTCGGCGCTGGCGCACAAGAAACACCTCGGCGTCCACACCGAGCTGCTGACCGAGGGCATCATCAACTTGATGAAAAGCGGTGCCGTCGACAACACGCACAAGACCATCGACCGCGGCAAGACGGTGGCGACGTTCTGCATGGGCGACGCCGCGACCTACGAGTACCTGTCGGACAACCCGTGCATCGAGATGCGGCCGGTGGACTACACCAACAACCCGCTGGTCATCGCCCAGCACGAGAACATGGTCGCCATCAACAGCGCGCTCGAGATCGACCTCACCGGCCAGGCCACCGCCGACTCGCTGGGCGGCTACTTCTACAGCGGCATCGGCGGCCAGGCCGACTTCATGCGCGGCGTGGTGATGACGCGGGGCGGCCGCACCATCCTGGCGATGCAGGCATCGGCCCGGGCCGGGGACGAGCTGGTCTCGCGCATCGTCCCCCAGCTCAAGCCCGGCGCCGGCGTCACGCTGTGCCGCGGCGACATCCACTACGTCGTCACCGAGTACGGCATCGCCTACCTGCACGGCAAGAACATCCGCGAGCGGGCGATGGATCTGATCGCGATCGCGCACCCCAAGTTCCAGCCCTGGCTGATCGAGCAGGCCAAGGAGCTCAACCTGATCTACCGCGACCAGGCCTTCATCCCCGGCAAGCGCGGCGAGTACCCCGCCAACCTGGAGACCGATCGCACCGCCCGCAGCGGGCTGGCGCTCAAGCTGCGACCGGTCAAGATCAGCGACGAGCCGATCCTCAAGGATTTTTTCTACGAGCTGTCGGACAAGAGCATCTACCGCCGCTTCATCTCGTCGCGCAAGGACATGCCGCACGAGCGACTGCAGGAGTTCGTGATCATCGACTACACGCGCGAGCTGGTGATCCTGGCCCTGGTCGAACAAGACGGTCAGGAGCACCTGGTCGGCGTGGGTCAGTACGGCATCCATGAGGAGTCGCACACCGCCGAGGTGGCGTTCGTGGTGCGCGACGACTTCCAGGGCCAGGGGATCGGCACCGAGCTGCTGCAGTACCTGACATTTTTGGCCCGCAAGCAAGGTCTGCTCGGCTTTACCGCCGAGGTGCTGGTCGAGAACCGGCCGATGCTGCACCTGTTCGAGAAGATGGGCTTCGACATCGATCGCCGCAGCGAGTCCAACGTGTACGAGCTGCGGATGGTCTTCAGAGGATAGCCCGATGAACCGACCTGCCGACATCCGGTACCTGTTCGAGCCGCGAAGCGTGGCGGTGCTGGGGGCCTCCACCGACCGCGGCAAGATCGGCTACCGGCTGGTCGAGAACATCGTCAACGGCGGCTACGCCGGCAAGCTATTCCCGGTCAATCCCAAGGGCGGCGAGGTGCTCGGGCACCGGATCTGGCGCTCGCTCGACGAGGTGAGCGAGGAGATCGACCTGGCCGTGATCGCGGTGCCGGCCAAGGCCGCGTACCAGGCCGTGGAGCAGTGCGCGAAGCGCGGGGTCAAGCACGTGCCGATCATCACCTCGGGCTTCTCGGAGATCGGCAACACCGAGGAGGAGCGGCGCATGGTCCGGCTGGCGCGCGAGCACGGGATGCGCCTGCTCGGCCCCAACATCTTCGGCATCTTCTCGGCCCGCTCCTCGCTCAACGCGACCTTCGGACCGGCGGACATCCACCACGGCAGCGTCGCCATCGTCACCCAGAGCGGTGCGCTCGGCATCGCCATGATCGGCAAGACCGCGGTCGAGAACATCGGCCTCTCGGCCATCGTCTCGGTCGGCAACAAGAGCGACATCGACGAGTCGGACCTGCTCGGCTACCTGGTGGCCGACGAGCAGACCCGCATCATCCTCATGTACATCGAGGGCGTGCAGAACGGCGAGCGGCTGGTCGCCACGCTCAAGCAGGCGGCGCTGAAAAAGCCGGTCGTCGTCGTCAAGTCGGGCCGCTCCCAGCGCGGCGCCATCGCAGCCGCCTCGCACACCGGGTCGCTGGCCGGCTCGGACGAGGTCTTCGACGCCATCATGCGCCAGTGCGGCGTGCTGCGCGGCGAGAGCCTCGAGGAGGCGTTCAACTGGTGCAAGTTTCTGGCTGCGGCGCCGGCGCCCGAGGGCGAGAACACGGTCATCGTCACCAACGGCGGCGGCATCGGCGTGCTCGCCACCGACGCCAGCGAGAAGTACGGGATCAAGCTCTACGACGACGCCCGCCTGCTCAAGGAGATCTTCGGCCCGGTGACCCCCGACTTCGGCTCGACCAAGAACCCGGTCGACCTGACCGGGCAGGCCGGCCCGCAGCAGTACAACGCGGCGCTCGCGGCGGCCCTCGCCAACGACCACATCGACGCCACCCTGGGGCTCTACTGCGAGACCGCGGTCTTCGACGCCCAGACCCTGGCCGGGATGATCCGCAGCAACGCCGAGGCCTACCGCAAGGCCGGCAAGCCGATCGTCTTCTCGATCCTCGGCGGCGAGATGACCGAGTCCTGCATCGGCGACCTGCGCAAGGAATCGGTGCCGGTCTTCGGCGAGGTCTACCAGGCGGTCTCGTGCCTGGGCGCGCTGTACCGCCACCGTCGCCACGCCGCCGAGTACAGCGACGCGGTGGCCGAGGCCGAGATCGACGTCAGCCTGGTCGAGAAGAGCGTGGCCAGCGCCCGCGCCGCCGGTCGGACCTTCATGCTGCCGCGCGAGGCGCGCCACCTGATGAAGGCGATCGGCGTCGCCATGCCGCAAAACGCGGTGGCGCACAATTTCGAGGAGGCGGTGCGGGCGGCCGACAAGATCGGCTACCCGGTGGTGATGAAGATCGTCTCGCCCGACATCATCCACAAGAGCGACGCCGGCGGCGTGGCGCTCGACCTCGAGAACAAGGACGAGGTGATCGACGCCTACCAGGCGATCATGGTCAACGCCCGGCGCTACAAGCCGGACGCCCGGCTCGAGGGAGTCGAGATCTCGCAGATGCTGGTGCGCACCACCGAGACCATCGTCGGTGCGCGCCAGGATAAATCGTTTGGCCCGACCGTCATGTTCGGCCTCGGCGGGATCTACGTCGAGGTGATGAAGGACGTCGCGTTCCGCGCCGCGTCGCTCTCGCGCAAAGAGGCGCAGCTCATGGTCAAGGAGATCCGATCCTATCCGCTGCTGCTGGGGGTGCGCGGCGAAAAGCGCAAGGACATCGACGCCGTGGTCGACACCATCGTCCGGCTCGCCACGCTGGTGCGCCACTGCCGGTCGATCTCCGACATCGAGTTGAATCCGCTCATCGTCTATGATTCCGGGCAGGGCGTCATGGCCCTGGACGTCCGCGTGCTGATCGGGGACGCCCAATGAGGTGTGCATCATGAAACCGGTTGTCCTGGCCTCCACCAGACGCGGCAGCGGCAAGACCTCCCTCGTCATCGGCCTGGCCAAGGCGATGGGGCGAAGCTGCGGCTACATGAAGCCGTTCGGCGATCGGCTGCTGTACCGCAAGAAGCGGCTGTGGGACTACGACGCGGCGCTGATCTCCCAGGTCCTCGGGCTGACCGAGAGCGCCGAGACCATCACCATCGGCTTCGAGCGGGCCAAGCTGCGCTACATGTACACCCCGGAGGCGATCA
>JAFGSX010000499.1 GCA_016934455.1 Deltaproteobacteria bacterium
AAAAATCGTAGGCCCGCTGCGCGCAGTCGAAGGCCACCGGATCGGCCCCGCCGACCGCCACCGCCGCCACGCGCTGGCGCTCGATCGCAAACGCGTCGCCACCGGTCGGCCCGTCCCGGTCGGTGAGGCGCGGCGCCGCGCCGTCGGGATTGGCTCCCTCGAACACGGTTCCGATCTCGAACAGGCGAACGTCCTCGACGCCGCGACGCTGATTGACGCCGACCGCAGCCAACAGGCGAACCAGCAGCGTGCGCCGCAGCAGCGACTGCTCCTCGCCCAATGCGTTGCGCATCGCCAGCGCCGGCAGGTCGCCTGCGGTGCGGCAGAGCGCGTCCTCCCGGGGGCTGACGAACGCGAGCGAGACCGCCTCGTCGAAACCCGCGGCCAGCATCGACTCGCGCACCAGCGGCTCGACGCGATCGATCGGGGACGGCTCGCCGCGCGCCATGCGGCCCGAGCCTCGCGGCAGGGTCTCGGCGATCTTGTCCATACCGATCAGACGCACCGCCTCCTCGATCAGATCCACCTCGCGTTCGATGTCCGGGCGCCAGGTCGGGATCCTAAAATGGATCACCTCGGCGTCGCGGCTGGCCACCTCGAGTCCGAGCGGACTGAACAGCGTGCCGATCGCGGCCTCGTTGACCATCTTGGGGGGCAACCCGAGCACGGCGGCCGCGCGCGCGGGCCGAAACTGCACGACCCGCTGCTCGATCTTTTTGGGGTAGACGTCGATCACGCCGCGCCGCACCACGCCTCCGCACAGCTCGGCCATCAGTTGCGCCGCCCGGTGCAGGCTCTCCTCGAGCGTCCGGTTGGGATCGCAGCCGCGCTCGAAGCGGTGCGACGCCTCGGTGTGCAGGCCGTGACGGCGAGCGGCGCGCCGGATCAGCGACGGCAGAAAATAGGCGCTCTCGATCAGCACCGCGGTGGTGCGCGGCGTGACCTCCGAAGCGGCGCCGCCCATGATGCCGGCGAGCGCGATCGGCCGATCGGGATCGCAGATCAGCAGATCCTCCGGGTCGAGCGCGCGCTCGATGCCGTCGAGCGTAGTCAGCTTCTCGCCCGGCTCGGCGCGCCGCACCACGATACCCGCCCGACCGCGATCGCGACCCAGCCGATCGGCGTCAAAGGCGTGCAGCGGCTGGCCGCGCTCGAGCAGCACGAAATTGGTGATGTCGACGACATTGTTGATGCTGCGCACGCCGCAGCGCTGAAGCCGCTGCCGCAGCCACGCCGGCGACGGCCCGATCTCGACGCCCTCGACCACCCGGCAGGCGTAGCGCGGACAGCCCTTGGTATCGGCGACGGTGACGCTGGCCGCGTCGTCGATCGGTCCGCCGCGCTCGGCCGGCACCACCGGTGGCGCCTTGATCCGGATCCCGCGCAGCGCCGCCAGCTCGCGCGCGATGCCGATGTGGCTCAGCGCGTCGGGCCGGTTGGGTGTCACCGCCACCTCGATTACGACGCTGTCGAGACCCAGGGTCTGGCAAAACGGAGTGCCGGGCACCAGGCTCTCGTCCAGCAGCAGGATGCCGCTCTGGTCGTCGCCGACGCCGAGCTCCTTCTCCGAGCAGAGCATGCCGGCGCTGGCCACACCGCGCAGCTCGACCGGTTCGATGGCGCGGCCGGCGACGTGCGCACCGGGGAGCGCCAGCACCGCGATCGCGCCCTGCTTGACGTTGGGCGCACCGCACACCACCTGCAGCCGCTCGCCGCCGCCGTCGACCTCGCACACCGACAGCTTGTTGGCCTTGGGGTGCGGCTGGACCGCGGTGATCCGCGCCAGCACGATGTTGGCGTAAGTCGCGGTCAGGTCATCGACCGCCTCGACCTCGAGGCCGGCCGTGGTCAGCCGTTCGGCGATCTCTCCCGCGCTCGCCTCGACCGGCAGATCGATCAGCTCACGCAACCAGGCGATGCTCACGCGCATGGGAGGTATCCTTCCGTCAGAACTGAGCCAGGAACCGGACGTCGCTCTCGGTCAGCAGCCGGATGTCGTCGATGCCATAGCGCAGCAGCGCTATCCGGTCGACGCCGACGCCAAAGGCAAAGCCCGTGTAGCGCTCGGCATCGAAATTGACCGCGGTCAACACGTTGGGGTCGACCATCCCGCAGCCGAGCACCTCGATCCAGCCGCTGCCCTTGCACAGCCGGCAGCCGCCGCTGGCGTAGCGACCGCTGCCGCCGCAATTGAAGCAGCTCATGTCGACCTCTGCCGAGGGCTCGGTAAACGGGAAGAAGCTCGGCCTCAATCGCATCCTGATGTCGGCGCCGAACAGCCGCTGCAAAAAATGCTTGAGCGTACCCTTCAGGTCGCCCAGGGTGACACCCTCGTCGACGAACAGCCCCTCGACCTGCACGAACATCGGCGCGTGGGTGGCGTCCTGGTCGCAGCGGTAGACCGCGCCGGGCGCCACCACCCGCACCGGCGGCTCGCCCGCAGCCAGCATCGCTCGCACCTGGATCGGAGAGGTGTGGGTGCGCAGCACCACCTTGTCCTCGACGAAGAAGGTGGCCTGCATGTCGCGCGCTGGATGGTCCGGCGGAAAGTTGAGCGCCTCGAAATTGTAGTAGTCGTGCTCGACCTCGGGGCCGCGGGCGACCGTGAAGCCCAGCCCGCGCAGGATCTCGATGATCTCGCGCAGCGTCCGCAGCGTGGGATGCTGGTGACCGCGCCGCCGCAGGCGGCCGGGCTGGCTCA
>JAFGSX010000500.1 GCA_016934455.1 Deltaproteobacteria bacterium
AGCGCGAGCGCGATCTGGCGCAGCTGCGCGGGCAGGCTGCCAGGCTCGAGGATGACGCCAAGGAGGCGCAGGCGCGCCTCGACACCGTGCGCGAGCGGCTCAACCAGCGCATGGCGGTGCTCGGCGAGCGGGAGCAGGACCTTGAGAGGCTGCGCCGGGAGGACGCCAAGGTCGCCGAGCAACTGGCAGCGCGCGAGGACCGCCTCGCCGGGGCGCGCGACCAGCTGAACGCGCGCATGAACGTGCTGCGCGAGCGCGAGCACGACCTCGCCGACCGGCGCATGCAGCTGGCCGGCCTGCAGGACGAGGCGGACCAGGTCGAGGGCCGGATCGCCGCCGCGGTGGCCAGGCTGAACGAGCGCATGGGCGTGCTCGCCGAGCGCGATCGCGATCTGGTCACGGCGAATCAGGAGCTGGCGGCGCTGACCCAGCGCCTCGGCGAGGCCGAAGAGCGCCATACCGCAGCGACCGCGCGACTGAACGAGCGCCTCGCGCTGTTGCGCGATCACGAGCGCCGGGCGGCGGAGCTGGCGCGCGAGGTCATGCACGCCGACGGCGAGCTCGCCCGCCTGCAGGAAGCGGTCGCCAGCGCCGAGGCGGATCTGGTCGACCGGCGCACCGCGCTCGCCGCGGCCGGGGTCCAGCTCGCCGATGCCGAACGCACCCTGTCGCAGCGCGGCAGTGCGATCGCGCGCGTCACGGAGCAGCTGGAGCAGGCGGAGACGCAGCTCGCCGAGGTGCAGGGCCAGGTCGATCACGCGCTGCTGGCCAGGGAGACCGGCGAGCTGAGCGAGCGCCGCGCCGCGCTCGCCGAAGAGGTCGCCGCGCTGGATCAGGAGATCGAGCGCAAGGGGCCACTCGCCGAGAGTGCCATCACGCTGGGCAACCGGGTCGCCGAGCTCGAGGACCAGCTACTCCGCCTGACGCGCGAACGGGAGCAGGCGGCGGCCGCGGTGCGCGAGGCCGAGCGCGAGCTCGAGCTGGTGCGGGCCGATCGGGACCTGGCCGAGCGCGAGCACGCGCGGCTGCTCGAGACGGTGGACGCGCTGAACGCGCGCAAGGCCGAGACCGAAGCGGCGCTCGCCTCGCTCGACGCCGAGGTCCGCCATCAGGAGTCGGTGTTCGCCACGCTCGAGGTGCTGAAGAAGGAGCAGGGTTTCCTGCGCGAGCTGATCGGCGGCATGGTCGACGACGGCAGCGCGACGCGCGATCACATCCGCGAAATGCGTCGGGAGAGCGAGGCGCTGCTCGCCCAGCAGCTGGAGCTGGAGAAGCAGCTGATCGGCAAGCAGACGGAAATCCAGATGCTGGACAAGGCGATCATGGCGAAAAGCCAGTCGCTGGATGAAGAGGACGAGAAGCCCGACGTGAGCAGCGCGCGCGCGTTCTGACGGGTGTTTCGGACAGGTCCAGCCGCGGTGCGGGGCGCCCGGTCGCCGACCGGTGCGCCCCGTTTGGCATCGGGGCCCGTCCCTGAGGTGCGACCGCAGGTCGCGGCTCGCCGGGGGTACCAACATCGAGCAAGTTTAAGAGCTTGTCCGCAGAGGCCATTCCGGTATCTAATGGGGCATCGATGGGAGGCCGACGAAGATCGGCGCGGACGGGAGCCGGGGCGACCCAACCTCACGCAAGATCGACGGAAGCCGACTGTCCGGCGTCAATGGCGCATCGCCGCTTCGTGGCGCATAGCAGAACGGGGAGAGCTCGAATGAAGAGAGGGTGGTTGCTGAGTGGCGCAGCGGCGGTCGGCGTGGCCGCGCTGGCGCAGTCAGCGCTGGCCAACGAAGAGCTGTTGGTCATGCAGGACAACGCGGCAAACTGGGTAATGCCGCTCAAGGACTACGGCAGCACGCGCTACAGCGAACTCGCGCAGATCAACAAGGACAACGTGGGCGATCTGCAGGTCGCCTGGACCTTCTCCACCGGGGTGCTGCGCGGGCACGAGGGCGGCCCGTTGGTGATCGGCGACGTGATGTACATCCACACGCCGTTTCCCAACATCGTGTACGCGCTCGATCTGAACGAGCCCGGCCGGGTCATCTGGAAGTACGAGCCCAGCCAGGATCCGGACGTCATCCCGGTGATGTGCTGCGACACGGTGAACCGCGGCGTCGCCTACGGTGACGGCAAGATCTTCCTGCATCAGGCCGACACCACGCTGGTCGCGCTCGATGCCCAGACCGGCGAGGTGGTCTGGAGCGCGGTCAACGGCGATCCGAAGAAGGGCGAGACCGGGACCAGCGCGCCGATGGTGATCGGCGATAAGGTGCTGGTCGGCATCTCCGGCGGCGAGTTCGGCGTCCAGGGCCACGTCACCGCCTACGACATCGAGAGCGGCGAGATGGTCTGGCGCGGCTATTCGACCGGTCCAGACGACCAGACCCTGATCGACCCCGAGGCCACCACCCATCTCGGCCAGCCGGTCGGGCCGAACTCCGGCACCAACACCTGGGAAGGCGATCAGTGGCAGCTGGGCGGCGGCACCACCTGGGGCTGGCTGTCGTACGATCCCGATCTGCATCTGGTGTACTACGGCTCGGGCAACCCCGGCACCTGGAACCCGGTACAGCGGCCCGGTGACAATCGCTGGTCGATGACCATCTTCGCCCGCGATCCGGACACCGGGATGGCCAAGTGGGTCTACCAGATGACGCCGCACGACGAGTGGGACTACGACGGCGTCAACGAGATGATCCT
>JAFGSX010000501.1 GCA_016934455.1 Deltaproteobacteria bacterium
CCCGAGCGCGACGTCGACGAGTGCGGCCTGGTGGCGCAGTTGCTGGCGCTTCCCGGCGCGACCGTTCCGATCCCCGGCTTCGGCGCCAGCGACTGCCGCCGCGGCTGCCCGGCGCACCTGGTGCGGCTGGCGTGAGCGATCGGGCATCGGTGCTATATACTGGCCGGACCTCGCAGCTCGAATCGCATCGAGCCGAACAAAATACCATGGAGTCGCCCATGAATTTGTCCGCAACAACGGCAGGATGGAGCTGGCTGGCCGCCGCCTCCTGCACGCTGGTCGTCGTCGCCGCGGGCTGTCCGGTCACGCCGAGCAACGATGACTCGGGCCACAACAGCGGCGACAGCGGTGGCACCACCGCCTGCCAGACCGCCGACGACTGCCCGGCCGGCCAGGGCTGCCGGCCGGCCGAGGGCGAATGCGCTCCCTGCCGCGTGGCCGGCGAGTGCCGCAGCGGCGAGGCCTGCGACGACGGCGTGTGCGGTAACTGCACGATCGCCACGCAATGCGATGGCCTGCTGTGCAACAGCAACGGCGTCTGCGTCGCCTGCCAACCCGGCACCGACGACGCAGCCTGCGCCGCGGCTTACTCGGATGCCGAGTTTCGCTGCAACAGCGACGGCACCTGCGGACCGCACACCTGCACCTCGACCGCCGACTGCCAGATCGAGCGGCAGATCTGCTCGCCGCAGGGGCGCTGCGTGGCCTGCGAGTTTGCCAGCGATTGCCTGGCCGCGGGTTACCCGGCCGGAACCCTGTGCGTCGACGATCAGTGCAAGGGCGCCGACTGCATCACCTCGGCCGACTGCCTGACCGACAAGCCGATCTGCGGCAGCGACTCGCGCTGCCGCGGCTGCCAGACGCCGCTCGAGTGCACGCTGGCGCTGCAGGTCGAGGCGGTGTGCGAGACCGCCACCGGGCTGTGCCACACCGGCAACTGCTCGCCCAACAACACCGCCTGCGGCACGCCGACCCAGGACCAGGTCTGCGTCGACTACGTCTGCACCCCGTGCAACGGCACGCCCCAGTGCCAGACCGTGTTTGGCGCCGGGTTTCTGTGCCTCGCGGGCCACTGCCGCGGCGGCAACTGCCAGATCGACGCCGAGTGCGAGGGCGGCCAGCGCATCTGCGGCGACGACAACTACTGCCGCAACTGCATCCTGGGCAGCGACGAGTGCGGGGTAGACCGGGTCTGCGGCTCAGACGGCCGCTGCCATGACGGCGACTGCTATCCGCCGTCGACCGAGTGCTGCGACGCGACCGGCCACTTCCAGCCCGAAACCTACCGCTGCAGCGACATCGCAGTCGCCACCGGCTATCAGTGCGCAGGCAACGAATGCGGCGCCGATGCCCAGTCGCGGCGATCGTTTCGCCATTGCACGGGTCACAGCGGCACCTGCGACCTGAGCAACCTCCAGTGGGAGCTGGACTGGGGCATTCACCAGGCGTGCGAGTCCAATCAGCTCTGCAACAAGAGCGAGACCGGCGCCTGGTGCACGACCTGCGACCACGGCTGCGGCGGCAGCGCCTGCTGGCCCGAGTGCAACCCCGCCACCGAGAAGTGCTGCAGCACGACCGGCACCAGGTACGGCTGCTGGTACGACTCGACCTCGCAGATCGAGTGGCAGGAGCCACCGACGACCACCCAGATGACCTTTCAGGAGGCGGCGACCTACTGCCGCGGACTGGTGCACGGCGGATACGACGACTGGAACGTGCCGTCGATCTCGGAGCTGCGTTCGCTGGTCCGCGGCTGTTCCCTGACGGTCAGCGGTGGGGACTGCGGGGTGACCGACGGCTGCTACTCGACCGCGCCGATGTGCTACAACGCGGAGGAGTGCAACGCCGGCACACCGCCGACCTGCGGACCATTTGGCGGGCCGGGTACCATTGGCTGCTACATGGATCCGGCGCTGGCCGGCAGCAACGGCATCTGCGACAAGAAATACTGGAGCTGCGCCCACCCCAGCAACGAGCTGTGGACGGTCAACTTCGCCACGGCCACGGTCGCGCTCTGGTATGCCGCCTTTGACGCCAACGTCCGCTGCCTGCGCGGAGGGATCTGTCACTGATGAGGTCCATCCTGCTCACGACAGCGATGCTGGTCGCCACCCCCGCCCTCGCGGTCGCCCCCGCGCTCGACGATCCCGACCCCGGTCTCGTCGTCATGCGGCCCAGAGTCACCGGCATCCCGGTCGACCAGATCGATCCGGCCGCGCTGTCCAACCTGGCCAGCTCGCTGATCGCCGGGCTCGATCGCTACCAGGTGATCAGCCACGAGGACGTGGTGGCGACGCTGGACCAGGAGGCGCAGGCCCAGCTTGCCGGCTGCGACGAGACCGGCTGCATGGCCGAGGTCGGCAACGCGCTCGGCGCGCCGTTTCTGTTTTACGCGACCGTGGGCCGGGTCGGCAGCAACTACGTCGTCACCGCGACCCTGATCGAGAGCTCCAGCGCGCGCGTGTTGCAACGGCAGGCGATCACCGTGGCCAGCGTCGACCACGTGGCCGAGGCCATGCGGGTGGCAACGCTGCGCACCTTTGGCGAGCAGGCCGAGCTGCCGCGCCAGGCCAGCGGCATGGCCTGGTGGCCGTTCGGCGTCGGCGCGCTCGGCGTCGGCGGGCTGGTGGTGGCAGCGGCCGCGGTCGGCACCGGCCTCGCCCTCTATTGGAACGGCGCGGCCAAGAGCGCGCCGACCATGCAGGCCTTCAACGACTACCGCAACCAGATCGCGATCGCCAATCCGCTGGCGATCGCCGGCTACGTCGTGGGCGGCCTGTTCGTGCTGGCCTCGCCGTTGTTCTTCTTGCTGCCCTCCGGCCAGGCGATCGAGGCGGGCGACAGCGCGCCGTCGTCGGGGTCACCATGAACCGACACCCCGATCGATCGCCAGCACGCAGGTACGCCGCGCTGCTCGCCGGCGCACTGCTCGGCGGCGCGCTGCTCACCGGCTGCCTGCCGCTGCCCGGCGACCAGGGACAGCCCTGCAACGACTACGGCTTCTGCGCGCCGGGGCTGACCTGCAGCGCCGACAACATCTGCATCGAGTCCGCATCGTCCTGCGGCGACGGGATCTGCCACGAGAGCGGCCTCGACTGCGGCTGGTTCGTCGGGCCGCGGGACATCTCGGGCGCGGCCGAGATGTGCGAAGTGGCGGCGGGCGACTACCCGCTCGGCGAGACGCCGACCAGCGCCCACTTCGACGAGAAGTTCTACCTGGACCGGTTCGAGGTGACCGCGCTGCGCTACCGCGCCTTTGTCATTTCGCTCGACTCCGCTGGCCAGCAGGCCAACCGACCGGCCTGCGATCCCGGCGACCGCGGCTGGCAACCGGCACCGCCCTTTTTCGAGGCGCGCTGGGCCAATCACCCGGTGGTCTGCGTGACGCGCGTCCAGGCCGCGGCCTTCTGCGCCTGGGCCGGCAAGCGGCTGCCAACCGCCGCCGAGTGGGAGGCGGCCGCGCGCGGCACCGACCGCCGGACCTACCCGTGGGGGAACGACCTGCCCGACGGCACGCGCGCCAACTGCGAGAACAGCGCGGGCGCTGCCGGCTACTGCAACGACACCTACCCGCCCAACACCTGCCAGGGCGCCAGCGCACCCAATCTGTGCGACGACACGGCGCCCATCTTCGACTCCGCCGGCCAGCCGACCTTGCCGGCGGGTGCCTCGCCGTCTCGCCACCTGCACCTGGCCGGCAATGTCTGGGAGTGGGTCGACGACGACGTCGGCGGCCAGGGACAGATCCGCGGCGGATCGTGGGCCGACTTCTTCGACGAGTTGCGCGTCTGGTCGAGCCGCGGCGTCAGCGCCGACGGCTACCGCAAGACCACGGTGGGTTTCCGGTGCGCGTACGGCGGGTGAGGAGCCACTCGCGAAGTCGCGGCTGCCCGGCGCACCTGTTGCGGCTGGCGCGAGTGCGCGGGCTAGCGCGGCCGACAGACAAAAAAACTCCCCGTCGACGCTGCGGCCGCGTCAACCGCACAGCTCGCACCGGACGCGCGGCGCCGGCCACGCGCGGTCGAGCACCGCGTACAGCCGGTTGTGCGCCGTCGCCACCAGCAGCCGGGCTCCGTCGCGCAACGATGTCAGCAGGTAGAGCGCACGATCGAGGGATCTGGCGAGCAGCCCGGCCACGCCGTCACTTGGCCGGGGCCGGTGCGCTGGCCGCCTGCTGGGACGCCATCTGCGCCTGGATCTGCTTGAGCATCTCCTGCTCGCGCTTCTTCTGTTCGAGCTGCTTCATCAGGCTGGCGCGCACGTCGGGCGGCAGGTTCTGCATGGCCGAGGGATCGATGTTGGGCATGCCCTCGGGCTCGGCGCGCTTCCTGAACCCGGCCAGGCCGCCGGTCAGGTTGTCGCGCGTCCACTTGGCCACCACGTAGATCGCGTCGTCGATGTTGCCCTTGGCGTACACCGCGTCGCGGTCGCCGTCCTTGAACTCGCCACCGAAGAGCAGCGCCGCCTTCTTGCCGTCCTCGAACACCACCGACACGGAGGCGCTCGGCCTGGCCAGGCCCGCCTGCTGCAGCGTGGTGCCGGGGTCCGCCAGCCGCAGGCCGCGCGCCGAGTCGAGCGCCTGCAGCCGGCGCTGCACCAGCATCATGTCGAGCTCGAAGTCCTTGGGCACCTCCTCGCTCGACTTGCCCAGCTTCCAGTCGGCGCCCACCTTCTCGAAGTCAAGCTTGAGCTTTGCGGCGTCGACGATCAG
>JAFGSX010000502.1 GCA_016934455.1 Deltaproteobacteria bacterium
CTTGACGTACCAGGGCCGGACGGTCCGCTTCGACGCCTTTCCGATGGGTATCGACGCCCGGTCCTTCGCGGAGCAGGCTGAGTCCGATCCGGTGCTGGCCGAGGTGGCGCGGATCCGCTCCGAGTCCTCCAGTCAGCGGCTGGTGCTCGGCGTCGATCGGCTCGACTACACCAAGGGCATCGTGGGTCGCCTGCACGCGATCGCGCTGCTCCTGGAGCGCGAGCCCGATCTGCGCGGACGGCTGCGCTTCATCCAGATCGCCGTGCCGTCGCGCGCCAATGTGCCGGAGTACGGGCGTCTCACCGACGAGGTCAACCGGCTGGTGGGCAGCATCAACGGTCGCTTCGGCAGTGCCAGCAGCGTGCCCGTGCACTATCTCTACCGCTCGGTGGCGCGATCCGATCTGGTCGCCATGTATCGGGCAGCCGATGTCATGCTGGTGACGCCGTTGCGCGACGGCATGAACCTGGTGGCCAAGGAGTTCGTGGCCAGCCGTGTCGACGAGGACGGCGTGCTGGTGCTCAGCGAGTTCGCGGGAGCCGCGTCCGAGATGGGCGAGGCGATCCTGGTCAATCCGTACGACGTCGACCAGATGGCGGCGCAGATCAGCCAGGCGCTGCTCATGCCAGCCGAGGAGCGGCGCGAGCGCATGCGCGCATTGCGGCGGCGGGTTTTCGACTACGACGCGCACCGCTGGGCCGAGACCTTCATCGACGAGCTCGAGCGCACGCGCGAGTTCGCTCCGGCGCCGACGCTGCGCCTGTCCTCGCGGCGCGAGCTGGCCGAGCTGGAGCAGCGACTGCGGTCGGCCGGGTCCATGGTCCTGTTTCTCGACTACGACGGCACGCTGGTCCCGTTTGCCCGTCTTCCCGAGCTGGCCTGGCCCGATCACGCGCTGCGGGATCTGCTGACCCAGCTCGGGCGCAGCGAGCGCATCGACGTGCACGTGGTCAGCGGCCGCCAGCGCGAGCTGCTCGAACGCTGGTTCGGAGATCTGCCGATCGGGCTGCACGCCGAGCACGGCCTGTGGTCTCGCTTGCCGGGCGGGATCTGGAGCCAGCCGCTGGCGGTCGACAATACGTGGATGGAACGCGTGCGCGCGCTGTTGCGGCAATTCGCGATGCGGGTGCCCGGCTCGTTCGTCGAGGAGAAGACCGCGGCGCTGGCCTGGCACTTTCGCAGCGCCGACCCGGAGTTTGGCGAGTGGCAGGCGCGCGAGCTGCAGACGCACCTGACGCACGCGCTGAGCAATGTGCCGGTCGAGATCTTGCTGGGCGACAAGGTGGTCGAGGTCCAGCCGCACGGCATCAACAAGGGGCTGGTGGTGCGCCGGTTGAGCGCGTCGACCGCCAACGCGGTGGCGGTCGCGCTGGGCGACGATCAGACCGACGAGAACCTGTTCGCCGCTCTGCCGGAGAGCGGCATCGGTATCCACGTCGGGCCGCGGCCGAGCCGCGCCCAGTATCGGCTGTCGGACGTGGCCGCGGCGCGCGCGCTGCTGTGGAGGCTGGTCGCGCCGGAGGTCGAGGCCTACACCGCCGGATCGGCGGACAAGCGGGTCACTCTCTTCGGCTCGCCCGAGTGAACCGGAGGTGCCCACTGTCCCGCGGATTATCGCCTTCCGACGAAATCCGGTGCGGCTCCTAGCGCACGGCGGATCTCGGCGCTGCGGTCTCTCGCACGGTCTGGAGAAAACTCTGCAAGCTGAATGGCTTGGCGAGCACCGCGGCGGCGCCCAGCCGCTGCGCCGTATCGCGCATCTCCTGGTCAGCGAATGCGGAGATCAGCACCACCGGAACCGCCCAATCGAAAAAACGAACGTGGCTGAGCAGGTCGAGGCCCGTCGACCGCGGCATGCGCACGTCGGTGACGATGAGATCGATATCGCGGATCGGTCCGAAGTCCGAGCCCTCGAGCGCGAGGGCTCGCGAGGCGTCTTCGCCGTCATAGGCCTCGATGACGTCATAGTTCTCTTCGCGCAGCGCCTGCGCTAGCAGCATGCGCATCTCGTTGTCGTCTTCGACGAGCAGAATGCGGGTTCGGACGGTCTCGGCGACCGGAGCGTCGAGGGGATCGGGTGTCTGATCGGTTGGCGGTTCTTCTACCTGTAGATCGAGGGCCATGATGCGCTCCAGATGAGAGTGAGATGCTCGGGCTCCAGACAAGCAAATGTGATACCAACGTCGATTTCCAATACCGGCCGTCGCCTTGCGCGGAACCGCAGCGCGTCGTGACGCATTTTGCGCGCTCCGGTTTGCGAAAAGCGTGTCCGGTGCCTGTCTGTCTCGAGTCGAGCGAGCGCTGGTCTACTGACCTTTCGGTCCGTATCGGATCGCTGATGCGAGGGGTGGCGCCGGCTGGGGCCCCCGTCGAGGCCCCTCGAGACGGAAAAAGCCGGCGACAGGACCCGGAGCCATCGATTCATTGTGGGACCGAAAGGTCATTAATGTTGCCGACGCTTGGGCGCGCCGCTCTCGCTGCCGCGCTTCTCCCGGCGATGCAGGGTCGACTCGTCGATGCCGAGAATCTGGGCGGCGCGTTTCTTGTTGCCACCCGTCTGGCGGACGACCCAGGCGATGTAGTCGTTTTCGATCGTTCGCAGCGGCAGCGGCTGCCTGTTTTCCCACGCGACCGGAGGAGTGGTCTCGAGAAGCGCCGGGGCGTGCCTGCGCAGGTCGTCGAGGGTCGCGGTCTCGCCGCTCCCGACGATGACCAGCCTCTTGACCACGTTTTCAAGCTCGCGGACGTTGCCCGGCCATGGATAGTCGGCGAGCGCCGAGAGCAGCTCGGGTGAGCAGGCCGAGACGCGCGCTGTGGGATTGGATCGCCGCGTCTTCTCGACGAAGTGCTCGACCAGCAGCGGGATGTCTTCGACGCGTTCGCGCAGGGCTGGCACCCGGATCGGAACGACGTTGAGCCGGTAGAAGAGGTCGGCCCTGAACGCGCCCTGGTCCACGCGCTCCTCTATAGGTTGATGGGTCGCGGCCAGGACCCGGACATCGATCTTGCGCGTCACGTCGGCGCCGACAGCGCGGATCTCGTTGTCCTGGAGCACGCGCAGCAGCTTGGCCTGCAGCTCGGGAGGCATGTCGCCGATCTCGTCGAGCAACAGCGTGCCCCCGTCGGCCTCGGCAAACAGGCCGCGCCGGGTCGAGAGCGCACCGCTGAACGCACCCTGCACATGGCCGAAGAGCTCGCTTTCGAGCAGGGCCTCAGGCAGCGAGGTGCAGCTCACCGCGACGAAAGGCCGCTTGCTGCGCGGGCTCAAGAAATGGAGCGCGCGCGCGACCAGTTCCTTTCCGGTACCGCTCTCGCCGCGGATCAGAACCGCGGCATCGGACGGTGCCACCCGCTCGACGAACTCGAAGAGATCGAGCATCGCGCTGCTGCGGCCTACCATCGCCTGCAGGCCGGATCGCTCGCTGACCAGGCGGCGCAGGGCGCGGTGATCGTCGCGGAGCCGGCGATCGGCGATCGCGCGTTCGACGTAGACCAGCAACTCCTGTAGCTGGAAGGGCTTGGTGAGGTAGTGATAGGCGCCGTGCTTGATCGCCTCGATGGCGCTGTCTATGGCGCCGAATGCGGTCATTATGATCACGGGGACCGTGGCGTCGATCTGCTGGATACCGCTCAACACGTCCAGACCATCGACGCCATCCATGCGCAAGTCCGTGACCACGAGATCCGGTGGCCGTGATCGGGCCAGCTCGAGCGCCTCGGCGCCGCTCGCCGCCACGTCGACCAGATAGCCGTTGTCTCCGAGCTGATCGGCGAGCAGCCTGGCCATCTCGACGTGATCGTCGGCGACGAGCACGCGCGCACTTGGTTTACGAGGCATGGCACGGCTCCGAGTCGTGGCTCGCGGTCGGCCAGATCAGCGTTACTCGCGTCCCCCGCCCCAGCTCGCTGTCGACGCTGATCTGGGCGCCGTGGTTGCGAACGATCTGGCTCACGATCGATAGCCCGAGTCCGGTGCCCTGGCCGCGCTTCTTGGTCGTGAAGAAGGGATCGAACACGCGACGCTGCTTCTCCTCGGGTATGCCGCAACCGTCATCCGCGACCACGATTCGCAGGTGGTCCCAGGGTGGCGCCTGCTCGTCCATCTCGTTGTCGGCCTCGAGGGCGACGTGGCCGCCGGGCTGGCTGGCGTCAAAGGCATTCATGAGCAGGTTGACCAGCACCTGCTGCAACTGGTCGCCGTCTGCCAGCAGCGGAGGCAGGTCGTTCTTTACGGCCAGACCGACCACCAGCTTGCGGCGGTTGATCTCGAAACGCAACAGGTCGACGACCTTGGTCGCCACGTTGGAGAGCGAGACCGAGGAGACGATCGCCGGTTTCATCCGCGAAAAATCGAGCAGGGTCTGGATGGTGCGGGTGATGCGATCGATCTGCTCGATGATCACGTCCAGCCCGGCCGCCTGCGGGTGATCGGTGCCCAGCTTGGCCGCGATGTACTCGGCTCGACCGCGCACCACTCCGAGCGGCGTTCCGACCTCGTGGGCGATTCCCGCTGC
>JAFGSX010000503.1 GCA_016934455.1 Deltaproteobacteria bacterium
AGACGGTGTCACAGTGAGACCGGGTTGCGCTTGGGGTCGTTGGGGAACGGGACGCTCTGCGGTTGATGAGGGACGTCGGTCCCGGCCGGCGCGTCGGGTTCCTCGGCGGTCGAGATCGCGGTCTTGTCGATGACCCGCTGCGAGACGTAGATCGGCACCTGGTTGCCGAGCGCCAGCGCTATGGCATCCGACGGCCGCGCGTCCATCGTGAAGATCCTGTCGCCGGTCTGCACGAAGATGGTGCCGACGAACACGTTGCCTCGCAGATCGTCGACGTGAACCTTGAGCAGCCGGCCGCCCAGCTCGCGCAACAGGCCGTCGATCAGATCGTGGGTCAGCGGCCGCTCGAAGCGCCGGCGTTCGTGCCGCAGGTGGATCGAGTGGGCCTCGCTCTCGCCGATGCCGATCGGTATGAAGTACTTTTTGGTGGCGTCGTGCAGAAACACGGTGTGGCCGTCCATCGACGGCATGACACCGGCGACGAACATCTCGACAAAGCCGGACGGCGCGGCGGTGGTCTCGGCCCGGTCGGCCTTGGCCGGGGCCGGCTTGTCGGCGTCGCGCGCCGGGCGCTTGGCGCCGGCCATCCCGGCCAGCGCCGGCAGCAGCACGATCCAGATCAGCATCCGACGCGGCATCGCGCCACCCGCAACCTGTCTCTGCTCTCATTGTACCAGTCGTCGACGAAACCCGCACGGAAGCTGCGCGCCGCTGCGCTCAACGCGCCAGGACCAGCTTCGACGCGCCGTCGGCCTCGACCTTGCGCTTGCCGAGCGAGCTGCCGCAGCCCTGGCAGCAGTACTCGAACAGGTCGCCGTCCGGCAGCACCAGCAGCAGCCGCTCGCGCACCGGCATGGCGGTGCGGCAGCGCGGACAGAACAGCTCGCTGGCGCGAAACTCCCGGTACTGGGGCCGATTGCGGTTGACCACCGTACCTCCTGGCGACGCCCGTGCCCTCGCTGCGGCGGGCTCCGTCTATTCTTAAACACCTGCGCGCTGCTGTCATCTCGTCGCCGCTCGCGCTAGCATGCGATGCCATGCAGCGCGCGGTCGCCGAGGGCAATGCCATACTCACGAGCCTGTGCCGTCAGCTCGGCGCCCGCGCCGCGCTGGTCAAGGACACCGCCTCGCCCGTGGTCTGGTGGCGCAGCGGTCCGATCCAGCGCCCGGCCGTCGCCGATCAGCTCACCGAGCTGTGGCAGAAGGCCGAGATCGAGCTGGCCGGAGGCCTGCTTCGGCGCGGCGCGCGGCTGCGCGTGTGCCGGTACCGCGAGCAGCCGTTCGGCTTTGTCTTTTCCTTTGCCGGCATCTACCTGCTGCTGGTCGCCTGTCCGAGTGAATTCAACCGCTTTGCCGCCGAGCCGCACGTCCGGCGGGCGACGGCCCTGCTCGAGCAACTGGTACCGCGGCTGCCCCCGCGGGCGCGCGATCGCAACGGCCCGGTCGGGCTGGCCCGCTCGCGGCGGCGCCGGGCACCGCGCTGACGGAGCGCCCGGCGGTGCCGATAGCGCTACTCTGCCGCCTGCGATCGCGGTAGAGTGGCAGCGATTCGACGAGGCGAGAGGTCGATGGTGTCCGAGGCGTCGGCAGCCCAGTTCAGGCAGGTGATCGCCCGGCGCGAGTTCAAGGTGGCCTTTCAGCCGGTGGTCTACCTCAACTCCGGCAAGATCTTCTCCTACGAGGTTCTGCTGCGCAGCGGCACTCCTCTCTACCGCGGCCCGATCGAGATGCTCGCCGGCGCGCTGGACTGCGGCTGCATGGGAGAATTCGGCCGCCAGATCCGCGAGCTGGCGCTGGCGCAATCGCCCGAGACGACCCTGTTCGTCAATCTCCACCCGGCCGAGCTGGACGAGGGCTGGCTGGTGCGACCCGACGACCCGATCTTTCGCCACGTCGAGGGCGTCTACATCGAGATCACCGAGTCGGTGCCGCTGACCCACTTTCAGCTCTGCCACAGCATCCTGCGCGAGGTCCGCAGCAAGGGCATCAACCTGGCGGTCGACGATCTCGGCGCCGGCTACTCCAATCTCAAGTACATCGCCGACCTGTCGCCAGAGGTGGTCAAGATCGACCGCGAACTGGTGGTCGGCCTGGATCAGTCCGAGCGGCAGCGCAAGCTGGTCAAGGCCATCGTGCGACTGTGCGCCGATCTCGGCGCGCTGGTGGTGGCCGAGGGCATCGAGACCGTCGACGAGCTGCGCGCCGTGATCGACACCGGCGCTCACTTCGGCCAGGGCTTTCTGCTGGCCCGGCCAGCCTATCCGGCGCCGGCGGTGACCTGGCCGCCGGAGGTGGCGCTGGCGTAGCGATCCGAGATCCGCAGAGGGGAAAGACCATGGCATCCAGTCCAGACCTCGAGACCTGGCGGCAGCTCGCGACGCGCGAGCTCGGCGGCCGCGACCCGGCGACGCTCGAGCGACCGCTGGGCGAAGGCGTCTCCTGCAAACCGCTCTACACCGCGGCCGATGTCGATGGCCTGCCTCACCTCGGAACGCTGCCGGGCCTGGCTCCGTTCGTCAGAGGGCCGCGCGCCACCATGTACACGGGACGGCCGTGGACGATCCGCCAGTACGCCGGGTTCAGCACCGCCGAGGAGACCAACGCCTTTTTCCGCGCCGCGCTGGCGGGGGGGCAAAAGGGGCTGTCGGTCGCCTTCGATCTGGCCACCCACCGCGGCTACGACAGCGACCACCCGCGGGTGGCCGGTGACGTGGGCAAGGCGGGCGTCGCCATCGACTCGGTCGAGGACATGCAGCGGCTTTTCGCCGGCATCCCGCTCGACCGGATGTCGGTGTCGATGACCATGAACGGCGCCGTGCTGCCGATCATGGCGGCCTTCATCGCGGCCGGCGAGGAGCAGGGCGTGGCGCCGGCCAAGCTGACCGGAACCATCCAGAACGACATCCTCAAAGAGTTCATGGTGCGCAACACCTACATCTACCCGCCCGAGCCGAGCATGCGCATCGTCGCCGACGTCATCGAGCACGTCAGCAAGACGATGCCCAAGTTCAACGCCATCAGCATCTCGGGCTACCACATGCACGAGGCGGGCGCCGAAGCCGCGCTCGAGCTGGCGTTCACGCTGGCCGACGGCATCGAGTACGTGCGGGCGGCGACCGGCCGCGGGCTCGCCATCGACGATTTCGCGCCGCAGCTCTCGTTTTTCTTCGGCATCGGCATGAACCTGCTGGTCGAGATCTCCAAGCTGCGCGCGGCGCGGCTGCTGTGGGCCCAGATGCTGCAGCCCTTCGGGCCGCGGAAGCCGGCCTCGAGCATGCTGCGCACGCACTGCCAGACCAGCGGCTTCAGCCTCACCGCCCAGGATCCCTACAACAACATCGTGCGCACCGCGATCGAGGCGCTGGCGGCCGTGCTCGGCGGCACCCAGAGCCTGCACACCAACTCGTTCGACGAGGCGCTCGGCCTGCCGACCGAGGCAGCGGCGCGCGTGGCGCGCAACACCCAGCTCATCCTGCAGGAGGAGACCGGCCTGACCGCGACCGTCGATCCGCTGGGCGGCTCCTACGCGATCGAGCGGCTGACCCACGACCTGGCACAGCGCGCGCGCCAGATCATCGACGAGGTCGAGGCGCTCGGCGGCATGACCAAGGCGGTGGCGTCGGGCATGCCCAAGCTGCGCATCGAGGAGAGCGCCGC
>JAFGSX010000504.1 GCA_016934455.1 Deltaproteobacteria bacterium
CCAGCACCGGGCCGCGGGCGCCGAGGGGTGGCAGCAGGGCGCGCACGCGGCTGCCGTCGGCCAGACGCGCGTCGATGGCGGGGCGCCCGGCCAGATCCCGATGCGGCACGCGCAGCAGCCTCGAGATGACGCGGGCCATCGACTCAGAAGTGGAGAAGACCTCGTCGCTGGCCGCGGTCGTCCCACCGCGCTCGACGAAGATCCGGTGCGGGTCGTTGGCGAAGACCTTGGACACCGCGGGGTCGCCGAGGATGCGGTCGAGCGGGCCCAGGCCGAGGATCTCGGCGCTCACCCGCTTCACCACGCGATCGCGGTCGACGCCGGCGGGCACACCGCCCGGCAGCGCCAGATCCAGGGCGCGCCGCACCGCCTGCTCGGTGGCCCGGGCATCGCCGGCGAGCGCGTCCACATCCTCGCCTCTCGACAGCGCGGCGAACAGCGCGGCCTGGACTGCGGCGAGGGAGTCGCGGGCGTCCTCCGGCGCGCCGTTCACCTCGATGTCGAGCACGCCCTCCGCGAGGCCGGGATCGGCGTCGCCGTAGTCCTCGACCGGAGCGAGAAACTCCTCGTCTGCGCCGGGCAGCGGCGGCGGTGCAAGAGCCGGTGGCCGCGGTTCTGGCGGCCGGGGTGGCGCTGGCGGCCGGGGCGCTGACGGCGGCGAAGGCGCGCGGGCGGCGGTCGCCGGCGCATCGACCTTCAAGTCGAAGTCGCCGATGTATATCTTTTCGCCATTCTTGAGGACGTGAGGGCCGGTGAGCTTGCGGCCGTTGACATAGGTGCCGTTGGTGCTCTTGAGATCGACGACGACGAGGGCCGCGCCCTTGGCGACGATGCGCGCGTGGCGCTTGGAGACGTTGCCCTTGGGCAGGATGATGTCGTTGCCCTTGACGCGCCCGATCGTCAGCTCCGGGCGATCGAACTCCAGCCGCTGGAGCCGGTTGCCCTTCTCGCTCACCTCGACGCTTAACTTCATGGCGACCTCGGCCGGTTGTGGCTGCAGCCCGCGGCTCACCACTTGCCGTCGCGCACCGTCGTCGCAGCCATGTGGAGAAGGATCTTCTTCACCGGTCCCGCCGGGACCGATTGGTCGTCCTGCAGTGCCTGGCCGAATTTTTGCTGGTCCAGTAACTTGATCGGCTTGACCTTGGCCAGCGCCGCAGACGGATTCAGGGTGGGCGCGGCCTCGTCGTAGAGGTCAAACCAGGGCAGGTGGTGCAGCGCGTAGGTGCGCGCCGTCACCGGTGTCGCCGGCGGTTCCTCGCCCGTGATCTCGCGCCACAGCTCGCTGTTGACGATGTGCACGAAGACGCGGGCGCTGTGGCCCGGGTTCCAGTGGGCGAGGCCGAAGGGGTCGGGGTAGATCTTCTGCTTCATGCGGCCGCCGGCGGCCAGCCCCATGCTGCCGGTCGACCTGCGCGCGGCCGGTGTTCGCGCAACGGAAAGAGTCGGCTCGCTCGCCTCCTCGAAGCAGAGCTCTTCGTCGCTCTCCACCTCGGAGTCGATCTCGACCGCGGAGCTGGCCTGGGTCGAAAACCTCGGCTTGCGGCCGCGGCGCGCGGCGCGCGGCTCCACCACCTTGATCTGGATCCCGCCGAAGCGCTCGGAACCGTTGACCTGGCCCTCGACCGTGTAGCCCATGCCGAGAGGCATCGCCACGAACTGCCGGATAAAACCGGTGTCGGTGGCAATGCCGTCGAGCCAGGGTTGCGGCGGGCTGACCAGATAGTCCTGGGGATCGGCGTGCAGCTCCTCGGACCAGGGGGCGCCGGTCAGCGCGCAGACTTTGCCCACGGCGACCTTGATCGCGCGCGGTTTCGACGCCACGCCGCCCAGGCGCAACCACATGGCCTCGCGCTGGTACATGGGCAAGAAGAGACCACCTCGCTCCAGCCACTCCACCGGCACCCGGTCGGCGTAGTCGTCGACCTTGCGGATGGGAAAGCTGCCCAGCCCCGGCGGCAGCGGATAGCACCCGCCGTCGTCGGGGATGCGCAGGGTCCGCTGGAAGCTGATGCGCAGCCCGTCGTTGAAGATGATCTCGTCGCCCGCGACCCGGACACTTGTTTTGTATCTCATGCTTGCCTCCTCTGCTGCGATCGACCGCGACCGCCAGAGCCCGTCACCCGGGCTCCCGCTGGTGGCTGCAAGCCGCTGTTCTTTCTGCTAAAAAAAAATATACCGCCGGGCTCGGTGACAGAGACGGCCGGCCGTCGTCTATTCTGTGCCAGGGGGCGCAACCGCACGTCTCTCGCAAATGGGGCGCCTCTCCAACGCGTGCGCAAGTAACTTCGAGCGACGTATAATCCAGCCGGAGCGCGCATCATGCATTTTCTTGCCTCTACCGGACCTGTCGCCCTGCTGCTGCTCGCGCCGGCTGCCTGGGCCACGCCGTACTCCACCTCGCCCTACATCACCGGGATGCACGACACTCCCGCATCCGATCTGCTCGAGGGTCGCGGCACCTGCGCGCGCGGCTGGGTGACGGAGCTGCGCTACATCGGCGCTGGCGGCACCTGTCCGGAGACCTACGACTTTCGCTCGCTCGCAGATCGGGGCTACGGCATCATCCTGCGGCTGGACTATGACGGCTCCTGCTCGCTGCCGCCCGAGGCGGGCCTGCGCGACGGCTACGCGGCCACGTTTGCGAGCTGCGTTTCCCGCGCCCAGGGAGTGCGGGTCTGGATCGTGGGCAACGAGCCCAACATCGCCTGGGGTCGGGTGTTCAGCCCGGACGAGGTGGCCGACATCTACCATCGGGTCAAGAGCCGGGTGGATGCGTTGCCCGCGGGCGCCAACCACCAGGTGCTCTTTCCGCCCGCCGCTCCGTGGGCCTCCGTGGCTCCCTGGGGCGACTGGGACGACGGCCTGGCCGCGGCCATCGACGGGGTGCTCGCCCGGGGCGGCTCGCTGGGCGGGCTGGCTCTGCACCCCTACACCCGCGAGTTCAGCGTCGCCGCCATCACCTCGGACGCCTGGTTCCCGGGGCGGGAGAACAAGTGGCACCTGCACTTTCGAATGTACCGCGACTACCTGGCCCTTCTCTCGGCGCGCAGCATCCTGGACATACCGCTCTACATCACCGAGACCGGCAACCAGTGCGACCCGCCGTGCGACCCTTACCCCGACCAGGATATCGGTTACTTCGTGGCCATGATCGAGGAGGTGCACGCCTGGAACCAGGCGCACCCTCGCCAGCTCATCCGGGCCGTGACCCCGTACCGCTGGACGCGCAACGACGACGGCACTGGTCGCGACTACTGTCTGGGGTGCAGCAATCCGCTGATCAATGACCTCAAGCGCGCCGCTGACCTCGGCCGCAAGTGGGACGACAGCGAGTGCAACGGCGCGCCGTCCGTCGACGCGGGAGGCGGAGTCGACAGAGCAGCGCCGCCCCTCGACGCGGGCTGCGCCGTGTCCGCCTGCTCGGTGTGCGTGCTCGAGGCCAGGCCCGACATTCTGCCTTTTTACCAGGACAACGGCTGGGACATCGATTGCGCCAACTGGGACGCCATCGTCGACAACTGGTGTGGCATCGACAGCAGCGGCTGCGCTGCCGTCGAGAGCGGTGTCTGTGCCACGGAGTGCGGAGCGTTGCCGCCCGATGCCGGCGGCCGGGATCAGGGGAGCACGCCGCCGGACAGCGGCGCGGCTGATCGCCTGGCCAGCGACCGCGCCTCCGCTGCTGATCGCGCCGACGCCAGCGGCGACCTGCGGGCGACCACGGGCTGCGGTTGCAGCGGCGACCGGCCCGTGCCGGTTGGTACCTGGGCGATCGGCGGGTTGATCGCGACGATGCTGCTGGCCGGGCGGCGTTGGCATCGATGACGCGGCCGCGTTGTCGGGTCGCGGCCCCGGAGCGCGGCCGTTCGCCGCGGTCGTGCGACAGAAGAGAAAGTCCTGAAGTGCGGCGACGAGAAAAAGGGTCGCCGATCAGACGAGACTCCGTCGAGAATGGACCCAACTCAAGTGAGCTGCAGGTCTTAGACCCCGGCCGGCCGGGGAATGCCCGAACAGTTTTGCAGCGTCGTCAGGATCGACGAGGCATTGGAGTTGAAAATGGAATAGAGGGCGAAGCTCGGATTCTCGAGCGCCTTTGGCAGGGCGCTCTTGACGTAGGCCGTCATCTCGGGCTTCCAGTTGGCGCCCAGGCGACCTTGCCAGTACTGGCACACCGCATCGACGTCGATGGGCACCGGAGGCAGGCTCGCGAGCGGCACTCCGTTGGCATACGACGAGGCTCTCTGCCGGCCACTGGTGAGGCTGTAGGTCGCGAAGTTGTAAACATGGGTGGGCGACATGCCCTGATCCATGCAGGCCTTGCAGAAGTCGGTGAGCTGCGTCCCGGAGGGGACGACGCTCTGGAAATTGATCAGGCCCGATCGCACCCAGCTCTCGGTGGCGGCGAGGTCGTACTTGATGGTGGGCAACTGGATCCCGGCCACGTAGATGTTCGCGCTCTTGAGGGCGGTTGCCAGAATGGTGTTGTTGTTAAGGCTCGCCAGGGCTCGCTGCAGCATGGCCACCGGCACCCCGGCGGCGACCGCCTCGCGCACGAACTTGGCCAGCTCGGCGTTGTACTCGACTCGAACACTGGTGATGGTCTGCTTGAGGTAGGCATCGATGGCGTTGAAGTCGTAGTCCAGCTTGGGCGCGGCAATGTTGAGCCGCTGCGCCTCGCGGGCGATCACGTCCTCGGCGTTGCGGGACAGGGTTTGCACGAAGCTGGTCATCTCCGTCAGGTTGCGGGAGCTGCCCACCGCCTTGAGGAACTCGCGCGTGTTGTCGCCCACCTGCAGGTACTGGCTCCGCAGGTAGCCGTTGGCCAGCGCGACCATCTTGTCGAGCGAGGCGCGCAACACCGGCACCTCGGCGACAAGGCCGTGCTTCTGCGCCAGCGCCTGCAGTTGCTGCTGCGGCTGGCCGTTCATGCGCGCGATCACCTGTCGCAGGTCGAAGGCGGTGGCGCCGGCGGCCGCGGCCTTGGTCAAGAAGGCCTCGACCGCGGGCTGCTGCGACAGGTCGACCGACGCTGTGTCGAGGTTGGTCCTGAGCAGGCGGCCCCACTGCGAGTCGCCGAACAGCTTGGCGACATCGGCCTTGGGCACGGGAG
>JAFGSX010000505.1 GCA_016934455.1 Deltaproteobacteria bacterium
CGGCAACGTCCGGTCGCCGTCGATCAGCAGGCCATCGCAGGCGTGTAGCGCGCCGATCGCGCGCAGCATCGCCAGCTTGGTCGCGCCCAGGATGTTGAGGCGATCGATCTCCTCGACATCGGCGCTGCCGACCCCCCAGGCCATCGCCTGCGATCGGATCAGGATCGCCAGCCGCTCGCGCTGGCGCGGGGTGAGCCGCTTGCTGTCGTCGAGACCGGCGATCGGGCGCGCCGGGTCGAGGACCACCGCCGCCGCGTAGACCGGGCCGGCCAGCGGGCCGCGGCCTGCCTCGTCGACGCCGGCGACGCGCTGCAACCGCTGCGAGGCCGCCCAGCGCAGGCCGGGATCGTCATCGGTGTGGCCCGGACAGCCGCGCCGCGCCCGCGATCGCGGCCCGGGCCGGGTCACAGATCTATCCGCTGGTCGGCCTGCGCGGCAAAGCTCGCTGTCGACGTGAAGTGCACCACCTGGGTCAGGCTGCCGACGTACTTGAGCATCTTGGCGGCGAGCGGATGCTTGAGCTCGGCCAACGAGGCGAAGGGATCGTTGAGCACGATCGGCAGCGGCGCGTTGCGCGCCTGCGCCTCGAGCACGGTGAACTTGAGCGACACGTAGGCCACGTCGCGTTCGGGCGGAGCCAGCATCAAAAACGGCACCTTGCGGCCACCCTCGCCGACCAGGCTCAGCTCGCCGCGGCCGCCAAACCCCACCTGGGCGTAGCGGCCGTCGGTAAACGCCGCCAGGTACTGCCCGAGGCGCGGCGCGATCTGCGCCGCCGCCTGCTCGACGCTGCAGCCGAACAGCTCGGCCGCCTTTTCCATGATGCGCCGGGTGGGGTCGAGCACCACGCCGCCCGAGCCGGCGCCGCCGGAGCCGTAGTCGCCGATGCGGCCGCCGCCGCCGCCAAACATCGAGCTGTCCGAAGCCAGCAGCAGACGGCCGCAGCCCTCTCCCCGGGCCTGCGTCGGTGGCCCGCCGCCGGAGCCGCCGCTCAATCCGCCGGAGCCAGGCCCGTAACCCGGCTCGTAGCCGCCGTAATCGGGGCCGACGGTCTCGGCCGCGGTGCTCGCCGACGGCTGCAGGTCGTTCTCCAGTTGCTGGATCTGCGCCGCCAGCTCGACCATGTCGGCCTTGGCGGGCGCCAGTTGACTGATCTTGTCCTCTAGCAGCGCGCACTGCTCGTCGAGCTGCTTGATCTCGGCCGCCACCTGCTCGAGCATGCCGCCGGTGCCGGAGCGCTGCTCCTCGGCCGCAGCGCGCTGCTCGGCGATCTCGCGCTGCGCCTGCGCCCGCTGCTCGAGCTCGACCTCGAACGGATCCAGCTTTTTCAGGTCGACCTCGTGCCGCTGCAGCACCTGGCGCACGCTCGCCGTGTCGAGCTCGAACCGGTTGACGACGCGCTGCTTGCGCTCCTCGAGCTTGCGCACCGCATAGGCGCTGTCCTCGCTCTGCTCCCAGACCGCGATGCGCCGGAGCAGTACCCAGCCGGCCAGGCCAAAGGCCGGGATGTCGAGCAACGAGATCAGCCACAGGCCGGGATCGGAGGTGCGGGCGGCGATCGCGCCTATGACAAAGGCGAGCACGCCGCCGGCCAGGCCGCCGAGGAACATCCGGTCGGTGTAGAGGGGTGGCAACCTGGCCTGCCTGCCGCCGACGCGGCTGGCCGCCGACTCGCGCTCGAGGGTTGCGATGTCGGCGTCGCGCCGCTCGATCTCCTTCCTGAACCAGGCGAGCTGGTCGAGAAAGTCATCGGGTACGTCCCGCAGGTACGCGAACTTCTCCAGCCGCTGATCGGTGTCATCGAGCTTGCGCTCGGCGTCGCGCAGCGGGCGGATCTTGTCGTCGAGCTCGAACTTGCGGCGCTGCAGGCCATCCAGCTCGAACTCGAGCTCCTTGAGCTCTTCGTTGGCAGCGAGCGACTGCCGGAGCTGCTCGAGCTTGGCCTGTTTCTGCTCGGTCGTTAGATCGGCAAACGGGCTGCGCTGCTGCGGTTGCTGGTAGACGAAGCCGGGCATGGGCATCAGGCTGCCGTCGGGGCCGATGACCATCGGCGGCCCCATCCCCGGTGGCATGCCGAGCGGCGCGGATCCTGGCCCGGTGGTGCCGGGCGGGTAGCTGGCCGCCACCGGCACGAAGCCGCCGGGCACGGCGGCCATCGCCACCGGCACCGTCGCCGGGAGACCCCCCGGCATCGTCCCGGGCATCGCCACCACGGGATATCCGGCGGGCAACGCGGTCGGCGCCATGGCCTGCTGCATCGCCTCCAGCGGCGACGGCGCGGCGCGCGACGGCATGTCCGCGAGCTGGGTCAGCAGCAGCAGGTCGAAGATCTCCGACGTCACGAACCCGATCTGCGCGGTCAGGAGCTGCGCCACGTCGTTGACGGCGCCGGCCAGCGCCTGGTACTGGCCGCCGCCGGTATCGACCGCGAGCGAGACCGCGCCGCTTACGAAGTCGCGCATGACGCGATAGCTCTTGCCATCGCGGCCGACCATGCCCACCGCGGCCCGGCTGCTCTTGGCGCCCGGCTCGGCCAGATCCGGCCGCGTGCCGTCGATGCCGGATGGATAGAGCAGCGCGCGCAGGGTCTTGATCAGGGTCTCGGCGCGGCCGTCCGGCGGCGCGTACAGGGCGTTGTGGCCGCCGGCCAGCGCGTACCGGCGCATCTCCGAAAACTGCCGTACGTTCTGGACGATCAGCTCGGTAAAATACATCCCGGCAAAACTAACGCGCCCTCCGCGGCAGGGCAAGCGCCTCGTGCGGCGCGCGCCATCGCCGCGTCGCCCGTCGCTGCGCGGCCAGATTCGATTGACATTGGGCAGCCGCGATCGTTAAGTCGGTGGCCCGCGCCCGGCACGCCTCGCGCTTGCCGGAGCGCGCACGACGAGAAGGAGCGACGGATGGAAGTGCTGAGCGAAGGCACCGGCGAGCTCATCGGCTGGCACGATCCGGACGATGCCAGGGACTGGGTCCTCCACAACAAGTCGCGCGAGCTCAAGGACAAGACCCTCACCATCAAGGAAGCGGTCGCGCGCTACGTCAAGGACGGCGACTTCATCGCCAACGGCGGATTCGGCCACATCCGGGTCTCGATGGC
>JAFGSX010000039.1 GCA_016934455.1 Deltaproteobacteria bacterium
CAGTGGCGAGTTTCATTGTCGGCCAAAGAGGGCTCCGACGCCAGCGTGACGAAACGCCGGCCGCGCTATTCCTTGACGCACTCGACGTGGAATCTGGTCTTGATGGTCATCGGCTTGTCCTGCGGATCGAAGAGGATCTGCTTGTAGGTCTTCTCCAGGCACTCCAGCCAGACCTTGTTCTCGGGTTGGGCGGGCTTGAGCCAGACGCTCTTGACCGCTCCCGACTCGTCGACGCGCAGGCGCACCGTCACCGGGCTGGGGCAGTCCACGGCGTTCTGCCCGGCGCACTTCAGCAACGCATCTACGCTGAACTGCTGGAAGAGCTGACGGCGGAGCTTGTCCCGCACGGGATCGGCGCCCTCCTTGCCGTCGCTCCTGGTCAGATCGACATAGATGGCCTCGGGCTCGGTCCTGATCTTCGGTTGCGGTTTCCTGACCCGCCTGGCCCGCCTGCCTTGCCTGACCTTCTTCTCCTGCTCGGTCTGCTCGACCTGCTCGACCTGCTCGACCTGCTCGTCTTGCCAGGCGCCGCCGCCGGTGGTTCTGCACGACGCGACCAGCGCGCATGCCGTCAACGCTCGTGCGATGCAGTGGGCTCGCACCCGGCCTCCGATGCCGCCGGCGAGCATACGCCCCGGCCCGGGGCGCCGATCGAGCCGGCTGTCCGTTTTTACTATTGCCTGGCCGCCGACGCAAAGATCCCGCTGCCACGCATGTTCATCGCTCCCCGCCACGGGCTATCATGGGGGCATGAGCGCACCTGTCCGCAGCGGCTCTCCTGCATTTTGGCCCGCCCTTGCCCTTGCCTTCGCGCTGCTGGCGCTGGTCGCGGCGGGCTGCGAGTGCGCCCCCGAGAGGGTGCATCCGTGCCTGGGCCAGGTGCCGGCGCGCAGCGCGGCGATCCCGGCTGACGTCGTCAAGGGCACCCCGGCCAGCGATTTCTTCCCGCCGCTGCTGCGCTCGGCCGAGTTCGAGGATCCGGTGCCGTGGGCGAGCCCGGTCAACACCGCCGGCGCCGAGGACTCGCCGTTCTTCTCACCGGACGGATCGCGGTTCGTGTTCGTGTTCGTGCCCGACGTGCGGGTGCCGGTCGACAAGCAGATGCAGGACTGCACCGTGGGGCTGTGGCAGACCGTGCGCCAGGGTGACGGCTGGTCCGAGCCGGCGCGGCTGCTGCTCAGCGACGACCTGGCGCTCGACGGCTGCCCGGTCATCCACGGCGACACGCTCTGGTTCTGCTCGGTGCGCGCCGGCAACTACCGCGAGGTCGACGCCTACCTGGCGACGCGGCAGGGCGACGGCTGGGCCGACTGGCGCAACGCCGGCGAGCAGCTCAACCGCGAGCGCCAGATCGGCGAGTGGCACCTCAGCGCCGACGGCAACACCCTCTACTTCGGCGCCGAACGCGGCGGCGGCTTTGGCGGCCTCGACCTGTACGCGATGCTGCGCAGCGGCGACGGCTGGGGCGAGCCGGTCAATTTGGGGGCGACCGTCAACGACGCCGGCGACCAGGCCATGCCCTGCCTGTCGGCCGACGGCAGCGAGCTCTGGTTCAACAGCAACAGCAAGCTGGGCAGCACCGGGCCGGCGACCTGGCGCAGCCAGCTCCAGCTCGACGGGAGCTGGGGCGCGGCCGAGGAGATCGTCAGCAACTTCGCCGGCGAGCCCAACCTCGACCCGGACGGCAACCTCTACTTCGTGCACCACTACATGACCGACCCGGCGGCCGGGCCGATCCAGATCGTCGAGGCGGACATCTACCTGGCGAAGAGAAGGTGAGCGGCGCGGGCGATCCGGTGCTACCACTCGTCCTCAGGGATACGTGCCGCCTCGAGGATGTTGCGCAGCGTTCCGATGGGTAGGACCTTGCCCTTGTGAAGCGGGACAATGACTTGAAGACCAAGCTTCGGCTGCCGCCACTTGCGATGGCTGCCGCGCTGGCCGACCAGCTCGAAATCGTGTTTGCGGAGAGTCTGCTCGATCTCGCGCGCCCCGACACGCCGGATCTTGGGGGACATCAGATCGCGACCTTGCGGACCTTGGCGCTTGCCGGCAGATGCAGCTCGTGCGGCTCGAGGTAGAGGGAGATCGCCTCTCGCATGTTTTCCACGGCCTCGACTTCGGTGTCGCCGGCGGACGTGCAGCCCGGCAGCTCCGGGCAGTAGGCGGCCCACTCGCCGGTCTCGGGATCCTGCTCGAGCACGATGCGCCACTCCATGCACTCACCTCAATGTCGACTCATACCACAGACCTGGCGCAAACGCAGCCGCGCCGCGTGGCGCTATCTGCGCCTTGTCGACCCCGATCGGACGGGCCATTTGGATCACATGGCCGCCACCGACTTCGACGCTATCTTCGGCGCCAGCATCGACGGCGGCTTTGGCGGCCCCGACCTCTACGCCATGTCGTTCGACGGCACCAACCGGAACACACCGGTCAATCTGGGCGCGACCGTCAACGACGCCGGCGAGCCCACGCTCGACCTCGACGGCAACCTCTACTTCGTGCACCACTACATGACCGACCCGGCGGCCGGGCCGATCCAGATCGTCGAGGCGGATATCTAAGTGGCCTGGAGGAGGTGAGCGGCGCGGGCGATCCGGCGTCCGGCCAAACCTTGCGATTAAGGGCTTGCTTTCGGACAACAAGAATCCCGCGAAACGAACTGTGCGCATGCCAGCAAGCGTCGGAGTTCAGTTTACGTGCTGGTGGCGCCGTGCTGACGCTTGCTCAGCGCCCACCGTCAGGCAACGAGCCGCGCGTGCACTTCACCCAGACGGCATTTGCGTCGGAGGCAGGGTAGCAGTAGTCCGTTCGGCTTGGCCCGGCGTCCCTAGCAACGTGGACTTTGCACATGCCACCGCCGGGGCACTGCGCCCACCAGTTGTTGCGGTACGGATCGACTTCATCGGGATTCTGGAAAAATGCATTGTTAGCCTGGCAGTCGGCGAGCTCACTCGTCGTCACGCACCAGTCAAAGCACTGGCTGCAGCGGGTGCTGCTGCAGGTGAGACGCCAGGCGATCTCGTAGGTGTAGGCGACCCGGGCGCCATCCCCGAGATTCTGGCACGCGCTGACCGCGTCGGCCCAGCTCATCGGGCCATCCATCGTGCACCAGTAGAGATTGGACTCGCTGTGATAGACCATCGATCCAAGGGCGCACCAGCCAGGATCCGGGACGCCGTCGCAGTCGGGATCGTGGTAGCCGGTGCGCAGCGCATCGGTCGGAGCGCAGTCGTTGGCGTCTACGAATCCGTCGTCGTCGTCGTCGTCGTCGCAGACGTCGCCAAAAGCGTCGCCGTCGGTGTTCTCCTGGCCGGCGTTGGCGACCAACGGACAGTTGTCATGGCTGTTGCGTATGCCATCGCGGTCCTGGTCGAGGACACGGTTCATGTCCGGCGCCGCGGCGCTCGAGCCGAGCTCGCGCAGCCGATCTGTCAGATGCACCCGGATCGCGCTCGCGTCGAGCTGCAACAGCGCGGTCGTGATCTCGCTCTTCAGCGCATGGTCCAGCGCGCCAACCGCGAAATTGAGGGCCGTCGTGTTGACGATCTCCTGCAGCTTGGCGTCGAGCGACCCGCCGCGGTTGAGCGCGACCTGGGTGAAGACCGAGCTCACCGCGAGCGAGTAGGCGTTGTTGTCGTCGTCGCCGCCGGCGACATTCATGTCGATGGCGTGCACGCTCGGCGCGAAGTGCGGATAGGTGATCGAGACCTCTGCCAAGAACTCCGACTCGGCCTGGGCCACCGCGTCCGCGAACTGCGTTCCGGCGGTCACCAGAGACTTCACGCGCCCCTGGGTCAGGTGGGTGATGAGATTGACGTAGGCGTGCTGCAGACCGGAGGCTTCGGGCACATACAGCGCGCGCAGCGTCAGCACCGAGTTGGACAGCTCGCCGATGACCTCGTTGTAGTAGTAGCCGAGACCTTCCAGCGCCACCGGCCCGGCCGCCTCGAACGAGAGCGAGAACTCGCCCAGGTTGTTGACCGTCTGGGTGTTGAACACCGAGCCGGTCGGATTGAGATCAGCGTCCAGCAGCGAGACCGCGATCGACGAGCCGATGACGAAGGGCCCCTTCTGGACTGCGCCGCGCAGGTCCACGGCCATGGGCTGCGGTCCGGCATCCGGCGACGGGCCGGAGTCCGCTGGTTGGCCGGCGTCCATAGCGACGGCGGCGTCGAGATCGGGTGATGGCTTGGGGCAACCCGAGACGAAAAGTGCGGTGGCAAAGGCAATCGCAATGAAGATAGCGGTGCTGAACCTTGCATCGGCTTCAGATGCAACATTCGTCAACGCATCATTCCTTTGCTCAGCATTTTCCGACACAAGTTCTCCCTTTGCACTGTGCGACTAAGGCAAGCTCTTAACTGCTATTTGTTCTCTTCTTCGATCCTTCGCATTAGCTCTTTTGCCGCCTCGTCGGCGGCCTTGTACTCTTCTTCCGGTCCGTTTTCGGGTTTGTTCGAAGTCATTCGGAACGACCGCAGGAATTTTTTCCGTCGACATTGAAGCGGGAGCCGGCACACGAGAAGGAGACCGCGGCGACTGTCGCAATGAGCGAAATCGCTGACGCATGTGCTGCTAGGGGTTTCAATGTTCCTCCGTCGGGCGTGGGTCAGTCCGAAGGAAAAAGCCACCCACCCGCACTCGAGGGTCGCACATTGTCGCGCCTCGATTGTCCCATTACCGCGCCGTCACCTCGCGCACGCCCCCGCGTGCCAGTGACCCTGGAACTGCCGTATGACCCTCACTACGGGTGTTGGCGGGTAAAGGGAAAAAAGATCCGCGCGCGATCGACGGAGCGCGCGCGGCTACGATCTCTGCCGCTTGTGAGTCGAGGTGGTGTCGAGTCCGAGAGCTGTCCGCGCCGCAATCCGAAAGCGCCGGCAGCGCCGGAGTGCATCTTGCGCCGAGCGCTTTTCGGCCGCTTCGCCCGGGTAGCGGTACGCGATGGCAAAGTCCGACAGGTAGGCCAGGTCCGCGCGCAGCGCCTCCCAGGTCGGCTCGGCGATCAGCGCCTGTTCCAGCAACGCCACGAGATCGTGGATCTTTGCGAACTCGGTGCCCGCCTCGCACAGCCGCGCCTTGAGGTACTTCTCGGCGCACTGCTGCGCGTGGAAACAGGCGGCATCGTAATTCGGGTGCAGTCGCGCCCGCGCTTCGCGGCACAGGGTCGCGAAGTCGCCTTCGGCCTTGGCGATCCACTCAAGCGTGGTCGGCTTCATATAGAACCTGGCCGTGCTCGATGATGTCGCGGATGAAACTGTCACCCATTTTCAACCGTTGCTGGATCTGCTCGGGGGTCTTGACCAGCAGATCGACCGGAAACGGCGGCCGCACCTTGAGCCTGATCTCCACCGACTTATCCACCGCGCGACCCTCAAATCCCAGGATCACGAGCAGGTCGACATCCGAATCGGGCGTGGCGGTCTTGTTGGCGTACGAGCCGAACAGCAAGATGCGCAGGGGACGGAACTCGCGCGCGATCCGTCGGGCGACAAGTTCTATTGCCGCGTTCGCCACCATGGCTCGCCCCGTGCTGCTGATAGCAAGCTAGCACGGCGCCCGCGAATCGGCAAAAACGACCGCACAGCGCAGCGCAACACCGGTCGTGTCGACCGGCCTCGGATGCGCTATGCTGCCGCGCCATGACCCGCTGCATCCGTTGCCAGTCCGGCGGCGCCAGACGCCCCTGCCCCGTTCTCGGCGGCGAGCTCTGTCCCTCTTGCTGCGCCCGCGACCAGCGCCGGCGCGAGCTGACCGACGGCGAGTGCGCCGCGCTCGAGGCGCTGCAGGCGACAGCCTGGCCGTCGCTGTTCGAGATCCAGCAGGTCCAGGTCGACACCGGGCTGCAGCTCACCGACCTGGCCACCGGCGACGCGCTGTTCGTGCGTGAGCGCTCCGGCACCCACCAGGCCAGCAAGTTCGATCTGCTGCTCGCCTGGGTGGTCCAGCTCGGCGATCACCTCTAGCTGACCGGGGACGCCATCAACGTCCCGCGCCAGCACCGCGAGACCGTGCTGCGCGGCCTGAAGCGGGAGCTGCGGCCGCCGCGCGCAGCGGACGACGAGATGACCGACGAGGAGCAGGCGCAGTTCATCGCGCCGCTGCTGCAGCAGCGCATCGAGGCCTGGATCGACGAGCCGATCCCGCTGCTCAAAGGCAAGACGATGCGCCAGACCTGCCGCACCAGGGCCGGCCGGGCCAAGGTGGTCGCCATGCTCAAGGACCAGGAGAATGCGCTGCAGGGCCAGCCGGGCGGGGATCGCGTCGACTTCGCGCGCGTCTATCGAGAACTGGGTCTACTGGACGAATAGTCGACCGCACGCGGTCGTCGGGTCCGGCTGGCGACACACCGATCGATTGTCGTCGTGAGGCCGATCCCGCTCACTGCACCTGCGCCAGCACCGTCTGCATGCGCTCGACGCGCACGGCCTGCGCCAGCGCGGCGATGCGCTGCATGGTGTGCGGGGTCAACCCCTGCCGCTCGAGCGCGGCGAAGGCGTAGCGGACGCCGGTCACATCGCTCGTGCGCAGCGCGTCCAGCCGTGCCAGGAATTGCTCGACCGCGGCAGCCAGCGCCGGTCCGGCGGGCAGCGGCTCGATGCCGTCGAACAGCGTCGCCTCGACCTGCTCCAGCCTCTCGGCCGGCACGTGCCGCGCGAGCGCCTCGCGCAGCAGGCCGGCGCAGGTGCCGTAAAAATCGGCCAGCAAGCGCAGCCGATCGCCCGTCACATCATGGTCGCCCACCGCCGCCCCCGTCCACCCTTCGACATCGGCACGGGGCCGTGTCGGCACGTCGAAGTGCATCGCCCAGCTCCTCGCCATGCAACGATCTGCTGATCGCTCAGCATCGACCGTCACCGCCGTCATTGCTACAGCAGCAGCGGTCGCATGGCAACGCTCACTCGATGCCGCGGTTGCGGATCGCGGTCACCTGCAGGATCTGGTGCACCGTTTCGGGCGCCAGGTCGAGCGCCCGCGCCACGCGGTCGACAATGGTCAGCACGCGAGGCTCGAACGCTCCACGGCACGCCAGCGCGTCGCAGGTGATGGCGAGCGCGGTCTCGCGCAGCGCCGGCGACAGCGCGGCCGCCGCGGGCAAGCAGGAATCAAGCCCCCGCTCCTCGGTCATCAAGTCGGCGAAGTTGATTAGCCGCTCCTCCTCGAGGTCGCTGCCGGTCGCGAACAGCGGGTTGAGCAATAGCAGGGTGCGCAGCCGTAGCAGATCGTCACTGCTGGCGTGACCTCGAGCCTTGAGCGCGGCCAGAGCGATGGTCACGATGGCACGCCTGACGTCGAACTTGACATCGGACTGGTCGTGCACGCGTGCTTCCCCGGTTAAAAATGGCGCCCTGCGCTGCCACGAGCAGACAGCGCAGGGCGCGGCGGTCAGCACCTCCCCCCGCCACCTTGCTTCTCATTACGGCCAAGCTACTCAGAATCGAAAAGAAACTACTCGAACCGCCATACCACCAGGTTTTCCAGGCCGTCGTTTGAGTTCGAGCCGCCGGTCGCCCAAATGTAGCCGAAGGGACCGATGGTCACGCTCATGCCGTGGTCGTGCGAGTTGTCGCCCGCGTCGCTATCGCGAATCACGGGAAAGCCAGGCCGTTGCTGGCCCGCGTCGTCGAAACGCCAGAGAGCAAAGTCGCCATTGCCGGCCGCGTTGGCGATCGCGCCCGTGACCCAGGCCTCGCCCAACGAACCGATCGCTATACCCCGCCCGGCGTCGTCGCCGTGGGCGACGCCGTCGAACAGGACCGGAAAGCCGAGCTGCAAATTGCCAGCTTCGTCGTAGACGGGCAGCAGCAGGTCGTAGTCGCCTGCCGCGCTGCGCGCGACCCCAACCAGCCAGACGCGTTGCGTGTTGTCGATCGCGACGCCAAAGAACTCGTCGTCGCCATGGCCGCCGGACCAGACTTTGGGAAAACCGTTTGCCGGCGTACCGGACGAATCGAAGCGCCACAGTACCGCATCCAGGTCACCGCCGGTTGCGCGTGCGCTGCCGCACAGGTACACGTCGCCCGCCGCATTGATCGCCACACCGTGCGCCTGGCTGTCGCCGTTGTCCGCGACTTCGGCGGCGACCGGGAATCCCACGCCCAGATCGCCGGTCTCAGAAAATCGGAACAGCCGCGCCTGGCGGGGTACCAGTGCCGTGGCCTCGTCCCAGCCTGCGGCCCAGACTTCGCCGCTCGCGTCGATCGCGACGCCGTCGAGATAGCTGCTGCGATCAACAGCTACTTGCCATCGTTTTGGAAACCCGTTGGCCAAATTGCCTGCTTGGTCCAGCTTCCACAGCGCGGCGACGGCCTGCGGCGCGCCCGTAGCGCGCGTCTGGCCGCCGATCCAGATCGTGCCATCGCTGGCGCAGGCGATCGCATCGGCGCTCGATGTCAAACAGTCGCCATTGAGAGAGCGCGGGAAGCCGGCCGCGAGCTTCCCGCTCGGCAAGAACTTCCAGACCATGGCGGCGAGCAGGCGCCGGCCGTCCTCGGACACGCCGGCCACCCAGATCTGCCCCAGACGGTCGGCGGCGATGGCCGCGCCGTAGTCCATGAAATGCCCGCCCGCGTCGCCGTCGCGCACGACCGGGAAGCCCGGCGCCAGCGCGCCGACCGCATCGATCGCGGCGCCCGGTCCGAGATAGACGAACAATCGATCCAGCCGGCGATCGCCGTTCGGCATCGAGATCGGGTTGATCAGCAGCGAGCGCCGGCGCGCCACGTCGTGGATCAGCGCGTCGACGCCGATCGGCGGCGGCGGCTCGGCGCTGATCACATCGCGCCACTCGACCCAGTCGAACTCGCGAGTGCGCACCTCGGGCCAGCCCTCGAACCGGACAAAGCGCTGGCGGTCGGGGTCAAAGGTGAGCCAGCGGTTGCGGCAGCACGGCTCGGTGGGAGCGTCGGCAACCTGGCTCCAGCTCGCGCCGTCCCAGGCCCAGGTGTCGGCGTAGGTTACCAGCTCGGTGTGGCCGCCGTGCAGCAGGGTCAGCCGCGCCGCCGGATCGTGGGCCAGGCCGGCGCCGGTGCGGTAGTCGGGCCTGGTCGCCGGATGCTGCTCGACCCACTGCGCGCCATCGACCAGCTCCCAGGTGTCCTTGAAAAAGCTCATCGGCAGGCTGCCGGCGCTGCCGCCGAACAGCACCACCCGGTCGCGCGCCGGGTCGTATGCCAGGGCCGCGCCGCCGCGCGCCGCTGGCGATGTATCCGAGTGCAGATGGGTCCAGCTCACACCGTCCCAGGCCCAGGTGTCGTCGAGGTCGTGAAGCCAGCCGTGGTCGTCGTCGACGCTGCCGCCAAACAGCACCAGCCGGCCGCGCGCGCTGTCGTAGGCCATGCTGCAACTGCCGCGCATCGGCGGCTGCGCCGCGGGCTGGCGCTGGATCCAGCCATTGCCCAGCAGCTCCCAGGTCTCGGCCACGCCGAGCAGGTGCGGCGTGGTCTCGGTCGGCGCCGGCGGGATCCAGATGCTGCTGGCGAACAGCACCGTCACCTGGCGCTGCGGGTCGTGGCCGACGCACGCCGCGTTGCGGTCGGCCAGTCCCGGCGCCGGCGTCAGCGCGCTCCACAGCCCGATCAGGACATCGGCGCCGATGGTGCCGTCGGCGACAGCCGCATCGGCTGCAGCCGCTCCATCGCGCGAATCCGCATCGACAGCCGGGATGTCGCCCGGCGTCGCGTCGCGATCGAGAAAACGATCGCGCGGGCCGCCCTCGCCCGCGGTGGCGTCGATCGTCGCGTCGAGCGCCGCGTCCCCGTCCGCGTCGTGGTCAGCCCCGTCCGAAGGTCCAGCATCCGCGCCGTCGACCGGGCCGCCATCGCCGACCGCGATCGGCATCAGCTCGACGCTGATCGAGGTTCGCTCGCCAGCGCGCACAACCACGTCGTCGGCCCGGCCGCGTGCCACCTCGCGGCCCGTCGCGTCGCAGCCGCCGACGGCCAGGGTGTAGCCGCCGGCCGGGATCAGCTCGAACGCGGTCTGGCCCGCGCCTGCGACCAGCGCCAGCTCGCGCCGCTGGTTGGACCGGCCCGACAGGTCCAGCACCCCCGTCACGACGTCGATACCGTCGGACCTGACCTCGACCAGCAGCGCACCCTCGGCGATCTCCGGTGTCCGGATGCAGCCGCCGGTCGCCGCGACCAGCAGCGCCACCAGCGCAACCCGGGTGAGCGGTCGGCGTGACGATCCGCGGGGGGCGGCGGCGAGGCTTTTTTCTGAGCCTGCGAAGATAAAAAGACTCACCGCAATCGCGGGGCCCCGCGGCGACGGCGCCGCACGCTGACCGCGACCACGAGATTCGGGGCTGTGCTGGATCACTCGAACTTCCAGAGCACCAGGTCCTGGTTCACGTCCGCGTTGTACGACGCGCCCGCGATCCAGAGCGCGCCGTCGCGGTCGAGCGCGACGGTGCCGGCGTACTCGTGAAAGCCGCCGCCCGCCTCGTCGTCGCGCAGCAGCGGGAACCCGTCCGCGATCGCGCCGCGCCGCTCGATGCGCCACAGGGCGAAGTCCTGGTCGCCCGCAGCGTTGACGGAGGTGCCGGCCGCCCAGACGGTGCCGCTCGGGTCGACCGCGATGCCGGCCGTGTCGTCGGTGTGATCGGCCGCGCCGTTCCACAGCAGCGGGAAGCCGGGAGCGAGGTTGCCGTCGAGGTCGAAGCGCCAGAACGCGGCGTCGGTGACGTACGAGCCGTCGCACGAGCGGCCGGCGACCCAGACCGCGTCGCCGGCGATCGCCAGCGCCCGGCCCTGCTCCCAGTGACCCGCCGGCGGCACCTGGATCTTGGGGAAACCGGCGGCGATGGCGCCGGCCGGGTCGAACTTCCACAGCGCGAGCTGCTGGTACTGCGCCGGATCCAGCGACCAGCCGGCAACCCAGACCTGGCCCGCGCCGTCGATCGCTATCGCCGCGCCCACGTCCTCGCCGACGTGACCGGCGTCGCCGTCGCGCAGCACCGGGAATCCGGCCACCAGCGCGCCGTTCGGATCGAACTTCCACAGCCCCATGTCGTCATTGCCCGCCGCGTTGCGCGGCCGGCCGGCCACCCAGCCATTGCCGTCGCCGTCGATGGCGAGCCCCAGATAGCGGCGGTTGGTCCGGCCGCACGCGCCGCGGCTCGAGCTGCCGGCCACGGTCGGCGACCCGGCCAGCTCGACGCCGGCCAGGTCGAAGCGCCACAGCATCAGGTGCTCGGTCGTGCTGCTGTCCTGGCCGCAGCCGGCGACCCAGACCTGGTCGCTGCGCACGGCCACGGCCAGGCCCAGGTCACCGTGGCCGCCGGCGCCGTCGCCGCGCAGCAGCGGATAGCCGGCTGCCAGCTCGCCGTCCGCGGCGTACTTCCACAGCGCCATGTGCATCACCGCGTTCGAGTCGTACGTGGTGCCCACGATCCAGGCCGCGCCCGCGCCGTCGATGGCGACCGCGTATCCGCGGTCGTTGTCGTTTGGCTCGCCGTTCCAGATCTTCGGGAAACCGCTCGCGATGCGGCCGGCGGGTGCTGCCGGCGCTGCAGCATCGGCGCTGTCGCGGTCGCCGCCCGCGGCGTCGAAGTCACTGCCGTCCCGACCGGCGTCCGCCACCACATCACGATCGCCGGCGGCGTCGGATGCGGTATCTGGCAGTGACCCGGCATCGGTCGCGGTCCCGCTGTCGACCGCCGCGTCCGTGCCGGCGTCGGTCGCCGCCGCGGCCAGCGCAAGCTCGACCGTCCGCGTCTCGCCGGCGGTCACCTGCACGGCCTGCTCTGCCGCGCGCTGGATGACCAGCCCCGCGATGCGCGTGCTCTCGGCGCCGATCCGGTAGTCGCCGGCCGCGATCAGCTCGAAGGCCAGCTCGGCGCGATCACCGCTGACCCCGACCTCGCGCCGCTCGCTGTGCGGCCCGCTGAGCAGCACCGCCACCGACGCCGCGCCGGACGCGATGCCGGTCACCTGGACCTGCAGCGTCCCCTCGTTGATCGCCGGCCTGTCGACGCAGCCGGCCACCAGCGCGAGCACGCCGAGCGGTACGGTCCGGAGCAACCGAGCAAACCAATCTCTCGTGATCGTTTTCATGAATGTGAAGGCCGGAGGGGTGGCGTCGGCCGGGGCCCCCGTTGAGCCTGCGAAACGGGGAAAGCCGGCGACAGGACCCCGCAGGCCGTTCTCGAGTCGTCGCCGTGTCCAGTCACCGGACGGTCTCGTCCTCACCGAGCGCCAGGTCTCCGATCAGCAGCGCGCCGCCGGCCACCGCGACGCTGCCCGCGACCGCGAACAGCACGGCCGCGGCCTGGCTCTCGAGGAATATGGCGTCGCGCAGCGCGAGCTTGCGGTCGAGCGTGGTCGCCGCCTCGAAGCGGGTGGTGTCGTCGAGCCCCAGCTTGACCAGCACGCCGCCGGCGATGGCGCTGGCGCCGCCCAGGCCGGCCAGCGACCAGCCTGCGACCGGCATGGCGGTGCGCCACCAGACGCGGTCGCGCGCCGGCCCGCGGTCGCGATCGCGCCATCGCGTCGCCTGTGCCGTTGCCTGCGCCGCGGCCTGCGCGGCGGCGTGCGCCGCGCCTACCTCGACCGCGCGCAAGGTGTCCGCCTGCTCGGCATAGCCGGCATAGAAGCTGCGCGAGAACGGTACCGCGTACAGACCGGCGCGCAGAGCATCGTCGATGGCGCCGCGGTTGGCGATGGCGGAGGCGGACAGCGGCTTGTGCGGTAGCGCGGTCAGCTCGACCAGCGGCGCGGCATCGGCCGCGATCTCCACCTCGTACTCGCCGTTGCGCGCGAAATAGCGCGGCCCGGGCAGCAGCCACAGGTCGAGCGCGCCGTCGTCGGACTTGTGAAAGTCGGCGTAGCGCACGGCGCGGCCGTCCTCGACGTAGAAGCGGCCGCGCTCGGCACGGTCCAGCCTCAGCAGCGTGCCCGACGCCGGGTTGCCGTCCG
>JAFGSX010000506.1 GCA_016934455.1 Deltaproteobacteria bacterium
GCGAGCCGTGGACCTCGGTCGCATCGGCGATCGGCTCGGTCAACCTGGGACAGGTGGCGGCGGACGCCAGCAGCACAACCGAACCGGCCCAGACCACGCAACGGCATCCGGCTACCAGCGCTCCCCGGCGTCGCCCGCGCTGCCAGCTTCGAGGATTGGTCTCGTGCATGATCACAAGATAGCATACATTCGGCGCTGGCATGGAGCCCCATCCTTACCGCGCCGTCGAACGCCTGCCGGGTGGCGCCTGCGAGGTCTATCTCGCGGTGCGCACGCGCGATCAACTGCCGGTCGTGATCAAGATGCTGCGCGCCGAGACGCGCGACAACCCGGCATTGTTTGAGAAGTTCGTGTCCGAGGCCGACCTGCTGCCGCTGCTCGACCACCCCAACGTCGTGCGCCGGGTCGACTTCGGCACCCAGGACGGCACGCCGTTTCTGGTGCTCGAGCATATTCCCGGCGTCGACCTGCGGCAGGTGCTGCAGCTATGCGCCAGCATCGGCCATCGCCTCGACACCGGCCTGGTCGCCTTTTTGGTGCAGGAGCTGCTCAAGGCGCTGGCGCACGTGCACCGGGCGCGCTCGTCGACCGGCGAGCCGCTCGGCATCGTGCACCGCGATGTCAACCCGGACAACCTGCTGCTGGGCTTCGACGGCGCGGTGCGGCTGACCGACTTTGGCATCGCCGTGGCGGCCCGGCTCGACGCCATCGATGAGCTGGCCACCGAGGGCAAGCTCGCCTACCTGGCGCCCGAGCAGGTCGCCGGCGAGCCGATCGATCACCGCACCGACGTCTACGCCGCCGGCGCCGTCCTCTACGAGCTGACCACGGGCCAGCCGCCGTTCGGCGGCAGCGGTGTCGACGAGCAAGACGCGCTACGCCAGATCGCGGCCGGCGATCTGACGCCGCCCAGCAAGCGGGTCGCGCGCTACGACCGCAAGCTCGAGAAGGTGGTGCTCAAGGCGATGGCGCGCAAGCCGGCCAGGCGCTTCGAGCGGGCCGAGCACATGGCGGTCGAGCTGAGCGGATTCCGCGGCCCGGTCAAGGACGGCGCGGCCGCGCTGGCCATGCAGCTCGGCGCGCTGTTCCCGGACCAGCTCGCCAAAATGATCGGCTTTTACCAGAGCCTGGGCCGCGCCATCCGCATGGCGCCGGAGGCGCGGCGGTGACCGGACCGCGGCGTCTCAGGCCGAGCTCTTGACCCCGCGGCTGGCCAGCACCGAGAGCAGACCGCTGCGGTGCTCCTCGTAGACCTCGAGCTCGGCCACCACGCGCTCCGGCGTCACCACCCAGCCGACCCCGAAGTCGCACAGCTCCTGGTAGCGCTGCGCCCGCGCCAGCACGGCCGCGATCTCGGGCGGCAGCTCGCCCGCGCCGGCAAAGCGCAGGCTCAGCACGTCGAGCACCTCGCCGGAGCTGCGCACGTTGTAGCCCGCCCGCAGCAGCACGGCGCGCACCGCGTGGAACAGGCTGCTGGCGGCCCGGCCCAAGGCATCGCGGTGCAGACGCTGGCTGACCAGCACCTCGGCCGCTTCCCAGGACTGCGCCGACGCCTCGAGATCGCGGCCTGCCAGCAGCATGGCATCGGCCTCGTTGAGCGTCGGGGTGAAGATCGTCGTTTTCAAATCGCCTGCTTCGTGGAAATCTGCCATTTCGAAATCGTAGGAAGCCCGAGCGATCAGGTCAACGTGAATCGGGGCCTGCGCTGCTCGGGTGAAGTCGGTCGGGATTCACTCCCGACCGACGAGGGGCTCGCCGAGAGCCCCTGGAAAGGATAGCCGCGATGAAGCCCGGCGAACGCCTGTACCCGCACGTCTTCAGCCCGTTCCGCATCGGCAAGTTGGAGATGAAGAACCGCATCAAGTACGCATCGACCGAGACCAACTTCAACTACGGCGACGGCTGGGTCTCGGAGAAGGAGATCGCCTACATGGAGGCGCAGGCGCGCGGCGGCGCCGCCATCGTCACCACCCAGGGCGCCTACACCGACCCGCGCACCGAGGGCAAGGGCTACGTCGGCATGATGGCGATCTGGGACGACAAGTTCATCCCGGGGCTCAAAAAGATCAACGACGTCATCCACCGCTACCAGGCCAAGTCGATCCTGCAGCTCATGCACTGCGGCCGCGTCGGCGGGGTCGAGCTCGACTACACGGTCGGCCCGTCGGTGGTCAAGCAGCGCATCCCGCGCTTTCGCGAGCCGATCGAGATGACGGTCGAGCAGATCGAGCGCTGCATCCAGGACCACATCGACGCCGCGGTGCGCACGCAGGAGGCGGGCTACGACGGCGTCGAGATCTCGGGCATCGTCGGCTACCTGATCTCCAACTTCATCTCCGCCTACACCAACAAGCGCACCGACGAGTACGGCGGCGACATCGCCGGTCGCTCGACCTTCATGCGCAAGATCGTCTCCGGCATTCGCAAGGCGGTGGGTCCGGACTACCCGATCATCATCCGGCTGTGCGGCGAGGAGTTGCTCGGCGACCGCGGCGGCAACACGCCCGAGGAGTCGCTGGAGTCGATCAAGATCGCCGAGA
>JAFGSX010000507.1 GCA_016934455.1 Deltaproteobacteria bacterium
GCTGCTGTTCGGCACTGGCCGCGGGCTGGCCGAGCCGGCGCTGGCGCGCGCCAGCGTGCGGCTGGAGCCGATCCGCGGGCAGGGCGAGTGGAATCACCTGTCGGTGCGGGCGGCGATCGCGATCGCGCTCGACCGGTTGCGGGGGCAGTGAAGGGCTGGCGGGCGCAGGGGCGGCCGACGCCCCCTGGACAAAGCAGTCGCTTTCTGGAGCGCTTGTCGTGCCTGTGTTAGCGTGAGAGGTCGAGGAGCCCGAAGGTGGCGACCGAACGCGCCCGTTCACTCGAGTTGTGCGCGCTGGGCCTGGGGCAGGCCGGCGGCAACCTGGCCGCCGAGTTCAACCGGCTCGGCTACCGCGCGGCCGCGCTCAACACCGCGCGCGTCGACCTGCGCGGGCTGGACGCGGTTGGGCTCGAGTTCCCGCCCGAACGGCGTCTCTACATCGGCCTCGACGAGTTGGACGGCGCCGGCAAGGACCCCGACTACGGCAAGCTCTGCCTGGAGGAGCATGCCGGCGCGATCCGCAATCTGGTGACGCGCGAGCTCGCCGACGGCGACGCCCTGGTGCTGTGCGCGGGGCTGGGCGGCGGGACCGGAAGCTGCATCTCGGAGCTGGCCGCGATGCTCGAGCCGCTGCAGATCCCGCTGCTGGCGCTGGCCACGCTGCCGTCCGAGGCCGAGTCCGGCATTGTCAAGGTCAACGCCGTACGCGCCGCCAGCGCGCTGGTCGAGCGGCCGTTCGCCGGTCGCCTGATCATAGACAACCAGCGCATCATCGGCGCCTTCGGCGACGTCGACGTGCTCAGCTACTACCCGCAGGTCAACCGCGAGATCTTGGCGCCGCTGCACGCGCTCAATGTGCTCAACATGTCGCACGAGAACCAAAGCCTGCGCTCTTTTGACAGCGAGGATCTGCGCAAGGTGCTGCTCTCGAGCGGTGTGCTGGTGGTGGGCAGTCAGGAGATCGACCAGATCAGCGGCATGGAGGCGCGCGAGCTGCTCGGCATCGTGCGCAAGCAGATCGACGGCGGCCGCCTGCTGGCGGCGGGGCTGCCGCTCGACAAGGTGGCCTATCTGGGTGCGGTGCTGGTGGCGCCCGCCGGCGTGCTCAAGGAGACGCCGGCCCGCGCGCTCGAGGAGCTGGGCGAGCAGCTCAAGAAGCAGACCGCCGGCGCCGCCATCTACCTGGGCCTGTATCAGGCCAACGTGTCGTTCCCGATCCTGCATCTGCTGGCTGGCAGCATGAGCCTGCCCGACCGGGTGCGCACGCTGCTGACCGCGGCCAGGGACGAGGGGCACCTGCTGGTCGACAAGATCCGCAGCGAGATCCCCGGGCTCGACGTGCGCGAGCTGGCCCAGCTTCAGCTCTTCAAGCCGGTCGGCAAGCCGCGCTCGGCCCGGCTCTCCACGCCGCCGACCCCGGTCGCGGCGGCGGCGTCCCCGCGCCGGGAGGCCAAGGTCGAGGCCCGCGTCGAGATGCCGGTGTTGGAGCCGGTCAAGGCGGCTGCCCCGGAGCCCAAGGCCGCACCCGCGCCGCGTCGCTCTCCCGGCCGCGCTGAGGAGCCGGCGTCGCCGCCGATCGAGGAGCGGCCGGCGCCGCCGGTGCGGCGTTCCAGCCTCAAGACCGATGCCGAGATCAGCCCGCTCGAGGGCGAGATGCCGGAGACGATCGAGGTCGGGGACGTCGGATTCGACTACGACGCGATCGGCAGCGCGCACGAGTCGCTGCAGAGCTTCTACTCCCAGCAGATCTCGCGCTTTCGCGAGGCGGCTGACCGGCGCGGCCGCGAACAGGTGGCGCGCCGGCTGATCCACGACGCGCGGTCGGACGACACCGAGGTGCGAGCGCACGCGGTGTGGGCGATGGTCAGCCTGGGCGAGCGCGGTTTCAAGAGCGCGCTGCAGCAGGCGGTCCAGGATCCGGACGACGAGGTGCGCGGCCTTGCCGTCGATGGACTGCGGCGCCTCGGCGAGTCGGTCGAGTAGCAGCGCCGCGCAGAGGCCGATCTCAGGCGGTCGCGCGCGGCCGCCGGCTTGACAACCCACCCCCTTTTTGCTCTTGTGCGCTCTTTCCGAGGAGTCTCGCCATGAAAGCGCTCGACAAACTCATCGCTGGTCACAACCGGGCCGACCTGACGGGCTTCAAGCCCGGCGATACCCTGCGCGTGCACCTGAAGATCCGCGAGGGCGACAAGGAGCGCGTGCAGGTGTTCGAGGGCGTCTGCATCGGCCGCTCGGGCAGGCGCGGCCACGAGACCGTCACCGTGCGCAAGGTCTCGTTCGGGGTCGGCGTCGAGCGCATTTTTCCGATCGCCAGCCCGCGGGTCGAGAAGATCGAGGTGACCACCCACGGCCGCGTGCGGCGCGCCAAGCTCAACTACCTGAGGCAGCGCTCGGGCAAGGCCGCCCGCATCAAGGAGAGGCTCGACCTGCGCGGTGGCAAAGAGTCCAAGGATCAACCCGCCGAGAACCCTCCCGCGTAGTCGACAGCGTCCGACCATCTCCGAAGACCGCCGCCGCAGTCGGTGCACCGCGCCGTTGCGGGATATAAAGGCTCGGCCATTGTTAATGCCGGGTGGATAATGTTGCCAGGCAACTAATTCGGTGTCCGTCGCGTGTCGAGAATGACGAAGTGTTTGTTTACATTGGCGTTGCTATGCATGCTGGGCGCGTGCCCAGGTGCCTCGACCGGTGCGCCGGAACCCACCGGGATCGAACCGGCTTCGATTGAACAGGGGTTCGCGGTCGAGGTCGCGATCCGCGGTCGCGGTTTCGCTCCCAAAGTCCTTGTCAGCTACCAGGATCCTGCGGGCTCGTACGTGATGGCCGGCTTTGGCGCGCGGCTGGGGGAGTTCGAGCTGCAGCAGATCGCCTATGTCGACAGCGGGACGCTGACCGCTCTGGTTCCTGCAACGCTGCCCGTGGGGGACTACGATCTCGTCGTCACCGCACCGAGCGGGCTGAGCGGATCCCTGCCGCAGGCGTTTACCGTTTTTCCGCACACCGTCCAGGTGGACGACGGGTCGGCCACCGGGGACAGGCCGATCCGAGACGGTGGGGCCATCGACGGAGCGTCGCTGGACGTCCCGCGCCTGGACGCGGCGCAGCTCGACGCGCCGGTTGCCGACGGGCCGAACGCGGACGCTTCAGCGAGCGACGGCGCGCTCCCGGACACCGCGGCGAGCGACGGCGCGCTCCCGGACACCGCGGCGAGCGACAGCGCCTTCCTCGACGTGACCGTCGCCGATGTCGCCGGGCCGGATGCAACACTATCAGACCGCACAGGCCCGGACAGCGGCACCTCGCTCAACACGCCTCCGATCGCAGTGGCGAGCGTCTCGCCCGGCGCCGGCAGCACCGCCGTCTTGTTTGAGGCCGACGGCAGCGGTTCGCGCGACCGCGAGCAGGCTGCGGCCACGCTGGCCTACCGTTGGGACTGGGAGAACGACGGCACGTTCGACGCCGCCGGCGTCTTTGCCAGCCATATTTTCAGCGCTCCGGGCGACTACCAGGTTGTGCTCGAGGTCGAGGACCGGGAGGGGCTGGTGGCCTACGCTGCCTTTCTGGTCGTCGTCGTCGCGGCCGGGCCGGATCTGCTCGATGTGTCGACTGCCGTCGACGAGGCAGATGCGGGGGCCACGCCGCAGACCCCGGGTGGCAGCGGTTTTTCCCTGCGCGAGGCGATCGCATACGCGAACGCGACAGCGGGCCATCAGGTCATCCTCGTCCCACCGGGCACGACCGCGGCAATCGATACCGCGCTGCCAGACCTGTCCGACAACGCCGGCGCGACCATCGTTGGCGACGGCGCCACGATCGACGGAGCTGCGGCGGGCGGTTCTGGCTGCGTCGGCGTCGCTTCGAGCGACAACCGGATCCTCGGACTCGAGATCTTCAACTGCTCATCTGCCCCGATCTCCGTCGCAGCCGGGACCAGCGGCAACCAGGTGGCGCGCTGTTTCCTGCACGACAACGACTGGACCGTGGTCCTCAACGGCAGCGGCAACACCTTTGGGCCGGACAACGAGCTGATCCCGGGCAGCCGCTCTTTTGGCATCTACCTGCAGGGCCCCAACACGGTCGTGGGCAATCGCATCCACGGTCCCAGCACCAGCACGGCGATCTCGATCGCGACGGGTGGTGCTGGCTCCAGGATCGTCGGCAATTTTCTTTGCGACAACACGATGGGCGTGCAGTTCGAGACCCAGGCCAATAGTTGCCAGATATGGCACAACACCGTTCACGGCAACACCAGCAGCGGATTCAAGATAGCGGCCAACGTCACCGGCACCGATCTGCGCAACAACATCGTCGCCGGCAACGGCGGCTGGGGCATCGACGGCAAGGACAGCAACCTGCTCCTTGTCGATTTCAATGATGTCACGGCCAATGTCGACGGACAGTGCCGGGCGTGCAGCGCGCTCGGTGTCAATGGCCTGGACATCGATCCCGGATTTGTCGACACCGCGACCGGCGATCTGCGGCTGGGGCCGACGAGCCCGCTCATCGATCGCGGCACTGACCTCGGTATCGACGTCAACGGCCCGGCTCCCGGGTTGTTCGAGCCTTCCGCTCCGGATATCGGCGCATTCGAGTTCCCGTGATACAAAACCACGTTGATTCCAACCTGTGGCGGGGCCCCGTCTTTGCCGCATCGCAGACCAGTCAATCTCACGTCCTCGCCGGCAGCCTGACCGTGAACGTCGTCCCCTCGCCGACCGCGCTCTGCACCGCGATCGTGCCCTGGTGATCGCGCACGATGCCGTAACAGATGGACAGGCCGAGCCCGGTGCCCTCGCCCGGCGGCTTGGTGGTAAAAAAGGGCTCGAACAAGTGCTGCTGGACATCGTCCGGAATGCCCGGCCCGTTGTCCGCGACCTCGATCACCGCGTGGCCGTCGCTGCAGGCGGTGCTGATCTTGACCTGGCCGCCGTCGGGCATGGCCTGCTGGGCGTTGATCGCCAGGTTGAGCAGCACCTGCTGCAGCTCCTGCAGGTTGCCGCGCACCAGCGGCACGTCCTGGCCGAGCGCGAGCTGTAGCTGCACCTTGTGGATCATGAGCTGGTGGTTGACGATCTTGGCGGTCTCGGTCACCACCTGGTTGACGTCGAGGTCGGTCGCCTCGGCCGAGCCCTGGCGCGCGAACTTGAGAAAGTTGACCAGGATGTCGTGGCAGCGCTTGGTCTCGGTCTCGATCAACTTGAGCAATTCGGAGAGCTTGGCCTTGTCGTCGATCTTCTGCTGCGCGATCTGGGCAAAGCCCAGGATACCGGTCATCGGGTTCTTGACCTCGTGGGTGATGCCGGCGCCGAGCTGGCCAAAGGCAGCCAGCTTCTCTGATCGCACGAGCTGCACCTGCGCCTGCTTGAGCGCCTGTGCCATCTCGCCGAAGGCGCGCGCCAGATCGCCGATCTCGTCGCCGCCGTGCACGTCGACCTTGACGTCGACGTCGAAGCGACCACCTCCGAGCGTCTCGGTCGCGGCGCGCAGCTTGCGCAGGCGCGAGGTCAGCGCGCGCGAGAAGAAGACGCTGGCCACCAGCGCGGCCAGGAAGATGGCCGCGGCGAACAGCGCCGAGCGCCTGAGCAGCTCGCGGCTGGCCGCCAGCGCCTGCTGTCTGGGGATCTCGGTCAGCGCCACCAGCCGGCCCATGCCGACCTGCGCGAAGGCGCCGAGCATGACCTCGCCGCCGTCGCGGCGCAGCTCCTGGCTGCCGCTGGCCACCTTGGATTCGAGCGCCGCGCGCACCAGCCCGTCGCTGGCCAGGCTGGCGCGCTCGAGCACCTGACCCGGGTCGGGGTGGATCAGCACCGCCCCCTGGCCGTCGACCAGGAAACTGTGGTTGATCGAAGACGCGGTGAAGATGCGCAGCAGCCTCTCGGGCGTGAAGTCGCAGGTCACGACCAGCTCGATCTGGTCGCCGGGCAGGCCGATCGCCAGCGTCAGCAGCGCGGCATCGGGCGGCAGGCTGCTGTTTTGCACGAACACCTGTCCCGGCGCGGCCGCCAGCAGCGCCAGGGGGAGCGGTCGCTCGAGCGCGTTGCGCTGCAGGTCGTCGCTGGTGACCGAGAGCTCGTCGAGGCGCTGGCGTTCGAAGTACTCGAACACGGTTGTAAAGCTCGCGCCGCTGCGCGGCCGGCTCTGGATCACCGCGCGCACGATGTCGCTCGAGTCCGAGAAGGCGTCCCGGGCCGCGGCCAGGCGCGCCTCGGGATCGTCGCCGACGCGCAGCACCGCCCGGCCAAATAGCGATAGCTGCTTGGCCAGAACCACCAGCTCGGACCGGGTCTGATCCGACAGCGTCTGCACCAGCGACGTGTTGCGGTCGTAGATGTAGGCCAGCTTGTCCGTGTTGAAGA
>JAFGSX010000508.1 GCA_016934455.1 Deltaproteobacteria bacterium
AGGTCTTTTTATCTTCGCAGGCTCAGAAAAAAGCCTTCCGCCGGCCCCCTGCCGAACGGGATCGACTGAAGTGAGCTGAGGGTCTAGAGCGAGAACTTGCCGGACTGCTTTACCGGCAGCGACAGCGGTCCCGACGCGAATACCAGATCGGCGGCGTAGTTGAGCGACGGCCGCCGCAAGAACTCGGCGGCGCTGAGACCGATGCTGGAGGGCGAGACGTTGAGCGTCAGCGGCACGGTCACCGGCTGCCCGGGCTGCATCATCAATCCAGAAGGCGCGCTGACTCCGGCGAGCGAGCGATTGTTGATCTTGACCGCCATCTGCAGCTTGTCGATGGGCATCTGAAACGGATTGGGATTGTCGACCTTGGTGTCGAAGATGAGCTGGGCACCGTTGAGGTCTATGCGGCCGACCCGCACCTTGGAGATCGCGATCGGCGGTTTCTTGGGCAACGGCATGTTTCCCTTGTGAGTGATCGGCACCTCGATCGGGCCGACCGGAGTCTCGAAGGCGAGCGCGAGCTCGCCCTTGTAGTTGGCGGCGCCCTTGTTCAACAGGTCGATCAACGACGCTGCGACCTTGAGCAGCGGCACATCCAGATCGATCGCCGTCTGCGAGGAGCCAGACGCCTTTAGCTTGAGCCCCTTGCGGGTCGATCCGCGCCCGACCTCGCGCCCCTCGACGTCGAGCGTGTAGCGCACGCCCTCGAGCTGCAACCCGATCGGGTTGGGGTTCTTGATCGACAGCTTGAAGTGCAGCACGGCGTTGGTCAGGCTCTTGAGTTCGGGATCGACCCGCGTCACCTTGACCTGAGGCAGCTTGACGTTGGAGAAGATCTGCCGCAGCAGCGCGCAGCTCGTGCCGGTCGCCAGCAGCGCGCCGACCAGCGCCAGCACACCGATCCGTTGGGCCCTGTTCATGCCGCCTCCCGTCATTTTGACGCGCCCGCGCCCAGCCTGTTCATCATCTCAGAAAATCGAGATTTGCTCACCGAAGCCGGTCACAGTCAAAACCAAACCCACATCGGGCAGCGGCCGGTCGGGCCAGAACCGCGTGCGCAGACCGGCCTCCCAACAGTTGCACGACGAACGGTAGACCACCTCGCCGCCGTGGGTCAGCACGCGCCGGAAAACCTGGCGCCGGTCCTCGGCCAGGATCGCCAGCTCGCCGCTGTAGCCGACGCGCGTGTTGCGCCACGGTGTGCAGCTAATACCCACGGCCAGCCGATCCGCGACCGGCAACGACGGCACCGGGATCGCGGTGTCGCCGAACAGCTCGTGGTTGGCGGCATACAGCAGGTCGGCCGGTCGCGTGCCGATGTAGTCGTACGAGGCGCCGACGGTCAGGCTGTTGGGAAAACCGAGACGCACCTCGCTGAGCAGCGCGCCGACGCGGCCCGAGACCGGCTGGGCTGCGACGAGAAAACGCGCGCTCAGGCTCATATAGGAGAGCCGCGCCGCGATCAGAGTGTCGGCGCTGGCGTTCTGCCAGGCGGCCTCGGCGCTGCCCGCGCCGCGCAACCCCTGCAGGTCGAGCCCCTGCGCCAGCGTCACATCGGCGACCGGCAAGATGGCACCTCCGGCGCGCCTCAGGTGCAACCTGTTGCGCACGCCGGCCAAAAACTGATGGGTGACGGCGAAGCGATCGACCTCGTCGAGAACCGGCCTCTGGCCACGGCTGTCGCTCCACAGCAGGGGCACCCCGGCGTAACGCAAAAACGGCTCGACCGCGTGGCGCCAGCGGTCGCGGCCGAGCTCGTAGACCCGCGCCAGCTCGCTGCTGACCGAGCTGTCGACGAGCAGGGCTCCGGCAAAACGGGCGTCGCCGAGGTCCGGCGCGAACAGCGCCTGGCGCATGCCGAGACCGAGCTCGGCCCGCGCCACGTCGGCCAGGCGCCACGGCAACTGCAGCCGCGGCGCCAGGGCCAGCCGCCACGCCTCGTGCAGCGAGTCTGAAACCAGGGGGCTGGCCGATCCGCTGCCGAGCAGACCGAGCCTCACGACGTCGGCGTCGCCGGCCACCACCAGCGGTCCGATCCCGGTCGGCAACAGGTGCCAGAACAGAGCGGGCGCCCGGTACGGCGTGGTGCCCGGCGTCGGGAAAAAGAGCAGCCGCTGCTGCTGCAGATCCTGGTAGGCCGAGGCATGGGCGCCGATCAGCATGTTGTCGTCGAGCGCCAGCGAGGCCTGCGCGGCCGATCTCACGTAGGGCTCGACCCGGGCGCCGAGCGTGTCCCCGAAATCTCCCGCCACCCGGCGATCGGTGGTCAACCGGAGATCGACGACGGCAGCGCTGCGGCCACGGCTCTCGCGGTGGCGCAATCGCAGCGCCGCGCGTTCGGCGTAGACCCGCTCACCGTCCGCCGCGCGGCTGACCAGCGGGCTCTCGCGCGTGCCGCCGGCCTCGCCCATGAACTTCTCGTCCCACTGGGTCGCCAGTTGGACAAAGCCATCGCTGCCGACCCACGGCGCCCAGCGCAGCTCGAGCTCGGCGCGCGGCCCGCGCGTCAGCACGATGCCCGGAGACAGTGTCAGATCCGCGCTCTCGCCGAGCGTGACGTAGATCGGCTGCAACAGCCAGAAGCCATCGCGCAGCACGAAGCGCGGTGCGAGCAAACCGCTCTGCCGGTCGGATAGCGGGATGTACCAGACCGGCAGCGCGAAGACCGGAATCTCGGAGACATAGAGCACCGGCCAGTGCGCCCAGGCACCGTGGTCCGTCACCACGTCGACGTGCGCGGCCGCCAGCTTCCACGACGGTGGGTCGTCGCCACAATCGCAGGGCGTCACCATGGCGTCGGACAACACCAGCGCGCCGTTGCTCTCGCGCTTGACCTCGCGCGCCTCGCCGAACAGCCACAGCGTGCCCGGCCAGCTATGGCCGAGAGCATCGAGATCGCGGGCGCGCTCGATCGGCACCGGTTGGTCGCGAATCTCGAACCTGGCGCCGCGCAGCCAGCCGATCGACGTCGCCATCTGCACCTCGGCCTGACGGCAGGCCAGCAGGCGATTGCGCTCGACCACGCGCACCCGCCCCAGCGCGTCGATGCGCCTGGCGCCGAAATCGACCCGCAGCGCGTCGGCCAGCAGCACGAAGGGCGGGTCGTGGACCTCGACGTTGCCCTCGACCAGGATCACCTGCTGGTCGGAGGTGAACTGCACCCGATCGGCGCGCACGCGCAGCCGCGCTGGAGAGGGCGCGTCGGGATCGGCGCTGGCCACCGGCGCCACCACCTCGATCGCCGTGTCCGGATCGGCGCTGATCTCCGGCCCGGCGATCTCGGGCACCGCAAACGGGTCGGCCGGCGCGCTGGCCGCCGACTCCGAAAAGCCGCCGGGGGACGTTACCCGGGCGAGCGCCGTGAGGAAAAAAAACCAGCCGGACATGAGCAGAGCGCACCTTACTCGCAGACGACAGTGGTGCCGGGGTGCAGCTTGGAAAAATCATCGCACGATGCGGTCGCCGCGCAGCCGCAGCGGCCGCCGTAGCACTTATCGTAGCCGTCGCCAACGCAGTCCTTGTCCTCGCGACAGCCACAGGCGCCGCCCACGCAGACCGAGCCGCCGCTGGTGTTGGGGCCGCAGCTATCCGGCGACGACCGACACTGGCACTCGCCGGAGGCGGTGTTGCACACCGGATAGAGCCCGCTGCACGACGAGTCGCCGGTGCAGCGAAAGACGCAGACCGATCCCTCGCACTTCCACTCGAGATTGGCGCAGACCGACACCGGACCTCCGCCCAACTGCGTCAGTTGTACCTCGGTCATGTGCAGGAAGCTGCAGTCGACGGTGGCGCTCGGCTGGATCGCGCAATAGTGGGAGCCGGCAAAGGCGACGCAGACCTGGCCCGGGCAATCGGCGCCGGCGTCGCACTCGTGGCCGGCCCAGCCGCTGGCTGCGATCTGGCAATCGTCGTCGTTGGCGCACTGGGTCACGGTGCTCGAGGTCGCCACGCAGTGGCGATCGCGGCACTCCCAGTCCGACTGGCAGTCGGCGGTCGAGCCGCACTGTTCCCGGCAGGTGTGGACGGGGACGTTGGCCCCGTTGCCCCCCCCGTCCTCGCGGCCCCAGATCCCGGGGATGCAGGCCTGCGCGCAGATCGCGACACCAGCGATCGCCGCGATTAGGCGGTACCCGGGTCGCATCGTGATCACCGTGAAGATCCGCGCTGCCACGGTTTCATCATAGCCCATTTCGATGTGCGCTGCCGTGCGACACGATGGTCTGCCGAGCATGTCGGGGAGGAGCAGGCGCTGACAGAAGCCGGTCCCCCCAGAACCGGGCTCAACCGCCATTGGGGAAGTCGATCTGGATCTCGTTCTCGATCTGCCGCGTCTGGTAGGGCACATCGTTCTTGAGCTCGATCTCGATCCGCGTCACGCCGCCGCCGGCGACCATCGGGGTGATCAGCTTGACCGGCGACGCGAAGTACTGGGTATCCAGGAAGTTGCGGTTGTTGTAGAGCGGGATGTTGGTGTTGGGCAACTCGACGATGACCTTGTTGTCGCCCATCTTGTTGACCGAGAACTCGGCCTTGTAATTGGTGCGCACGAAGACGCGCGAGACATTGGCCATGAAGCGAAAGCCGCACAGGGTCATGTTGCGGGGACCGCTGGCCACCGCCACGCTGCTGTCGGTCTCGCCGGCGGCCTGCGCCACGACAGCGACCGGCATCGCCACCAGCGCCAACAAGAGAAAGCCCTCGATCGCTCGGCGCATGCCTCCTCCTCGCGTGCTTGGCCCGCACCGCGGGCACTGCCCCAGAATAATGACAGGCTAACAGCCCGCTGGCCGCCGGGCAACTTTTCGTCCGCCTCGCGCCTCGCGCCTCGCGCAATCGCTTGTCGGCGCCCGGCGAGGCCTCTATGATGGGGCGGTTTGTCACGAGGAGCCTGCTCCCCCCAGCGGGAGCCAGCCATGGCACGATGAGCGAGCGCGACGGGGCCGGCGCCGGGCCGACCGACGATCTTAAAAAGGCCAGACCGATCGCGGGTGGTATCGATCGGGCCGGCGACGACGAAGCCGCGACGGCTTCTCGCGACGCCGAGGAACCGGTCGATAAGGACGGTGACGAATCGACAAACGAAGGCCCTCGTCGGCCGCGCCTGATCAATAAAACCATGGTCGGCGTCATCTTCTACCGCGGCGATATTCCGCGTGATTTCGACAGCATCGGGCTCACCCTGCAGCCGGGGGACCGCTTGCTGGTCGAGCATTCGCACGGGCCGCGGCTCGGCACGGTGATGATCCCGCCGCGCGCCATGCAGGTCGACGCCAGGCGCCTGCGGCGGGTGATCCGCCGGGTCTCGGACGAACGCGCCTATCTCGAAGAGATCGCCAAACGCAGCCGCGAGGCCATCGAGTTCTGCCAGCAGTGCATCAGGCAATACCAGCTACCGATGAAGCTGGTCGACGTCGAGTTCGGGGTCGCCGGGAGCCGCTGCACATTCTACTTCGTCAGCGAACAGCGGGTCGACTTCAGGATGCTGGTGCGAGACCTGGCTCGCCGCCTGCGCACGCGCATCGAGATGCGTCAGATCGGAGTCCGCGATCAGTCACGGCTGTGCGGAGGGATCGGAGTCTGCGGCCGCGAGCTCTGCTGCAATAGCTGGATCGGCCGCTTCGCTCCGGTGTCGATCCGCATGGCCAAGGACCAGGGTTTGGCGCTCAACCCGCAGAAGGTCTCGGGAGTCTGCGGCCGCCTGCTGTGCTGCCTCACCTACGAGGAGGAGGCCTACCGCGAGCTGCGCCAGGGCTTGCCCAAGATCGGCAAGCGCGTCATCACGCCGCTCGGCGAGGGGAGGGTCAAGGACGTCGACGTGCTCGCCGGCCGCATTCGCGTGCTGCTCGAACAGGGGCTCAAAGAATTTCACCGCGACGAGATCCGTCCGCTTTCGGCGGTGCCCGGTGTCGACGGTGCATCACCAGAGGCGGCCCCGCTGCATCGCCAGCGCGCCGGGTCCACGCGCCGCGCGCGCGAGGTCGATGACGAGCTCGAGGAGGGCGCCGACGGCGAGGCCGACGCCGAAGAGGAGCCCGCGTCGAGCGCGCAGACCGCCGCGCCACAGATCGCGGCGAGCGCTCCGCAGACACCAGGACAGGCCGATGGTGCGCAGCGCACCAGGCCGCGGCGAAGACGCCGACGACGGCGGCGCGATCCGGGGCCGGGATCGCCACCGCCGGCCCCCGCTGTCCAGTAAACGCTGTCCCGGCGCCAGCGCCGGCAGCGCCACCAACGCCGGCAGAAGGTGACCACCATGCCGCAGCAATACGTCGTGACCAGCGCCCTGCCCTACGCCAACGGCGACATTCACCTTGGCCATATGGTCGAGCACATCCAGACCGACATCTTCGTACGCAGCCTGCGCCTGCACGGCGACCAGGTGGTGCACATCTGCGCCGACGACACCCACGGCACGCCGATCCAGATCAAGGCCGAGCAAGCCGGGCTGACGCCGGAGGCATTCGTGGCCGGCTGGTACGAAAAGCACACCGCCGATTTCAGGGACTTTGACATCGGATTTGACCTCTACGGCTCGACCCACTGCGCCGAGAACGAGGTGGTGGCGACCGAGATCTACAACGCGCTCAAGGCGGCCGGCCACATCGCGACCCGCGACGTCGAGCAGATGTACTGCGAGAGCTGCAAACGCTTTTTGCCCGACCGCTACATCCGCGGCACCTGCCCCAAGTGCGGCGCGCCCGACCAGTACGGCGACGTGTGCGAGTCCTGCTCCTCCACCTACGGGCCGGCCGACCTCAAGGAGCCGCGCTGTGCCCTGTGCCAGAAACCGCCCGTGATCCGTAGCTCGCGTCACTACTTTGTCGCGCTGGGCGCCTACGCCGACCGGCTGCGCGCCTGGACCAGCGGCGACCACCTGCAGGCCGACGTGCGCAACTACGTCGACCGCTGGCTGACCGAGGGGTTGCGCGACTGGGACATCAGCCGCGACGGCCCCTATTTCGGATTCAAGATACCGGGCGAGGACAACAAGTACTTCTACGTCTGGCTCGACGCGCCGATCGGCTACATCAGCAACACCTGGCGCTGGTGCAAGCAGCAGGGCCTGGAGCTCGACAGGTACTGGCGCAACCCCGATACCCGCGTCATCCACTTCATCGGCAAGGACATCATCTACTTTCACACCCTG
>JAFGSX010000509.1 GCA_016934455.1 Deltaproteobacteria bacterium
ACCTCCGAGAGCAAGGAGGCGATCGCGCACTACCCCGAGATCCTCAAGGAGTTCAAGCTGGCGCTGCAGGAGGTGGGGCGGCGGCTCGCCATCCACGTCCGGCGCCGCCGGCGCGAGGCCGACGAGGAGAAGAAGCAGCGCTACATCCAGAAGTACATCGACCCGATCGGCGAGGCGCTGCAGGAGATCCTCAAGCTCAGCGACAAGCAGATGGCCGCCACCGTCGGCACCCTGCGCGACGTGCTGGAGAAGAGCCGCAAGCTGTAGCGCCGCTCATGTCCCCGCTGCTCGCGCACATCGTTGCTCTCGGCGCCGCCCTGATCGGGCTCCTGGTGGCGCGGCAGGTGCTCGCGCGCCGGCGCGGGCTCTTTCGCAAGCCGTCGGGTGACCACGTCGTGGTCGTGCGCGAGAGCCATGGCGCGCGCGAGCTGGTGCTGCAGAAGACCGTGGAGGTGGCGCAGACGCGGCAGTGGTGCGCCGATCCCATGCGCTCGAGAACCGCCTACACGGACGGCTTTCACCTCTGCACGCTGTTCGCGCCCTCCTTCGAGCGGGTGCTTTTCCTGGGCGGCGGTGGCGCCATCGGGCCGCGGCAGTTCGCGGCCCTGCACCCGCAGGCCCGGATCGACGTCGTCGAGCGCGACCCGGTCGTGGTCGAGGCGGCGCGGCGTTTTTTTGGCTTTGCCCAATCGCCCCGGCTGACCCTGCACCAGGCCGATGCCCGGGCGTTTATCTCGTCGCAGCCCGCGGGCGAGGTCCACATCGTGGTGGTCGACCTGTGCGATGCCTTTGGTGTTCCCAGAGAGGTGACGACCGCGCCGTTTTTCCAGGCCGTCGCCAGATCGCTGGCGCCGGCCGGGGTCATGTGCATGAACCTGCTCGGCACCGACGCTGCCGATGGCCTCGTCATGACCGCGTTCGCCACCATCCAGCGGCAGTTTGGATCCGATCATTGCCATCTGTTCGCGATTCCGAACCGGCCCGAGGAGGTGCCGATCGCCGAGGGGTGGCGCAACTGGCTCGTGTTTGCCACCGGCGGCGAGAATCGGGTCGCGGTCGAGGAGGTGGTGCGGTCGTCGACCCGTCTCGATAACGCCATGACGCCGCTGGTCTCGGCGGCGGCCCGCGGCCACATCGCGGCTCCCGTCTCTTGAGCCCATTGCTGGCGGGGGCGCGGCCGGTTCATTGCCCGGGCGGCACGAAGACCTCGGGCGTCTCGCCCGCGGGGCTGGCCATGTAAATGGTGCGCGACGGGAACGCGAAGCTGCTGCCTTCGCCCTCGACGATCTCCTTGATCTTGAGCGCCAGCCGCTCCTTGATCTCGAGCCATTCGGCCCACACCGTGGTGCGCGTGAAGCAGTAGAGCATGATGTCGATCGAGGAGTCCGAGAAGCGGTCGATGCGCACGAAGGTGCTCACCTCGCTCGGGCTCACGAACTCGGCGTTCTCGAGCAGGTAGGCCTCGATCCGATCGCGTATCCGGCGCAGTTGCTCGACCGTGGTCCGGTACTCGACGCCGATGTGCCAGTAGATGCGGCGGAAGGTCATGGCGCTGAAGTTGGTGACCGCGGAGTCGGCGAGCTTGGCGTTGGGGACGTAGACCGGCGCCTTGTCGAAGCGCCGGACGATGGTCGACCTGAACCCCAGGTGCTCCACGGTCCCCTCGACGACGCCGTCGACCAGGATCCAGTCGCCGATGTTGAAGCGCTTCTCCGAGATGACCAGCAGCCCCGAGATCAGGTTCTTGAACAGGTCCTGGGCGCCGAGCGCCACGGCCACGCCAAACAGCCCCAGCCCGGCCAGGATCGGCCCGATCTTGATGCCCCAGATCTCCAGCACGGCGGCGGCGCCGATGCAGACGAACGCGATCCGGATCACCTTGAGGAGCCAGTCGCGCATGGCCTCGGAGAAGAGCGCAGCCACCCGGTTCAGGAGAAAGCCAAACGGGATCACCAGATTGTAAAAACCCCAGAAGATGGTGAAGACGATGAGGGAGCGGATGAGCTTGGTGCCGATGTCGCCCAGGGCGCCCTTGAGGTCGAGGTACTCGAGCGCCAGGAAGAGGCCGAGGACGACCGGGATCATCATGCTCGGCGGCTCGAGCGCGTCGACCACTTTGTCGTCGAACTCGAAGGAGGTCTTCTTGGCCAGCAGCTTGAGACGGCTCACCAGCAGGTGGGCGAGCAGCTTCCTGAAGGCGAGGAAGACGACAAAGATGAGCGCGGCGATGACCAACCTGCCGATCTGGATCCCGAGCACTCCCTGGTGCCAGACGTCGACGACCAGATCCCAGAACGCCTGCAACTGCTCGGTCATGGTTGCCCAGTCCATCTCGCTCCCGTTCGCGCCGCGCCGCGCTTGACCGCCGGATGCCGGTCCCGCCGCGCGCTCGGCGGGCCCGCCGGCGGCCGATGCTATCTATGCCGGACACCCGGGCCGGCCGTCAATCGCCACCGGTCGTGCGCCGCCGGTTTTGCTCGTCTTCGGCGCGAGCTTGGCTAGGATGCATGAAAACGGCCGCGGCGCGTCCGGCGCCGGTGGCCCTCGCCACTCACCAGCAGGAGGTCGGAGATGGAGCAATACTGGCAGACGCTGGCGCCCTGGCTCAGGGCGCTGCTGGAGGTCGCGATCGCGGCGGTGCTGGGGCTGGCCGTGCACCTTGTATTCTGGTCGCTGCTGCGCCGGCTGGCGGGCAAGACCCGCACCGTCTTCGACGACTCCCTGCTCCGCCACGCCAAGCGCCCCTCGGGCCTGATCGTGCCTGTGCTCGCGGTCCATTTCGCGGCGCCGCTGCTCTCCGCCCAGCTTCCGCCGCGGCTGTTCGAGGTGTTCGCCAACGCCATCACCATCCTGCTGGTCCTCGGCATCGCCTGGCTGCTGATCGCCCTCGGCAGCGTGCTCGAGGAGGTGGTGCTGGATCGCTTTCGCATCGACGCCAGCGACAACCTGACGGCGCGCACCGTCCACACCCAGGTCCGGATCGTCAAGAAGATCATCTCGGCCGTGGTGGTGATCCTGGCGCTGGCCGCCATCCTGATGACCTTCGAGCGGGTGCGGCAGGTGGGGGCCGGCCTGCTCGCCTCGGCCGGACTCGCCGGGCTGGTGGTCGGCCTGTCGGCGCAGCGGGTGCTGGCCAACATCCTGGCCGGCATCCAGATCGCCTTCACCCAGCCGATGCGCATCGACGACGTGGTCATCGTCGAGGGAGAGTGGGGCTGGATCGAGGAGATCACGTTGACCTACGTGGTGGTGCGGATCTGGGATCTGCGCCGGCTGGTGCTGCCGATCTCCTATTTCATCGAGAAGCCGTTTCAGAACTGGACCCGCACCTCGGCGGACATCCTGGGGACGGTGTTCCTGCACACCGACTTCACGGTGCCGGTCGACGCCGTGCGAGAGGAGCTGAACCGGATCGTGGCCAAGTCGGACAAGTGGGACGGCAAGGTGGCGTCGGTCCAGATCACCGGCGCCACGGCGCAGACCATGGAGGTGCGCGCGCTGGTCAGCTCGACCGATTCGGGCAAGAACTGGGATCTGCGCTGCGAGGTGCGGGAGAAGCTCATCGAATTCGTGCAGCGACGCTACCCCGGCGCGCTTCCGCGCACCCGCGCCGAGCTGCAGCAGGTCGGTCCGAGGCCGTCGCCGGCGGCGGCCTGAAGGCGATAGCCGCGCACCAGCGCCTGGGCAGCGGCCGCGACCTGCGCGTCCGTCGTGGACCGGCCGAGCGACAGCCGCACCGCTCCGAGGGCGGTGGCCGCATCCAGTCCCATGGCGATCAGCACCGGCGACGGGGTCTCGCCGCCGGCGTGGCAGGCCGAGCCGGTCGAGGCCGCGATCCCGGGCGCGGCCTCGAGCAGCGCGCTCCCGCGCACGCCGGGAAAAGAGACATTGAGGGTGTTGGGCAACCGCTGCTCGGGGTGGCCGTTGAGCCGCAGCCCCGCCACGCCCGCGCTCAGCGCCGCCCACAGCGCGTCGCGCAGCGCGCGCTGCCGGGCCGCCTCGGCCTCGAGGTCGCGCTGCGCCAGAGCGCAGGCCTGCCCCAGCCCGACGATGGCCGCCACGTTCTCGGTGCCCGGCCGCAGCCCGCGCTCGTGGCCGGCGCCGAGCAGCAGCGGCCGCAGCGGGGTGCCGCGCCGCACGTAGAGGGCGCCGACGCCCTTGGGCGCGTAGAGCTTGTGGCCGGCGACGGAGAGCAGGTCTACCTCCAGCTCGTCGACGCGGGTCGGGATCTTGCCCACCGCCTGCGCCGCGTCGGTGTGCATGAGCGCGCCGCGCTGGTGCGCCAACTTCGCCAGCGCGGCCACCGGCAGCAGCGTCCCGGTCTCGTTCTGGGCCAGCATCACCGTGACCAGCGCCGTGTCGTCGCGCAGCGCGGGCCCGGCCGCGGCGGGCGGCAACTGGCCGCTCGCCTCCACCGGCAGCCGGGTCACGGCGCAGCCGCGCTCCTCCAGCAGGTCGCACGGGCGGGCCGTGGCCGGGTGCTCGACCGCCGACGTCACGACGCCGCGCCTGCCGCCGGCGGCCGCCAGCGCGCCCCGGATGGCGAGGTTGTTGGCCTCGGTGCCGCCCGAGGTGAAGAAGATCTCGTCGGGCTCGCTGCCGAGCAGAGCGGCGACCTGCTCCCGGGCGCGCTCGACCGCGGCGTGCGCCCGCCGGCCAAGGGGGTGGCTGCTGGACGGGTTGCCGAAGTGCTGCTGCAGGTAGGGCAGCATCGCCTCCAGCACCTGGGGGTGGAGCGGAGTGGTGGCGTTGTGGTCGAGATAGATGGGATCGCGATCGTCGGTCATCAGCTCGAATCTAGAGCAGTCGGTCTGGCTCGCCAACCAAACAATGCTATGGTGGCCCACGCCAGTGCCGGGCTGGCGTCGGAGAACAGCCATGGAGCTCCTCGACCGCAGCCGCAGCATCCTGCTCATGATCGATTTTCAGGGCAAGCTGATGGACATGGTCCATCGGCCTGACCGGGTCCTGGCCGCCAGCAAGAGGCTGCTGCAGCTCGCCGGGATGTTCGACGTGCCAGTGGTGCTGACCGAACAGTACCCGCGCGGGCTGGGCGCTACTCACGCCGAGATCCGGGCGCTCTTCGACGCGCTCGCGGTTCCGACCAGGTATCTCGAGAAGACCAGCTTCGGCTGCTGCGGCGACCCGCGCTTCGAGCCGCTGCTGGTCAGCTCGCGTCCGGGCCTGGCCCCGGAGCAGCGCCAGATCGTGGTCGCCGGCATCGAGGCCCACGTCTGCGTGATGGCGACCGTGCTCGAGCTGCTGCGCCAAGGCCATCAGGTCCACCTCTGCTGGGAGGCGGTGAGCTGCCGCGGCGAGGAGTACCTGCGCCATGCCCTCGAGCGCATGGCTCAGGCCGGCGCGGTCCTCACCAACCACGAGTCGGTCGCATTCGAATGGGCGCGGCACAAGGACCACCCATCCTTCAGGGAGATGAGCGCGCTGCTCAAGCAGGGGCAGATCGTCTGATCGTGGTGTTTAGATCGCTCACGGCGGGGGCTCGCTCACGGCCTTTTTTCGCTGTTAGGCGAAAAAAATGGACTGCGCCGACCAAGACCTCATGTGGTCAGGTGTCCTACCTCACATTCCGTCGATAACGATTTGAATTGATTACAAAAAAAAACGCCGGTTCGCAGCACCAACAGCGCGGATTCTCGCGATAACACTTTTTGTCTGTTGAATACTCTACGAGCAGACCCATTGAGCAAGAGGCAGGCAAACACCAAGGGGTTAGGCGATGTCGATGATCTCAAATTTTAGCAGCTCGTTCGGCCGGATCAGCAATTTCACCATGGGGCTAGACCTCAATGCCCGGCTCGGGCTTGCCTCGACCCTCGGCAGGTTGGCGCAGGCTGCCGGTCTTGCGGATCTGTTCGGCGTTTCGTCCATGGGCGCGGCCACGCCGTTCACCGCTTTTGGCGCCGCCAGCGCGCTCAACATGGGCGCCGGTTTTCTGCCGCCGGTACCACAGGGCCTGCAACTGGGGCAGGCCTTTGCAAGCGGTCTGCTCGGCTCTGCCATGCCGCTGGCCGGCGAGAGCTGGGCCGCCAGCCTGCAGCAGTCCTTTTCAGGTTACGATCTGAGCAGCGCCTCGTTCGGCGGCGCTGGCTCGCTGTTCGGTGGCTGGCAAGACATCCAGGGCGCGCTGGCCGGGATGACCCAGGTGACCATGTCGCAGCTCGCCCTCGGGATGAACTCGCAATCAATGATGGCTGGCGTCGGCGGGTTCGCCGCCCAGTCGACCAGCGTAGCAACCAATCCGGCCAGCTTTCCACCGGTAAAGGGTGACACCTTTCTCAACACGTTGCAGCCCACCAACACTTCCAAGGGCCAGTCGGCAAACGCCAAGGCGCTCAACGTCAGCGGCAGCAGCGACGTCAAGAAGATCAACAAAGCCATCGACAAGCTCGGCAACGCCGCGGCCGAGGTGCGGGTGGCAAAGCCGGGCGAGAAGACCGAGCCCGGCAAGCTGGTGCTCACTGCCGATCAGGTGGCCGCCATCCGCAACGCCCCCGACAGCGCCGCGGCCAAGGAGGTGCTGCGCGGTATTCTCGAGCAGCAGACTGGCGCCAAGATCAACAGCGACATGAACGACAAGAACGGGATCCGCAAGTCGGGCTCTCGCGATGCCATGAACAAGCTGCTCGGCACCAAGGTCAGGAACGGCACCGAGAAGAACTCGGGTTCGTCGATGGTGATGGACTCGATGCTGGAGTCGATCACCGCCGCGTTGCGCGGGGGCAGCTTTGGCACCACCAGCGTGACCCAGGAGTTCGCTGTCGGCGCGCTCGGCAGCAACGGCGTCGACGAGTTCGGCTTCTTCGCCGAGGGCAGCACCAACGTGGAGGTCGAGAACGGCGGCAGTTCGGTGGCGATCGATCTCGACTCCTACACCGATGCCGCCGAAACGGTCGGTGAGCTCGCCTCGCCTCTGATCTTCGACCTCGAAGGCACCGGGCTGCAGCTCAAACACAGCGGGCTGATCGAGGTCGACCTCGACGGCGACGGCAAGCTGGAGCAGATCTCGGATCTGAGCGCGGCCATCGGCCTGCTGGTCTTCGACGCCAAGCAGGATGACGAGGGCAACCAGCTCACCGGCCGCGACATGTTCGGCAACAACACGGACCTTTCGGTCTACGGCATCGAGGGCTCCTTTGACAACGGCTTCGCCGCGCTGCGCGCGCTGGCCGAGCACTACCGGCTGGTCGACGCCAAAAAGCAGTACCTCGACGCCGAGGACCTGCTGCTGCTCGAGCACACCGTGGGCCTGCGCATGCGCGTGGGCGGGCTGGTCAACGGTGAGGACCGCAGCTTCGCCGCGCTCGGCATCACCCGCATCAACCTGGGCGACCCCGATCGGATCCGCGGCTTCGAGCAGTCGCCCGAGGACATGTATGGCAACAAGCTGATGCAGCAGGAGGGGGCGACCTTCATCGTCAAGGGCGAGGAGCGGCCTTACGCCGACATCTGGTTCAACATCCAGGCCCGCACCGTCGAGGTCGACGTGGCCAGCGCCGCCATCGCCGGCGACAAGAGAGCGGCCGCCGCCCTGCTCGCCAGCATGCGCCGGTAGAATTCGGCACCGCCGGCCAGCGACACGATCGCCCTCTCTAGCGCCGGCACTCCTTGACGCAGCGGTCTAGCTCGGCGGGGAACCGCTTCACCTGCTCGAAGTCGAGCTGGCTCAGGCGCGCGCTCTTGTCCAGCACCTGGCGCGCGCACGGGCGCCGGCCTGCGCACTGCCTCATCAGCGCCAGTTTCTCGCTCATGGTGGTGGGCGGCGGCTGCCGGTGCACCTTGCCGCCGGTGCGCCTCGTCGGCGGCTCTTTCCTCCTGTCCGTCGGCGCCGGCGACGCGATGTCGCCGAGATCCCCGGCCGCGAAATCCACCCCTTCTCTCTCTGCGGCGTCGGCTGCGGCCACGGCGTCGGCCAGGGCGGCGTCGGGCTGGCCTCCGAGGGCGATCCCGTTGGCAGCGTTCTGCATTGCGGCGGCATCGCTGACCGTCGCGAGCTGATCCGAGCGGTGCGAGCGCTGCAGGACGACGAGCGTGATCACCGCGCCGATCACGACCAGCCCGACCGCTGCGGCGCTCAGCCAGAGCTGTTTTTTGGCACGCCGTTTACGGCCGAGGAGGTACGTCTCCTCCACCGGGGCCGAGCGCCGGCTCGGCGGCGCGGGCGTTTGCTGCAGCTCGAGCTCGACCGCGGGCGGCGCTGGCGCGGCTTCGGTCTCGAGGCGGGCCGTCGACTCGAGGCCGCTCGGTTGCTCCGGCGCCGGCGCGGTGCCCATTTCGATGCGAACCGTCGACTCGAGGCCGCTCGGTTGCTCCGGCGCCGGCGCCGCGTTCATATGGATAAGGACAGTGGGCTCGATGCCGCTCAACACCGTCCCGGCCGCCGGCGCTTCGACATTTGCGGATTCGACGTCGGTCTTCGCGACCTCTGCCTCCTCGAAGGCGGCCTGCTGTGACGCCGGACCCTCTGGGGCTTGCCCGGACGACTCCTGGATGTGCTTTTCCAGCTTCGTCACCACCCCGTCGGCTTCGAACAGACTCCTGCCGGGCGGGGGCTCTGCTGCAGGCTCCGGCGCCGCGCCCGGCCCCGCCGCTGCCTGCTCGAAGCTCGCCAGCAGCTTTCTGGTCTCTTCTTGTTTTTCCGGGAAGAGCTGGCGCAGGTAGTCGCGCAGCTCGTCCGAGCCCGCGGTGAAACCCTGCTCGCGCTGGTAATGCTCGACGGCCTGGCGGAACTCGGTGCACGAGTCGTAGCGGATGGGCGGCTCCCGCCTCAGCGCGCGGTTCAGGATATCTCCCAGGTCGGGCTCGATCTTGCCCCAGTCCCGCGGAACGTGATCGCCGGAGGTGATCACTTCCAGGAAGTTCTTCTGCAGCCCGGCGTAGTAGCGCTCGCCCGTGATCAGCTCGTAGCCGATGATGCCCGAGGCGAAGACGTCGGCCGGGATCCCCGTCTTCTCGCCGCGCGCCTGCTCGGGCGAGATGTAGGTGAGCTTGCCGAGGATGAAGCCGTGGCGCGTCCGCTCCTGCTTGATCGAGGAGAAGGCGATGCCGAAGTCGATGAGCTTCACCTCCCCCTCGTAGCTCAGCAGGATGTTCTGCGGCGAGACGTCGCGGTGCACGATGCCCAGCGGCTGGCCGCTGGTCGGGTGCTGACAGCGGTGCGCGTAGTCGAGCGCCTTGAGCAGCTCGCACAGGACAAACAGCGCCAGGCCGGGCTCCATCTTCTGGCCCTGCGCCTTGCGCACGCGCAGCAGCGCGTTGAGGCTCTGGCCGGCCACGTAGTCCATGGCCAGGTAGAGCGCGCCGTCGACCTCGCCGACGTCGAAGACACCGCAGATGTTCTGGTGGCTGAGGTGGACCATCACCCGCGCCTCGTCGAGAAAGCGCGCCACGTTGTGCTGCGGCTCGCCACGGGTGGTGGCTACGATCTTGACGACGCAGTAGCGCTCGATTCCGGCCAAACCGCTCTGCTTGGCCAGGTAGACGTCGCTCATGCCGCCTTGACCGAGGGAGTGCAGCAGCAGGTAGCGGCCGAACGGGTGCGGCAACGGCCCCAGAGGGCTGGTATTCGATTGGCTGTCTCCGCTCACTTGGCGCTCCGCTCTCGGTGGAGTCCACCTCCCTGCCCAGGATAGCAAAAGAGCATTGCTTATGACATTTCCTGGCCGCCTTGGCGGCGCGCGCTCGGGTATAATGCACCCCGGGCAGCGGCTGCCGGACAGCGCTGCCGGGAGCGGTGCGCAAGATGAACAAGCTCAGTCTTCTCGGTGCCGCCTTGCTAACCGCGCTGCCGCTGGCGGCGCGGGCCGCGGCCTCCTCCCCCCCGACCTGCGCCCTGGCGCCGAGCGCGGCGGCCGAGGCCACCCTGCGCCGCGCCAAGCTGTTGCCGGCGCTGGCCGCGGCGCTGCAGGAAGCGGACGGCTGCGCCCTGAAAAAGCAGTCCCGGATCGCACCCGAGCTGGCGACGGCGCGCGGCATGGGCTTCGACTGCGCGTCGGACGACACCGAGTGCCTGCGCAAGCTGGCCGCGCTGCTGCAGGTGCAGCGCGTCATCGGCGTGGCGGCCGAGCGGAAGGCCGACGCGCTGACGCTATCGCTGGTGCTGGTCGACGCCAAGCGCGGCGAGCGGCTGGCCGCGGTGGAGGGTGAGATCGCCAGCGCCAAGCCGGCGCGCAAGTCCGCGCTGCGGGAGCTGGCCAGGCGCCTGTTCGCCCCGGAGAGCGCTCCCGCCTCGCAGCCGGGCCAGGGAGCGCTGGTCGCGCGCGAGGAGCAGCCAGCCGCGGTCGCCGCGACAACGGGAGCGCCAGATCAACCGGCGTCGGCCGAGGACGGCACCGCGTCGGCCGAGGACGGCACCGCGTCGGCCGAGGACGGCACCGCGTCGGCCGAGGACGGTACCGCGTCGGCCGAGGACGGCACCGCAGCGGCCGAGGACGGCACCGCATCGGCCGAAACCGGCACCGCGTCGGCCGAGACCGGCACCGCAGCGGCCGAGACCGGCACCGCGTCGGCCAAGTCCGCCACCCCGTCCGGCGCCAAGAAGACCTCGGCTCTGGCGCTGGATGTGGTCGGCTGGAGCATCGCTGGCGGCGCCGGCGGGCTGGCGCTGCTGGGCGGCCTGGGCGCGCTGGCGCTCGACAGCACGCTGCTATACAGCGACGCGGGCGACTTCGAGGCGCGCTCGGGAATGCTGCTGGCCGAGCGGGTGCTGGCCGGCGTGGCCGTGGTCGGAGTGGTCGCCGGCGCGGTCGGGCTCGGCATCGCGCTCCAGGCGGGCGGGGAGTGAGCTGGGCGCGGTGAGCGGATCGTCTAGGCGCCGGGGCACAAGGCGTTGCAGACGACGGTCTTGCCGTCGGGGCAGTTCTGCGCTCCGCCCGGGCATCCGGTGATATCGCAGCTCGATTGGCCGCCTTTGCAGAAGACGATGCACGATGCCTGGTGCTGGCAATCCATCGTGCAATCGCCGTTGGTGTTGTTGCAGATCTGGTAGCAGGTCGCGTGGTCGCAGGTCGTCGTGACGTTGCGTCCATGATTGGCCGAAAGGGTGCAGCTCGAACCCGATTCGCAGGTCAGAGCGATGCTCTGGCCGTTTTGGTTAAATTCGAAGAAGCAGGAGCAACCGGACTCGCAGCTTCCGCAACTCGGGCTGGAGCAGGACTCCAGGCAGCACGCTCCCGGCACGCACGTGGGAGAGCAGACATAGGTGCAGCTCGAGGCGCTGCTGTAGACCCCGCGGCACGCGCCGTTGCGGCAGAAGTCGTAAATCGTGTCGCCATTGCCGTCGTCGCAAACGGTGCCCTCGTACACCAGCGCGTCGTTGTCGTCGCAGTCCAGGCCCAGCGCGCAGCCGAAACCATGGTGATCTTGGTCGTTGTCGATGCACACCCCGACGTCGGGCAGCCAGGAGTCCGGGAGTCTCCGATCCGCCGCGCCCGTGTCCCCGCCCGTCGCGTCGGGCACGAGCTGGTCGGCGCGCGCAATGTCGGTCGGAGCGCTGTCCTGCGCCAAGGCGTCGGTCGCTGCGCTGTCCTGCGCCGGGGCATCGGCCAGGGTGCCGTCGATCGGCCCTCCGTCCTGCGGCGAGACTCCGCTGTCCTGTCCTGAGGGCCGGGCCACGCAGGCTCGGGTCTCGAGATCGCAGACCTGCCCCGCTGGGCAGTTGTCGTCGCTGTTGCACGGGGGCTGGCTGGCGAACAGGGCGCATGCGGGTGCACCGCCCGCGATCGCGAGCGCAGACACCAAAGGAACCCACGATCTGGTCCGAGGTCTCATGATCAGCGCACCTTGCGGGCGGTGGCAGGCTTGCGCGCCGCGGCGCCCTCGTCGAGTGTGGTCTTGAGCCCCACCAGCAGGGCGCGCGCGCGGCGCGAGGTCGGCTCCTTCAGGTCGGGGTCGTGCTTGAGCGCCGCAATCAGATCGACCGCGCCCTCCTGCAGACGGCCCAACTCCATGCGCACCTCGCCGCGGTTGGCCAGCGCCACGGCGTGGCTTGGGGCGTGGCGCAGCGCCTCGCTGTACCAGCGATCCGCCTCCGCCAAGTTGTCCTGCTTTTGCGCCACCGAGCCGCGGGCGAGCAGGAAATAGGGATCGCGCGGGTCCAGCGCCACCAGCCCGGCAAACAGCTTGTCGGCCTCGACGTACTTGCCCTGCGAGCAGAGGCCATAGCCCATCTCGGCGATCTTGTACTGGGTTTTTTTACTGATGCCCTGTAGCTCACCCAGGGTTATCTTGCCCTGGACAAAGTCCTTGACCTTTTTCTGGTCCCATATCGCGTCGCCGACCTTGGCGGCTGAGGTCGCCGGTTTGGCGATCGCTGTCTTCTTGGTCACCGGCGCGGTCGTCTGGCGCAGGCCCTTGGCCGCCGGTTTGCCCGCCGCCATTTTCTTCTGCACCATGACCATCCCTCCTGCGGCTGACGATAACTTTGCCTGCGGCCAGTATCAAGCCAGGGCGTGACCACGAGCGCCAGCGCTCTCTCCGCGGTGGCGGCCAACCGGGCGCGCTGACGCCCACCGCGAGGCCCCTGCGCAGGCTCAGCGCAGACCGGTTGGCAACCACATTGCAGATTGCTAGAATCGCACGCGATCAACCCACCGGGAGGAACCCATGGCACGGATCTCCAAACAGGCTGTCAATGCGGCGTTGAAACAAGCGGCAGCGCACATCATCGACGCGGCCAAGTCGGACGGGCGCGCCAGCCGCGCCGACATGAAGGCCAAGCTGCAGGAGCTGGATGGCACCGAGAAGAAGCTGACCGACATCTTCTTCCGCTTCGTCGACAAGCGCGACTTCAAGGCGGGGGCGCAGGTGACGGCCAAGGATGTGCAGCGCGCCGTGACTTACGCCAAGGAGCACATGATCGACAACTATGACCTCAACAACAACGGTCTCTCCAAGACCGAGATCGCCAAGATGTCGGTCACCGGCAAGCTGGCGGTGCAGCTTGCGCGCGAGCTCAAGGAGGCGGCGGCCACTGCGGGCAGCGGCGACAGCAAGACCATCACCGTCGCCAAGGGCGAGCCCGTGGTGCTCGAGTTGCCGGCCAATGCCACCACCGGCTTCCAGTGGAGCGTCATCTCGACCGATCGCTCGTTCGGCTATCCCCAGGAGGATTACATCCAAGGGGGGCCCGGCATCGGAACCGGGGGCACGGCGCGGTTCACCTGGGATACCGACAATCCCTTCGTCGCCGCGGGCAGCACCCACATGGTGACGCTGGCCTACGCGCGGCCGTGGGAGCACGGCACGCCGCCGGCCAAGACCTTCGAGCTGACGGTCAACATCACCGACTAGCCGGCGCTCGAAGCGGTCTGCGTCTGCGGGCGATTCCGTCCCGGCCGGTCTATCCCGCGTCGCCGCAGACCACGTCGTCCAGCGCCGCGGCGTTGTTGTCCTCGCCCCCGTCCTCGCACTCGTTGTGCTCGCCGGTGCCGTCTCCGACGTCGTCGGCCTGCACGCGGATGACCAGCGGCGTCCAGATCAGATCGACGGGCAGCGGCCAGCTATGGCTCAGGCGCTCGAGCTGCCCGGGCAGCAGGGAGCGCGTG
>JAFGSX010000510.1 GCA_016934455.1 Deltaproteobacteria bacterium
AGGCATTGCAGGCCCAGCCCGGCCCCCGGCACGCCGCGGTCGTTGAGCCGGCCGATGGCTCTGAAGAACAAGCCGTCTCGCGCCATGGCGTAATAGACGCGGGCGCCGGCCAGGATCAGCCCGTTGTTGCAGCCGAAGGTCGAGATCATGATCAGCACGGCCATGATCGCCGCCGCCGGCGCGCCGAAGATCACTTCGGCCGCGGCCACGCCCACCCGATCGTGGGTCGCGAACTGGATGCCGCGACTCATCGCGTCGCTGCCGCCGGGCGTGCCGACGAGCGTCAGCATGGCCAGATACGAGATGTTGACCAGCAGGTAGAGCAGGGTGACCAGGCCGGTGCCGAGCGCCATGCTGAGCGGGATGGTGCGCCTGGGCTCGACCACCTCGGCGGCGGTGAAGGTGATGTTGTACCAGGCGTCGGACGAGAACAGCGAGCCGACCATGGCGGCGCCGATCGCGGCCAGCAACAGCGCCGGCGTCAGGGCCTCTATCGACAGCTTGCCGTCGACGACGCGGGTCCAGCTCATGCTCCAGAAGCTGTCGAGGTTGGCTCGGATGGCAGCGCCGTTGCTGCCGATGGCGAGCCCGAGCACGATGAGGCCGATCAGGGCCAGTGTCTTGGTGGCGGTGAAGCCGTTTTGCACGGCGCGGCCGGTGCGCAGACCCCGCCAGTTGACCGCCGTGAGCGCGGCGATGCTGGCGATGGCGACGAGCTGCGCCGCGGTCAGCTCGAAGCCGCCGACCCGCGCCAGCACGTTGTTCTCGCCCAGCGCCGGCGCCAGCACCCCGAGGAACTTGGCAAACGCCACGCCGACGGCGGCGATGATGCCGGTCTGGATCACCAGCAGGAACGTCCAGCCGTAGAGAAAGCCGATCACAGGGCCGTAGGCCTCGCGCAGGTAGACGTACTGTCCGCCGGCGCGCGGCATCATGCCGGCCAGCTCGCCGTAGCTGAGCGCGGCGATCAGCGTGATCAGTCCGGTGATCAGCCACACCGCCAGCAGCCAGCCGCCGCCGCCCACGGTGCGGCCGATGTCGGCGCTGACGATGAAGATGCCGGATCCGATCATCGAGCCGACCACGATCATGGTCGAGTCGAACAGCCGCAGCTCGCGCTTGAACGCGGTCGGTGCGCCTCGCTGGTCGCTGGTCACTGGCCCCCTCCCGCGGAGCGGTCGATGCTGGCCCGCCAGGTCGTGGCCGCGACTACGCCTTGGCTTGCACGGCCGCCTGCGCGGCGGCGAGGCGGGCGATCGGGACCCGGAAGGGCGAGCAGCTCACGTAGGTCAGACCGGTCTTGAAGCAGAACTCGACCGACGCCGGGTCGCCGCCCTGCTCGCCGCAGATGCCGACCTTGAGATCCTTGCGCGTGGCGCGACCCTTCTCGACCGCCATCTTCATCAACTGGCCGACGCCGGCCTGGTCGATGGTCTGAAACGGGTCGGCGTCGAGGATCTTCTTGTCCAGATAGTCGGGCAAGAAACCGCCGATGTCGTCGCGGCTGAAGCCGTAGGTCATCTGGGTCAGGTCATTGGTGCCAAAGCTGAAGAACTCGGCGCTCTCGGCCATCTTGTCGCCGAGCAGGCAGGCGCGCGGGATCTCGATCATGGTGCCGTACTTGAGCGGGATCTCCTTGACGCCGGTCTTCTGCTTGACCTCGGCCAGCACCTTGTCGACCAGCACCTTCTGCGTTCTGAGCTCGTTCACCTCGCAGGTGACCGGGATCATGATCTCCGGGATCGCCTTCTTGCCGGCCTGGATCAGCTCGGCCGCCCCCTCCAGGATGGCGCGGATCTGCATCTCGCTCACCTCGGGATAGGTGATGCCGAGCCGCACACCGCGGTGGCCCATCATCGGGTTGCTCTCATGCAGATCCTCACCGCGCTTCTTGATGTCGTCGACCGAGATGCCGAGCGCCTTGGCCAGGTCGGCCTGCTTGTCCGGGCTCTGCGGCACGAACTCGTGCAGCGGTGGGTCGAGCAGCCTGAAGGTCACCGGCAGACCATCCATCACCTCCATGGTCGCCTTGACGTCGCGCTTGACGAACGGGAACAGCTCCTGGAGCGCCTTTTGCCGCTCCTCGAGGGTCTGGCTCAGGATCATCTTGCGCAGGAAGAACAGCGGCTCCTGGCTGCCCTTGCCGTAGAACATGTGCTCGGTGCGGAAGAGGCCGATGCCCTCGGCGCCGAACTCGCGCGCCTTGCGGCTGTCGTCGGCGGTGTCGGCGTTGGTGCGCACCCCCATGGTCCTGAACGAGTCGGCCATTTTCATGAACTTCTGAAAGCGCGGATTTTCGGAGGCGTTCATCAGCGGCACCTGGCCTTCGTAGACGTAGCCCCGGGTGCCGTTGAGCGACATCCAGTCGCCCTCCTTGAACTGCTTGCCTCCCACCTCGAGCAGCTTGCCCTCGACGTGCAGAGCGCCGGCGCCGACGATGCAGCACTTGCCCCAGCCGCGCGCGACCAGCGCCGCGTGCGACGTCATGCCGCCGCGCGCCGTCAGGATGCCCTCGGCCGCGCGCATGCCCTCGATGTCCTCGGGGTTGGTCTCCTCGCGGACCAGGATCACCTTTTTGCCCCGCTTCCGGGCCTCGACCGCCTCGGCCGCCGTGAATACCACCTGGCCGCAGGCGCCGCCTGGCCCCGCCGGCAGGCCCTTGGCCACCGGCTTGAGGTTCTTCTCCGCGCCCGGATCGATGATCGGGTGCAACAGCTCGTCGAGCTGCGACGGCTTGACGCGCAGGATCGCCTCGCGCTCGTCGATCAGCTTTTCGTCGAGCATGTCCATCGCCATGTTGAGAGCGGCGGTGCCGGTGCGCTTGCCGGTGCGCGTCTGCAGCAGGTAGAGCTTGCCATCCTCGATGGTGAACTCGATGTCCTGCATGTCCCTGAAGTGGCTCTCGAGCTTGCTCTGGATCCCGTGAAGCTGCTGGTAGGCGGCGGGCATCGCCTCCTCGAGGCTCTTGACCCCCTCGGCCTCCTGCTCGGCGGTCTTGGATTTCTTGTTGACCGGGTTGGGGGTTCGGATGCCTGCCACCACGTCCTCGCCTTGGGCGTTGATCAGCCACTCGCCGAAGAAGATGTTCTCGCCGGTGGCCGGGTTGCGGGTGAAGGCCACTCCCGTGGCCGAGGTGTCGCCGAGGTTGCCGAACACCATCGACTGGACGTTGACCGCGGTGCCCCAGTTGTCGGGGATGTTCTCGATCTTGCGGTAGGCCACGGCGCGGCGGCCGTTCCACGACTGAAACACGGCGCCGATGCCGCCCCAGAGTTGCTCCTTGGCGTCGTCGGGGAAGTCCTTGCCGAGCACCTCCTTGATCCTCTTGCGAAAGACCTCGCACAGGTTCTTCAGCTCGGCGGCGGTGAGCTCGGTGTCGCTGGTGTGGCCGCGGCGTGCCTTCTCCTCGTGCAGCAGCCGGTCGAGCTGCTGCCGCACGCCCATGCCATCGGCCGGCTCGAGGCCGGCCGCCTTCTCCATGACGACGTCGCTGTACATCATCATCAGGCGCCGGTAGGCGTCCCAGACGAAGCGCTCGTTGCCGCCGGTGCGCTTGATCACGCCCGGGATGGTCTTGCTGGTCAGGCCGACGTTGAGCACGGTCTCCATCATGCCCGGCATCGAGGCGCGCGCGCCCGAGCGGACCGAGATCAGCAGCGGGTTCTCGGGGTCGCCGTACTTCTTGCCCATGGCCTGCTCGACCATCGCCATGCAGTCCACCACCTCGCGCTCGAGCCCGTCGGGGAACTTGCCGCCCAGCGCGTAATACTCGTTGCAGGCCTCGGTGGAGATGGTGAAACCGGCCGGCACCGGGATGCCGAGGCTGCTCATCTCGGCCAGGTTGGCGCCCTTGCCGCCGAGCAGGTTCTTCATGTCGGCCTTGCCGTCGGCCTTGCCGTTGCCGAAGAAGTAGACTCGCTTGCTCATGACTTCCTCCAGGATGCGGATCGTGCCCGCGGCCGCTGCTGTGCTAGCAGAAAGCGCGTTTCGAAACAACGGCCGAAGCTCGGTCCGACAAGGCGCGATCGCGGCGGCGAAACAAACCGGTCGCCGCGCAGCGCTTCACACCCGCCTGGTCTTGAGGATGAGCACCTTCTGCAGGTTCTTGCGGTAGGTCGGGTTGGTGGGATCGAGCTGCTCGGCCTTTTCGAGCAATTGCTCGGCGTACTCGAAGTCCTTTTTCGTCTTGACCATCAGCAGCGCCAAATGGTTCAGGAGCGGCGCCGGATCCCTGGCTTTTGGGATGGTACTCTCGAGGTACTCGATGGCACCGTCGATGTCGCCCGCGTTGGCCAGATCGACCGCGCGGTCGAGGAAATCGACCTTCTTGGAAAACCCGATTGCCTGCAACAGCGAGCGATCTTTCTTTTGCCGGCCGGCCTTGGCCGCTGCCGCCAGCCGCTCGCTCTCGGTCTGCACCGGCGTCGGCCGATTGGCGGCGGCGGACGGCGGCGCCTCCGCAGCCGGAGATCGGATTCGCGGCGCGGCCGGGGGGGCGACGGTCGCCGGAGCCGGTTTCTCAAGTGCTTTTGGTGCGGGCGGTGGCGGCGGTGACGGCGGGGGTGGAGGAGGAGAAGAAGGCGAGGGTCTGGGCGGTGCCGGAGCGACGACCGGTTTGGCGACCCGGCGCGGGGCGCGTTTTTTCTCCGGCTGACGCGCGATGACCTGCACCACCCCCTTGCCCTTGAGCACCGCGACCACCGCATTCATGTCGGCGGTCGTGATCGCTACCGCGCTGCGGATCTCGGCGATGGTCGAGGTGCCGTCGACCCGCGTCGCGACGTAGGCCTCGAACACCGTCAGATCAAAGTCGCGCAGGTCGATTCCGGGAACCAGCGCCAGCCGCGCGTCGTCCGGCTCGGCCGTCAGCGCCGTGAGCGCGGGCGAGGTCACCTGCTCGCCGAGGCCGAGCTCCGGCGCAAACGGGCTTTTGGGCTGGGGGATCGCGATCCGGGCGTCGGTCACCGCCTTGACCGCGATGCGGTGGCTGGCCGACTCGACCTCGCCAACTGAGTCGCCGGCGTTGGCGAGGCGGTCGCCCAGCACGTCGGCCATCTCGACCACATCCGTCGCCTGGTCGCTGTCCTCGGCCTCGGCCTCCTGCTCGAGCAGGGTGTCATCGAGAATGGTGTAGCAGCGCGGGCAGATGAAGACCTGCTTGTCGAACTCGGCCCCGCATTCTGGGCAGCGAAACAGGGTCATCGGGCGAGGTCTCGCTTGGCCCGCTGCCACATAGCTTCGAGCTGGTCGATGTCGACGTCGGTCGCCGCCTGCCCGCGCTCGCGCAGCGCGCGCTCGACCTCGGCGAAGCGCTGCTGAAAGCGGCGGATGGTTCCGCGCAGCGCGTCCTCGGGCATCAGCCCGAGGTGGCGCGCGTAGTTGCACAGGGCAAACAGCAGGTCGCCCAGCTCGTCCTCGGCGTGCGCCAGGTCGCCGCTGGCGACGGCGGCGTCCAGCTCGGCCAGCTCCTCGTCGATCTTGCGCCGGACGCCGGTCGGCTCCGGCCAGTCGAAGCCGACCCGGGCCGCCTTCTCCCCGATTCGCACCGCGCGCAGCAGCGCCGGCAGTGTCTCGGGCACGCCGTCGAGGGTGCCGCGATCTCTCTTCTCGTCGCGCTTGATCTCGTCCCAGGCCTGGCGCACCTGGTCCGGCGTGCAGGAGCGCGGCCCCTCGCCAAAGACGTGAGGGTGGCGGCGCAGCAGCTTGTCGCGAATCCCGTCGGCGGCGTCGCCGAGATCGAAGGCCCCCTGTTCCTCGCGGATCGCCGCCTGGAACACCGCCTGGAACAGCAGGTCGCCCAGCTCCTCGCGGTGCGCCGCCACGTCGGCCGAGTCGATGGCCTCGAGCAGCTCGTAGGTCTCCTCGAGCAGGTAGGAGCGCAGGGTGCGCAGCGTCTGCGCGCGGTCCCAGGGGCAGCCGTCGGGCGCCCGCAACCGCGCCATCACTGCGTGCAGCTCGCCAAGCCTCTCCCCGATGTGTCGCGACCGATCGTCCATGAGAAAAAAGGGTGGATCGTTCAGCCGTTCTCGACCCGGCGCCGGATCGCCTCGAGGCGGGTCTTGAGCCGCCGCACCTCGCGCCGCAGCGCGCCGACGTGGCGACCGATGCGCTCGAGATCCTCGAGGCTGGGGATGTTGCCGGCGTTGAGCACGCGGTGCGCGGTCTGGTCGAGCCTGGCCCGGCCCCGCTGCACCTGGCTGACCACCTCCATCACCCGCTTGGCGCGCTCCGGATCGTCGAGCACGCGGGACACCACCTTGAGACCGGCCGCCAGCCCCTTGTCCCTCAACGAACGCGGCTTGCGGGTCGTTCCCTGCTGCTCGGCCATGCTCGCTCCTGCGCTGTGAGCGGCATCTTCGGAAAAATCGCGCGAGACGTCAACCGGACGGTCGCTGTATAAGACAATCGACCGCCACCCAGGAGGGGAGCATGGCCATCGGAAAAGAACCGTTTGCGGACGGCGCCGCCGCACCTGCCGAGATCGCGGGCATCCCGATCGCGCCCGAGATCCTGTTGACGGACAAAAAGGGCAAACGCAAGGGCGGGATCGAGAAACGGCAGACCAGGCTGGTCAATGACGTCGCCGGCTTCGTCAAGCCCTTTCTCAAACCCGGCGAGCGCGTCTGGCTGGTGACCACCGGCTGTTCGCCGATGTCGTTCTTGGAACAATACCTGACCGGCTGGATCATCTTCTACCTCAAGCGCGCGCTGTTCATCTTCACCGACCAGCGCATCCTGCACGTGCCGACGACGAGCTCGTTCAAGTATCGCAACTGCATCGCGCGCATCAACTACGCCGACTGCTCCAAGATCAAGGTCAGCATGGGCTCGCTCGTCGTCACCTACAAGAGCGGCAAGAGCGAGAAGTTCTACTACATCCAACGCTCCGAACGCGGCAAGCTGAAGGCCATCTTCGAGCAGCTATCGCTCGACGCGGCCTCGCCCTCGGCCGATCCGCGGCGCGCGCACCTGTGCCCGCGCTGCACCGGCGAGCTGGCGCCCGAGGTCTACCGGTGTCCGAGCTGCCAGCTCGAGTTCAAGGACCGGGCCACGGCGCGCAAGATCGCCATCCTGTGGCCGGGCGGCGGCTACTTCTACCTCGGTCATCCCTGGCTCGGCGTGGCCGATGCCATCGCCGAGACCTTCCTCATCGTGGTGCTGATCGCCGCCGTCGCTCGCGCCATCCAGGGGGAGGAATTCGCGCTGGCCGAGGTGATCATCTGGGCGATCGCGCTCGCGATCGAGAAGGCGGTCTCGGTCTTTCACAGCAATCACTACGTGCGCGAGTTCCTGCCCAAGGACAAGCTCATCCAGCCACTGCGGACCGCGTGATCAACGGAGGTCGATGCCGCACTTTTCGCCCGAGCAGGTGCCGAGGTAGCTGGAGATGCTGTACGAGCTGCACCCGTGCTTCTTCTCGAACGCGGCGCGCGCTTTTTTCTCGGCGTCGAAGTCGCACGCCTGCAGCACGCAGACGTTGGCCTGCTCGCCGCAACCCCTGATCGCGTAGCGGCAGCAGCTCGCCGCCGGGGTCGCTTGGGGAGGCTGCGGCGCCGCCCGCGTCGGGTCGCCGGCGCCGAGAGCCAACTGCACGCTCCAGGCCGCGCCGCCGACCAGCACCGATATCGTCGCCACCAACAGCAGCATCTTCATCGCGTCACCGGAGTGCGACGTCGCATTGCGACGCCGATCGGCGTTTCTTTTACGCCCAACCTGGATCGCGCGCAAGAAGGCGGGACGAGAGACGTCACGTGTCGCCGAAGCAGGTGTCGACCCCGCGCGCGGCGCGGATCATCGGGTCGTCGAGCGGCACCTTGCGCACCTTGCCGGCGATGGAGGCGATCGGCAGCGAGCTGATCTTGCCGTCGCGGACGACCACCAGCTCGCCGAAGCGGCCGGCGGCCAGCAGATCGACCGCGTGGTGGGCCAGCGTCGTGGCCAGGATGCGATCGTAGGGGGAGGGCGTGCCGCCGCGCTGCACGTGGCCGAGCACGATCGAACGGCTCTCGAGGCCGGTGCGCTTCTCGATCTCGCCCGCCACGAGCTTGGCCACGCCACCCAGGCGGATCGGGTCCGGCGATCCCTCGTCGCGATGGTCGACGACCATGTCGCCGCCGCGCGGCGCGGCGCCCTCGCCGGCGGCGATGATGGTGAAGCGCTTGCCCCGGGTCGAGCGCTTCTGGCACATGCGCGCGACCACATCCAGGTCAAACGGGATCTCCGGGATCAGGATGACGTCGGATCCGCTGGCCAGGCCAGCGCGCAGCGCCAGCCAGCCGGCGTAGCGGCCCATGATCTCGACCACCATCACCCGGTGGTGGCTGGAGGCGGTGGTGTGCACCCGGTCGAGCGCCTCGGTCGCGATGGTGACCGCGGTGTCGTGGCCAAACGTGACCTCGGTGCCCTCGAGGTCGTTGTCGATGGTCTTGGGCACGCCGACGATCTTGAGCCCGCGGCCGATCAGGTGGTTGGCGCCGCACATCGTGCCGTCGCCGCCGATGACGATCAGCGCGTCGAGATTCCACTGCCGGCAGTGCGCCAGCACGTCCTCGGTCACGTCGCGCCTGACCCACCTGCCGTTCTCGAGCACCGCGTGATTCTCGGGATCGGCCTTGTTGCTCGAGCCGAGAATGGTCCCGCCGACGGTCAGGATGTTGCTCACCTCGTCGGTGCTCATCACGTGCATCCGGTTCTGGATCAGGCCCAAGAAGCCATCCTCGATGCCGATCATCTCGAAGTCGTGCTGGTAGATGCCCGACTTGACGACGGCACGGATCACCGCGTTGAGGCCGGGGCAGTCTCCGCCTGCGGTCATCAGGCCGACGCGGCGGCGCTGAGTCGATGCCATGGCGCGCTCCTCGCGAAGGGACGATACGCATCCGTTATCAAGGGTTGCGGTGGGATTGAACACAAAACGTTCGTGTTTCACGTCAGCGCGGCTCGCGTATAATGCCGTTTCAAGTCCCCAGCGGAGGGTCGCGGCGATGACCGGGACGCGGCGGTACCTTTACGGCGACTCCAAGCCGTTTCCGTTGCCGTGCAATTTTCTGGAGATGTTGACCGCCGCCACCGATGCCAGCGTGGCGTTGCTCGGCGCCGACATCCGCATCGAGCGCGCGCGGCGCGCCATGCTGGCCGCGGCCACGCGCGCCAACGACGATTTCACGCGCCTGCAGCAACTGGAGACCACGCTGCAGGGGGCGCTGGTCGGCTACCTGGGCGAGGGGCAGGCCAAGGACGTGTGCGAGGAGACCGCGCGGCGCCTGGCGGACGCCAACCGGGGCGCGATCGAGCAGGTGCGCCACGAGGTGACCAACTGGCGCGACAACGTCTTTCGTCGGGCCGAGCAGAGCATCGGCCGCGACACGCTGCTGGGATCGCTGCAGGAGCTGCTGGTCCACCACGAGCTGCCGGGCACGGTGTGGGAGGCGCAGTGGAAGGCCATCGGCGAGCAGACGGTCGAGGTGCAGGCGGTCGCCAGCGTGCCGTTCGAGCTGCGCGCGATCGTCGGCGTGACCCTGCCGCCCGATCACACCTGGGCGCAGCCGATCAAGGTCAGCTCGCTGCTGGCCGAGGTCACCATCCACGTCGAACGCGAGCGTAAGCTGCGCAAGGGCAGCAGGCTGGTGCCGATCAACCTCGAGCGCTTCATCGTCACCCAGGTCGTGGTCACCCCGGCCGAGGGGCTGCTGCACCTGCGGCGCGCGCTCAAGGAGGGGACAGAGGGTTACGAGTTGCGCATCCCGCGCGATGCCGACGGACAGCTCACGATGCGCCCGCTGCAGAGCGGCTCGCCGGTGAGCGGCGAGCTGACGCCGCTCGACAGCGATGACGCGGCGGCGGTGCGCCTGCTGTGGGAGGCGATCGAGGGGCCCGTGATCCGGCTGGTGTCGTACCGGACCCATCTCATCGGCGCGACCTTCGCGGGGACCTCGATCGAGAAGCTCAAACGGCCGGGCGCGCTGGGCGAGGCCATCGTCGCCGCCCTGGCGCCGCTGGTGCGCGAGCTCAAGTTGCGATCGAGCGGCGCCGGCGAGCTCAACCTCAAGCTCGAGGTCGAGGACGGCCGACGCGAGGAGCTGTTCATCCTGGAGGATAGCATCACCAACAAATACGGCTCGCTGCCGCCGCCGCAGCGGTTGGTCTTTGCCGACTTTGGATTGTCGATGCCTCCGCTCCCGGCTGCGGCTGGAGCCGAGGAAGCACCGCGGCCGCGGCCGCAGGCCGCGCTGGATCCGACGCAGCCGGCGCTCACGCCGCTCAATCCCGACGGCACGCCGCGCGAGCCCGAGACTCCACCTCCGCCCCCGGCTTCCCGTTCGGCCGACGAGATGTCGCAGGCCTTCGTGGCCACGGTCGTCAAGGAGGAAGAGCCATCGCATCCGACCGCCGATTTTGCGCCCGACGTGGTCTCCAACCCCGATTTCTCCTTCACGCCGGTCTCGGAGCCCGAGTTCAGGTTCGACGGCGAGCCCGGGATGGCACCGCTCCCGGTGACCAATCCAGCGGCCGCCGGAGCAGCGGGAGAAAAGCCCAAGGAGCCGGCCGCGAGCGCCGCTTCGCCCGGGGAATTCGACGACAGCCCGGAGTCGATCTCGAGCTTTGACCTGATTCTAATCTCGGACTCGGGAGCCAGCTCCGACACGCCCGACAAGCCGGCCGGGACCGGCGAGCCAGAGACCAAGAAATCCGAGCCCGGCTGACGGCAGAAAACTGCACACGACTTCGCGTGAGCGCGCCGGGTTATCGAGTTATCTTTTCGACAATACTACACTCTGACGCTGACTCAGCGCCAAGGTGAGTCCTCTGTGCTTATGGCTATCCCCGCCCTAAAAAGGGGTAGCGCTCAGTTCGTCGTCTGGCCGATGCGGGCGTTTATCTCCTGCTCTGCCATCAGCCAGTCGTTGATCGGGTCGCCATTGCCGAAGTTGCGGTGCAAGGCCATGTAGTAGGCGGCCTCGGCGATCATCTGGCGCCGGTCATTCTCCGTATAGTATTGAGTAGTTTGGGTTTTTCTGGTGCCACCGTTGCCTCTGCGCGGGGTGGTGGTCGTGTTCGTGGCCTCTTTCTTGGTGGTGATCCTTGCCATAACTCACTTCTCCCTTGTCGCCCCCGGCGACGTTGCATTGGGACGGCTACTCTATCCATCTGATCGCAAAGTGCAAGTGTTGATTGCTGGTCCAATCCGAAAATCGGACTTCCCTACGAAAAACTTGTGTTATTAGCCGCTTGCCTGTCAGATTTGGGCGTGGAGCGCGAGCTGCATGTGACTCTGGGTCCGGCTCTGGCAGAGGATGGGATCCTGCGCCAGGCCATTGCAGCGGGCGCCACGGCGTGTCGCATCAACCTGTCGCACTGCCGGAGCGACGAGCTGGATGGGCTGTTGGGCCGGGTCAAGGCGGCGGCTGCCGCCTGCGGCGCGCGGCTGGCCATCGGCGCCGACCTGCGCGGTCGAAAGCTCCGCCTGGGACCGTTTCCGGGTGGCGCCGTCGAGCTGGCCGGCGGTGACGAGTACCGCCTGCGACCGGTCGGCTCTGACCAGGAGCTCATGGGAGGCCCGCGGCTTGGCTCGGTCAACTGTCCCGCGCTGGCCGCGGTGGCGCGCCCCGGCGACGCCATCGCGCTGGACGACGGGACGCTGCAGTTGCGAGTGGTCCGGGTGGCGGCTGGTGACGTGGTCTGCCAGGTCGCCAAGGGTGGTCGGCTGCCAGAGCGCAGCGGTCTGTGCATCCCGGGTCGCGCCCTGGCGATGCCAGCGCTCACGAGCAAGGATCTGGCTGACCTCGACGCGCTGTCCCGGGCCCGGCCAGACTTTGTCTATCTCTCCTACTGCGAGACCGCAGCCGACGTACACGAGCTGCGGCAGCAGCTCGATCGCCGCTCGCTGCCGATCGCGATCGTGGCCAAGATCGAGAGCGCGCTGGCCATCGAGCACCTGGACGAGCTGGTCGCCGCAGCGGATGGCGTCTGTCTCGGCCGCGGCGACCTCGGAGTCGAGGTGCCGCTGCCGCAGTTGCCGGCTCTCCAGCGCCGGGTGGTGACGGCGGCGCGCTGCGCCGGCAAGCCCGCTCTGGTCGCCGGCGAGGTGCTCTACTCGATGGTCGCCGGTCAGACCCGGCCCACGCGCGCCGAGGTCAGCGACGTGATCATCGCACTGGAACAGGGCGCATCCGGTTTCGTGCTCTCGGACGAGACCGCGATCGGCCCGTGTCCGGTGGCCGCGGTCAGGTGGTTGCGGTCGCTCATCGACGGCGCCGGTGTCGGATCGAGCTGACACCGGGGCGCGTTTGCCCCGCTGGAAATCGGGAAAAAATGTCGGGCCCGTCCGACAGCTATCGGTCTCAGGCGTTGCCCGAGCCCGCCGCGGTTCCGACATACTCTGATATATCGCGGGCAAGCGCCGCGCGTCGCCCGCTGGCACGAAGCTTCCATCGCACCGACCTTGCAGGTGCCACGTGCCGCGCAGAAAAGGAGAAGCCATGAGACATTACGTCGCCTTCAGTTGGATGGTGGTGGTACTTGCGCTCTTCTTGCTCGATGGCTGCGAGTTGCTGGATCTGGCCTTTGGCCAGAACAACCAGAGCCAGGCCGTGGATTGCTCTCCGAGCGATCCCAACGCTCTTGCCTTTGACCATGCCATCTGCGTCTGCGAGACCATGGACAAGACCGGCAGCGGAGTCACCGCGGACAGCTTCTCGTCGTTTGGCAACAACCGCGACTCGGCCCATACCGGTCACGTCGGTATCAACGGCCCGCTGTTGAGCAACGGCAATTACCGGGTCGATGGAGCGCTCGAGGTCGGCACCAGCATCACCGGCATCGGCAACGTCCGGGTCGAGCGCAACCTGTTCGTCGGCGGCGACTTCGTGCAGACCGGCCACGTCGAGGTGGCCGGCGACGCCGAGATCGGCGGCGATCTGGATGACCACGGTTACTTCCGGGTGGACGGCTCCCTCTCCATCGCCGGCAGCATTCAGCAGCACGGTCACATGGTGTGCGAGGAGGTTCAACTCAACGCGGCGGTGGCACCGCGCACCCCGTGCAACTGCGATCCGGCGGCCATCATCGACGTCGCGGCCGAGGTGGCGGCCCATCGCGGGGTGCAGGCGCTGCAGCTCCCCAATGGCCAGGGCCACGGCGAGCTGGCTCTGGCGAGCGGCGACTACTACGACGGCGACGGCCAGGCGGTGCAGGGCAGCAGCCGGATCAAGATCGACGGCAAGGTCCGGATCTTCGTCGAGGGAGATGTCGATCTCGGCGGCAGCAGCCGCTTCGAGCTGGCCGAGGGCGCCGAGCTCGATCTCTATATCGCGGGCTCGCTGTCCAAGATCGGCAGCCTGGTCGTCGGCGACGTGCGCTCGGCGTCGCGCGCCGCGCGCGTCTACGTGGGCGGCAGCGCCGCCGGCACGACCATCGAGCTGGTCGGCAACCAGCGTTTTGCCGGCGCCCTCTACGCGCCGACCGCCGACATCACCTGGAACGGCAACTTCCTGGTCTCGGGCAGCCTGTTCGCGCGCAACCTGATCGGCAACGGCCACATGCTCGTGGCCTACGACGCCGGCCTGACCGGCCGCGGCGAGGGTTGCGAGACTCCGCCCGGCGGCAGCGGTACTCCAGACTATCCGGGCGGAGGCTCGAGCGGCGGTGGCTCGACCGGACCGGGCCCGGTGTGCGACGAGACCCATCCAGAGCTGTGCCCGGGCGGGGAATGGCCGGGCGCTGGCACCGGCACCAGCGGTGGATCTTCTGGCGGCGGTGACGACGGCAGCGGCGACGGTAGCGGCGACGGCAGCGGCAGCGGTACCGGGAGCGGCGGCGGATCGTCGGGCGGCGGTGACGACGGCAGCGGCGAGTTCGGCGGCAGCGGTACCGGAAGCGGCGGCGGATCGTCGGGCGGCGGTGGCGATGGCAGCGGCACCGGAGACGCCACGTCGGGCAATACCGAGCTGGGCGACTTCTTCTGCTCCGAGGTCACTCCCGAGTTCTGCCCGGGCGGCATCTACGATCCCGACGGCGACGGCGTGCCGGGCGGGACCAGCGGCAGCGAGGGCGGCGGCACCTCAGTCGGCGGCGGCACCTCGGGCGGCAGCAGCAGCGGTGGGACAGGCGACGGGACTTCGGGCGGCACCAGCGGCGGCGGTTCGGACGATGGTGCGTCGGGCGGCTCCAGCGGCGGCGGCTCGGGCGACATCCTGGTCTGCACCGAGGAGAACCCCTGCTAGTGCGCGCTGCCCTTCTTCTCGAGTGAGCTGCCGACCCAGCTCTTGGCCACGACCAGCAGGATCGGCGTTACGATCGCGATGGCGCCGAAGATCAGCCACATCGAGCGCGTGTCCTTGATCCCTTCGGCCGGGCAATAGTGGTCCATCATGTAGCCGGAGTAGAGCAGGGGCACCAACACCTTGGTCAAAAACCAGGGTAGCTGCGCCACCCCCATGTACTCGCCGGTGCGGCCCTCGGGCGCGATCTCGGCGGCGTACTGCAAAAAGCGGGGCGACCACATGGCCTCGCCGATGGTCATCAGCAGGATGTAGAGGCCGAGCGTCCACGGGTAGGGACCGATCGCGAGCAAGAAGGCCGGGGCGGCCATCACCGCGGTGCCGACGATCATCATCCGGTAGACCTTGGCCTTGACCGTGAGCGCCGCGATCATCGGTGTGAAGATGAAGATCAGGATCGGATTGGCGTTGCTGGCGATTTCGAAATACCTGCCGATCCATCCCTCGTAGGCGCGCGAGATGTACTCGGGCAGCACCAGCCAGTTGTAGGTGAACAGCGTCTGCACCGGGATCAGCGCGAAGATGAAGAAGAAGAACTTGGCGTCGGCCAGGGGGTGTCGCGCGATCCACTTAACCACCGGCTCGCGCTGGGCCGCGGGCAGCACCGCGACCAAGATCGGAAACAGCGCGACCGCACCGGCGATGTAGTAAGCCCAGGGAATCGGCACCTTCCAGAAGATGGCCGCCAGGATCGCGACCAGTACGGCCCAGAGATGGCGAGGCATGCGCGCGGGCGCGGCTGCTGCGGCCCGGCCAGCTCCCGCCTCCTGTTTTTGCTCGTCGCTCTTGGCCGCCTTGTCCAGGGCCTTGGCCGCCTCGGTCGCCAGCTTGGCGCTGGCGATGGCGTCGGCGACTGTCTTACGGCTGAGCAGCAGGTAGGTGACGACGAGCGCCAGCGCGGTGAAGCCGGTGTAGACCCAGAAGGTGCCCGGGATGCCAAGCCCGGCATAGTCGTCGTCGCGCAGCAGGAAGGCAAAGGTGGGCAGCCAGCCTCCGAGGTTCATCAGCGCGTAGAGCATGGCATAGCCCATGCCTGAGGACTCGGGGCTGCTGAACTGCCGCACCGCCGCGTAGGCCGCGGGCTGGTACATGCCATAACCGATGACGACGATCAGGATGCCGCCCATGGTCGCCAGGTGCAGCGGCGACCAGAGCCCGGCCGGCAGGCCGAGGACCGTCGGAGCAGCGCTGATCAGCGCTCGTCCAGCGATCAGCAGCGCAAAGGACAGCAGCAGCGCCCGGCGCACGCCCCAGCGATCGGCCACCGTGCCGAGAAAAAACATAGACAGAGTGATGCCCGCGGTGAGCACGCCGACCATGCTGTGCGCCCACTGCTCGGCGTCTGCCACACCCTTGAACACCGTTCCCGAGAAATAGATGGCCAGGTAGCCGAGGATGCCGAAGTAGACCATGCCCTCGAGAAAGTAGCCGAGGTTGACGCCCCAGAGCGCGCGCGAGGCGTGCACCAGGTCGACAAACGGCTGAGAGATCTCCTGCCACCAGGGCTTCGGCGTCTCTTGCTTCTTGTCTGTGGTCTCCACCGTTGGCTCCCGCGTCCCGCATGTGCTTGGTGGCCCATGCCTCTCGTCGATCGGCCGCACCAGGTCAACAGAAAAAAGCCGCGCGCGGCTTGACCGGGGTAGCAAGAGGTGGTCACTTTACGGCGTTCATCGACGTCACTGAGGAGCACGTCATGCGTCTCGTCCTGTTTGGCCCGCCCGGAGCGGGCAAGGGCACCCAGGCCCAGCGGCTGGTGGCCGAGCACAAGATCCCGCAGATCTCGACCGGGGACATCCTGCGCGCTGCCATCAAGGCCGGCTCGGCGCTGGGCACCAAGGCCAAGGGGTTCATGGATCAGGGCAAGCTGGTGCCCGACGACGTCGTAATCGGGATCATCGAGGAGCGGACGCAGCAGCCCGACTGCGCCACCGGCTTCATGCTCGACGGGTTCCCGCGCACCATCCCCCAGGCCGAGGCGCTCGACGCCATGCTGGCCAAACGCCAGCAGCGCGTCGACCACGTGCTGAGCCTGGAGGTCGACGACGCGGTGCTGGTCAAGCGCCTGAGCCGGCGCCGGACCTGCCCGGTCTGCGGCACCATCTACCACCTCGACTTCTCGCCGCCGCGCCAGGAGAACACCTGCGACAGGGACGGCGCCACGCTGGCGCACCGCTCCGACGACCAGGAGGCGGCGATCCAGGAGCGGCTGCGGGTCTTTCACGACCAGACCGCGCCGCTCAAGGCCTACTACCAGCAGCGCGGGCTGCTGCGAGCCGTCGACGGCAGCGGCGCGCCGGACGCGGTCTACCAGGGGATCCGCACCGTCCTGGCGCGCTGACGCGGGCGGTCTCGACGGTCGAGGTTTCGATGGCCAAGCTCTCGGTGATCGTGCCGGTCTACAACGAGGCCAATCACCTGCCGCGCGTGGTCGAGCGGCTGATGGCAGCCCCGTGCCCGATCGAGCGCGAGTGGATCTTCGTAGACGACTGCTCGACGGATGGCAGCCAGCAGATCCTGCGCGAGCTGGCACAGAGGCATCCGCTCCGGGTCTTCGAGCAGCCGCAGAACGGCGGCAAGGGCAGCGCGGTGCGGCGCGGCATCGCGGAGGCGAGCGGCGACTTCATCATGATCCAGGACGCCGACTTCGAGTACGATCCGTGCGACGTGCCGCGGCTGCTCGAGCCGCTGCTGGAGGACCGGGCCGACGTCGTCTACGGCAGCCGCTTTCGCGACGGCTCGGCCCAGGTCCACCGCACCTACCACTACCTGGTCAACCGGACGCTGACCCTGCTGAGCAACGCCACCTCGGGCATCTACCTGACCGACATGGAGACCTGCTACAAGCTGTTTCGCGCAGATCTGCTGCGCGCCATGAAACTGAGCTCGAAGCGTTTTGGCATCGAGGTCGAGTTGACCGCGCTGATCGCCAAGCTGCCGGTTCGCGTGGTCGAGCTGCCGATCTCGTACGCACCGCGCAACCGGCTGCAGGGCAAGAAGATCAACTGGAAG
>JAFGSX010000511.1 GCA_016934455.1 Deltaproteobacteria bacterium
CGCGGGCCCTGGGGCTGACCGCCCAGCGCATGGAGAGCCCGGGGCCGCTGGCCGCGAAGATCAACTGATCGTCCGGGCCGCAGCGGGTGGTCCGCGCGTAGCCGCCCTGGTGCGGCACCACCTCGACATAGGTGCCGGCCACGTCCGTCACCGCGAGCGATGGTCGCGGCTGAACGGCCGGGCTGGAAGAGGGGGCCGAAGCAGAAACTCCACAGAAAACGGATCCGATCAACAACAGAGCTGTCGAGTTCATCGCTCTCCCCGTATATCACTGCGGTGACGACTTCTCACCGTCAGATTTCTGCCATCGCCTTGGCCTCCGTCAAAAATCCGGCTCATCGGGATACCGCCAGCGGCCTCGACGCGACCTTAAATTTGACGCGGATCTGGCCGAAAAATTTGAATTTTTCCAGAAAACGGGTGGGGCCGCGGAGAGCACTGGCGGGATGGTGCGGCCATTGCACACACGGGCACCGCCCGCAAATCGTGACAACCGCTGTGGAGGCGATAATGAGGACCAGGCTATTCACTTTGGGGTGGTGCGCGCTGCTGCTGGCCTTTGCGGTCAACTGCGACCGGACCGGTCAGTTCACGCAGTCGCAGCAGATCGTGGAGGTTATCAAGTACGTCGAGCTCCAGCATCCACCGCAACGAGAGCTGGAGAGCCCGCCCACCGACCGCGAGATCTTCCCGGCCGAGGGGGCGACCGAGTTTCTGACCGCCAACGAGAACGAGCTGGTCAGCAATCCCAACCATAACTACTACGACAACGGCTACAACGGCCGCGAGTCGCTGGCAGACGGCGAGTCCGATTTCGGCGGCGCGCCGGCAGGCGCCTCGGAGCCGGGAGCGAGCTACGAGCCCGAGGCCGAGCCGGATCCGATGCGCGAGATCGTGGAGGCCGACATCTACAAGGTCGAGGGCGACTACCTCTACATCCTCAACGCCTATCGCGGCCTGGTCATCTTCGACCTCTCGATCCCGGATCAGCCGCGCGTGGCCAGCCGGCTGGCGCTGCAGGGGCAACCGGTCGAGATGTACGTGCGCGAGGGCCGCGCCTACTTCTTGCTCTCCGATCACTTCTCGTTCTGGCAGTACGACCCCGAGGCCGACCCGCTCGGGTTCCACGGCAGCGAGGTGATCATCGCCGATGTCAGCGACCCGACCGCGCCCTTCTTGCTGGGCAAGCAGCGGGTCGACGGCGAGATCACGGACAGCCGGATGGTGGGCGACGTGCTCTACGTCGTCAGCAAGCGCAACCCCGAGTACTGGCGCTACAACACCGGCGAGTGGAACGACCGCACCTGGGTGCTCTCGATCAGCATCGCCGATCCGATGAACATCCACGAGATCGACCGGGTCACCTTCGAGGGCACCTCGACCCTGATCCACGTCGCGGCGCACGCCATCTTCGTCGCCGCCATCGATCCCAACTACTATCTCTACGACTCCGAGCACGACCAGGAGACCAAGGTCACCTACGTCGACATCTCGGATCCGGCCGGCGACCTGCGCGTGCGCGGCGACATCTACGTGCCGGGCATCATCACCGACAAGTTCAAGATGGACTGGTTTGACCACAGCTTCCGGGTCTTCAGCCAGCGCTGGCAGAATGGCCGCCGCACCGAGCTGCACGTCTACGACACCAACTATCCCGACAATCTGACCGAGCAGGGCGCGCTCGTCATCCAGGAGGAGCTGTACGGCAACCTGCGCGGCACCCGCTTCGATGGCGCCCGCGGTTTCGCCGAGTTCAGCGATTACCGCTACAGCAACGGCTACTCGATCCCGATCGACCGGCTGCTGACCATCGCGCTCGGCAACCCGGCCGCGCCCGAGCAGGTGGGCTCGCTCGTGATCGACGGCTACATCTCGCACTTCGAGACCCGCGGCGACCGGCTGATCGCGTTTGGCCAGGAATACCACTGGTACACCAGCAACTACCGCTACCGGGCGCAGGTCTCGCTGTTCGACGTCTCGGTGCTGAGCCAGCCGCGGCAGCTCAGCCAGGCCGAGCTGGGCTTTGGCAACTCGTGGTCGAGCGGCAACTGGGACTACAAGGCGTTCAAGGTCATCGACGAGCTCAACCTGATCCTGACCCCGGTGAGCTGGTACGAGCAGACGCCCAGCTACGTCTCGCACACCGGCACCCAGCTCGTCGACTGGTACGGTGACACGCTGACCGCGCGCGGCTTCATCGACCATCCCGACTGGAACGTGCGCCGCGTGTTCGTGGCGCGCGACCGCGTGATCGCGCTCTCCGAGCGCTCGGTGCAGGTGATCAACGCCGCCAACCGCGGCCAGCCGGTGGTCACCGCCGCCGTGCACCTGGTGCGAGCGGTCATGAACGCCTACAACGTGCAGGGCAAGGAGATCCAGATCATCAATAACACCGACCGTCCGGGCTGCCGCGTCGACGTGCTCGACTTTGGCAAGGACGACGACCGGCCGGTGCTGGCCACGCTGGATCTGCCTTTCAGATCGGCGCCGGTCTGCTTTCAGGACGGCAACCTGATCCGCATGATCGGCTTTGTGCCGAGCACCTACACCCAGATGATGACCACGCTCGACGTCAGCAACCCGGTGGTGCCGCGGCTGCGCGGCCATTATGACGTCCCCAACGACGTCGACCGCATCTACAACGAGGGCTACAGCTTCTACTATGTCTACTGGAGCCCGTGGTCGGGCCTGCCGCTCGAGGGCAGGATCTTCCCGGTCACCATGCGGCGCGTGATCGAGCGCGCGGACGGCCGCCGCAACTTCGAGAGCCATCTGCGGCTGATCGACTTCAGCGACATCGACAACCCGCGCATGACGCTCGGCGCGGTGCCCATGAACGACTGGCCGTTCGTCAACAAGGTGACCCACGGCAACATGCTCTACTCGACCCACGTCGAGGAGGCGGTTACGCCCGACGGCGACCACCTGCAGTACCACGTCCGGTCGTACATCGACCGCATCGACGTCAACGATCCCGACAATCCGCTGGCGCTGCCCAAGATCAACGTGCCCGGCGTGCTGGTCGACACCAGCGACGACGGCCGGCTGCTCTACACCATCGACTATCAGTGGGACGCCTACGGCCGGCGCCGCAACTCGCTCAACGTGCTGACCGTGGACGGCGACGTGGCCACGCTGCGCACTGTGCTGCCGGTGGGCGACCGCATCAACCGCGCGCTGTTCCGCGACCGCACGCTGTGGGTGACCACCCACAAGTACCCGTGGTGGGGAGTGCACTCAGACAGCGTGGCCTCGCGCCAGCCCTACACGCTGCTCAACCGCATCGACTTCGGTCAGGACGGCGAGCTGCTGCAGTTGACCTCGGCCGACCTGCAGGGCTACCACTTCGACCTGCTCGACGTGCAGGAGCCGACCGTGTTCCTGGCCTCGGGTTATCCGTACGGCGTGCTGGTGCTCGACGCCACGGACCCGACGCTGCCGGTGATCGTGACCGACGCCCGCACTATCGGCTACGTCAGCAAGATCGTCTTCGCCGGCGCCCACATCTACATGCCGCTCGGCTGGTACGGCGTGCACCGCACCCCGCGCTTCCCGGGCATCGCGCCGTAGCTCCGAGTCGCGCTTATCTCTCCCGCTGCTGAACCCCGCATCCGAGTGTGCTATCGTCACCCGGTGTCTGACACAGGGGGCATGCGATGACCCGCGTCCAGCGCCCGGCTTCTCGACGTCCCGGCATCCACCAGACCACCGGCTCTCCGCCCGCGGCAAAACCGGGAGTCGCCGCCGGCGCCGACGGCCGCCCGATCGGCGGTCCGGGCGACCAGGATCTGCTGGACCACCACACCAAGCTGACCGGCAGCGACCTGCGCGCGCCATCGAGCACGCGCCGCGTCGACCAGCCGGGAGCGCGGGCGCGCATCGATCTGCGCCACTGGCAACCCGAGCAGCTCAAGAGGGTTTTTCTCGAGGACATCCGGCGCAGCTTCGATCTGCTCAAGCGGTTGCCGCCGGCGGTCACCTTTTTCGGCGGCGCGCGCATCAAGCCGGACGACCCCTACTACGCGCTGGCGCGGGAGCTGGGGCGGCTGCTGGCCACGGCGAGCATCCCGCCGCGCACCGGCGGCGGCCCGGGCATCATGACCGCGGTGCCCGAGGGCTACAAGACCGCCAATCCGACGCCGGTGCCGGACGCGATCGCTTTTCACCCGCTGGTCTCCGGCTTCTCCGAGCAGGCTGCCGTCGACGACACGCGGACGCAGGCCTTTTCGATCATCCTGCCCTACGAGCAGAAGATCGCCGACGCCATCGATGTGGCCGAGGAGATCGCGCAGTTTCCGTACCGCAAGGCCGCGCTGTACGAGAACGCGCGCGGCCTGGTCACCTTTCCCGGTGGCTACGGCACGCTGGACGAGTTGTTCGAGGTCTGGACGCGCGGGGTGCGCGGCCGGCATCACGACCCGATGGTGGTGGTGGGCAGCGAATTCTGGGGCCCCGTGCTCGGAGCGGTCGAGGAGGTGGCGGTCAGGCAGCGCGGTCTGATCAAGGCCAGCGAGTGGTCGCAGATGAAGATGGCCGATCAGCCGGCCGCGATCCTCGGGCACCTGGCCAGCGCCGACAACGTGCGCGGCTTCGAGACCGATCCCGAGGCCGAGGCAGCCGCCATGGGGCGGGAGATCGCGAGCGCGGTCGAGACGCTCGCCCGGCTGCCGACCGCGGTCACCTTCATCGGAGGTCACCTGCTGCCGGCGACGGCGAGCGAGTGCGGAGTGGCGCGCGAGGCGGCCCGGCTGCTGACCCGGGCCGGCGTGCCCACCCGGGTCGGCGGCAACGCGGCGGTGGCCGAGGCGGTCGCGGTGGGAACCCGCGCGGCGAGACCGTCGGCCGAGGTGCAGGGATTCATCATCAAGAGCGACGACACCGGCCGTCAGATCGACGGGCTGAAGATCCACATGGCGGTCGATGAATCGATCACCCACAAGGAGCTGATCGGCCGCCGCTGCCGCGCCTTCGTGGCGTTGCCCGGCGGCCTCTGCACGCTGGCCGAGCTGTTCTCGGTGCTGACCCAGATCCAGTGCGGCATGATCGAGAAGGTGCCGATCCTGCTCGTCGGCAGCAGCTACTGGCGGCCGATCTTCGACGCCATCAAGGCGCAGATGCTGGACGGGCCGCGGCAGACCATCGCGCCCGAGGACCTCGACATGGTCACCATCACCGACGACCCGGCGGTCATCGCCCGGGCCGTGGCCGACGCGGGCGGCCGGGCGACCTGAGCCGGCCGTCTGCGGTGTCGCGCGTGTGGTACAATCTTCGGTATGCGTTGGTGGCCGGTCGTCCTGTGCGCGCTCTCCGGCGCGGGCTGCGGCCCGCCCGCGAGCACGCGCTGCACTGACGACGCGCAGTGCCCGGTTGGTTATCGCTGCGCGGATGATACCCATGTCTGCACCCTGATCGCCGATGCCGGGGCTGGCGACGCGGCTGGTGCCGACATCGGTGGAGTCGACGCCAACCATCGAGACATCAATCCGGCAGACCGGCCGAACCTAGACGCGGCGATCACCGACGCCGGGGCTGGCGACGCGGTGGGTGCCGATCGCTGCCAACCAGACAGACGTGCACCAGACTGCAGTACCCCGGACCGCGCGGTCATCGATGCGGAGCCATGCAGGACAAACCAGTGCAATATCGATGGGCAGTGCTGGAACAAAGACACTCCCAACCCAGACAACGCCTGCCAGTGGTGCAATCCGCAGCAAAATCCAGGGGGTTGGACAAATAACAACCAGGGGGACTGCAGCGACGGGGTGGACTGCAACGGCCAAGAATACTGCAATGATGGCAGGTGCTGGTATCCCGAGAGTCAATGCGATTTCGAATGCGACCCCTTCTTAGACGCCTGCTGCGGGGCTTTCAATGAGCGCTGCTGCCCAGTCAGTCGGTGTGCAGAAGGACTCGTGTGTGGAACAGATGGGCGGTGCGGCGGCGACACCATGGCTTGCGGATATCTCGGTCAGCAATGCTGTGGGGACTGGTGCGCGGCAGGTGTCTGCTGCGTGGATCTTATTCCTCCTAGATGTCTGGAGAATTGCCCGGGCTAGGGGTCTGGGTAAGCAGCGACCGCTGCCTCGTGAGCCGGACGATCTGCTAGTATCGACTGCGGCGAGACGCGGTGCTCTTGCGGTCGCGGAGGCGCGGACATGCGCAGGCTCCCGGCGCTGTTGACCGGCATGGTGACGCTCGGCGCGCTGGCCTGTCCGCCGGCCAGCGGCCCGGAGGACGGCGGTGCGAGCGGTAGCGACGAGCTCTACCTCAATGACCAGCTCCTGAGCGACCTGCAGGTCACCGCGCTCAAGGGCCGCTGCGCGCTGAGGCTGACGATCAACGCCCAGACCGTC
>JAFGSX010000512.1 GCA_016934455.1 Deltaproteobacteria bacterium
CCGGCGAGCGCGATGAAGCCGGCGCTCTTGCCGCCGATGGCCGGCCGCAGCTCCGACATCCGGGCCAGCGGCTGCAGCTCGAGGTCGACGTGCAGCGGCGTCGCCGTCAGGTCGACCGGCGCCACCGCGATCGGAACGCTGTCGATCAGCGAACGGTAGGTGGCGTACTCGGCGTCGGACATCGCGGCCACCACAAGCTGGTCGGGGGCGCGCGCGTAGACGATGCCCCGCGCGTAGGCGCGCGCGATGCTGTCGATCCTCGCGTCGTCGAGCGCGCCCGCCAGGTAGACATTGGGGATGCCGCGGTTGCGGGCCAGGATGTTGATGTGGGCCAGCGGGGTCTGCGGCACGGCCGTGATCAGGGCCGCGCACGGCGGCAGGAAGTCCGGCACCTCGCCCAGCACCAGGATGGTGTTGGGCGTGCTCTCTTCGATGCCGGCCTCGCCCGGCCGCACCACCAGCACCCGACCCGCGGCCAGGCCCGGGTTGTAGACCTCGACCGCGCCCGGCGTCACCAGCACGTCGTAGCCGACCACCCGATCCCAGTACAAAAGCTGCTGGTCGCGCATCTGCCGGGCCAGCGCCTCGTGCGCCGGTGAGCGGGTCACCCACCTGAGCTGGGCCGACACCTCGGCCGGCAGCGCCAGCAGCAGCGCCTCGAAGTAGCGCACGATGTCGGCGTGGGTGGGCGCCTCTCGGTATTCCAGCTCGAACAGCCACAGCTCGGGTTGCGGCTCGGGCTCGGTGCGCGCCGGCACGTTGAGCACGCTGCCCAACCCGTACAGGCGCGGCGGCGGATCGACGCCTTCCCTGTCAAAACCACCCAGCTCGTAGAAGTGGGGAGAGTAGAGGCGCTCGCCGCTGTCTACCCAGGTCAGATCGAGCGGCAGCGCAGTGCGGCTGCGCGCCCACTCGACGATGGCCTGGACAGTGTCAAAGCGCAGGCCATAGATCGGCCGTACGTCGTCGACACCGGGCACGGCCACGCCGTTGAGCAGCCGGTACCAGTAGCACTCGTCGTGCATGTTGTAGAAGGCGTCTTCCTCGAACTCGACCAGGCGTTGGCTGGAGTCATTGAAATGGGTGATCAGGAACTTGGTCTGGGCGCGGCTCGGCCCAGTGGCCATGAACGCGCGCAGCTCGTCTACCGCGGAGAACGGTCCGTGCATGTGATCGTCGAAGTCGGTTCTGCCTCCGTCGGGCAGGCCGTCGCCGGCATCGCCGTCGCCGACCGGAATGCAGGCGAGCAGCGCCGCCGCGAGCAGGGTCGGGGCAGCAGCCCAGGTCGAACCTGTCAGGAATCTGCGGCCCGACAACGCGCTGGCCATCTGGTCGTTCTCCTGCCCGAGCCGGATCCTAGCGCGAATTCGCGCACCTATAAAAAACCCGGCGCGCGCCGGAGGATTGCCTCCGGCACACGCCTTGAGCATCGCCATGTCGGTGAGCAAAAAGCGAGCCATTCCAGCTAACGAAAGGCCCGAGTCTGCTGTCCTCTATCTGGTCAGAAATTTGGGGGGCAAGGCCGCCGGAGTTAGCCTGGTTAGTGGTGAAAAGGGATCTGGCGATCATGCCGCAGCCGCTGGCCATACCCGAGCGCTACGAGTTCAAATACGTGATCCCGGAGGCGCGCGCCCGGGCGCTGGTGGAGGCCGTTGCCCCGTTCTGCAAGATGGACGAGCACGCGGCGCTGGCGCCCGACCACCAGTACCAGATCTACAGCTTGTACCTCGACACGCCGGGCTTCGAGTTTTACCGGGCCAAGCAGTGGCGGCAAAAGCGCCGGCTCAAGCTGCGCATCCGCTCCTACGGCGCTTCGGATGGGCCCGTGCTGTACGAGGTCAAGCGCAAGATCGGCAGGATCGTGATCAAGAGCCGAGTCTTCGCCGCGCGCGAGAACTGGCGCCAGCGGCTCCTGCAGCCGCTGGCGGCGGACGCCAGCCCCTCCGAGCGCGACTTTCGCGCGCTGATGGATCGCACCGGCGCGCGGCCTGTGCTGCTGGTCCGCTACGCCCGCGAGGCCTACGTCAGCATGGTCGACAGCTATGCCCGCATCACCGTCGACCGCCAGATCGCTTTCCAGGCCTGCGCCGACTGGGAATTGGACGGCGATCCTGGGCGCTGGATCGCCGGCGAAGGCAGAGCTGCCGGCGGATCGCGGGTGGTGCTCGAGCTCAAGTGCACCACCAGCGTGCCGTTGTGGATGATGGCGCTGGCCCGGCGCTTCGATCTGCAGCGCACCGGTTTTTCCAAGTACTGCACCGGCGTGGAGCGGCTGTGGGGCCGGCAGAGCACGCGGCGCGGTGACGAGCGGGTCGCGGTCTGGGCGTGACCATGCGCTCCCGCGCGAGGGCTGACAGGAGACGGCGATGGACGAGATCATGCAGAGCGTCACCGACATCATCGTGTGGCGGCAGGCCTTTCTCTCGGTTCTGCTCGGTTACGTGCTGTCGCAGGCGGTGGCCGCAGTCTACGCCTGGACCTACCGCGGCCTCTCCTACTCGCGCGCCATGGTGCAGGCGCTGGTGGTGGCCGGAGTGGTGTCGGCGATGCTGATGCTCGCCATCGGCAACAGCCTGGCGCGCGGCATCGGCATCGTCGGCACGCTGGCGCTGATCCGGTTTCGCACCAACCTGCGCGACCCGATGGACATGATCTTCGTGCTGGCGTCGTTTGCCGCCGGCATCGCAGCCGGCACCGGCAGTTACGCCACGGCCGTGATCGGCACCGCCGTCTTCCTGGTGGTGGTGACCCTGGTCCGACTCTCGGGCTTTGGCGCGCACCAGCAGTTCGACGGCGTGCTGAGGCTGCAGCTTCCGATCGACCCGGAGCTCGAGGCCAGCCTGCAGCAGGTGCTGCGCAAGTGCTGCCGGCGCTTCGCCCTGATCATGCTGCGCGACGCGGCTCAGGGCCGCGAGCAGGAGCGCGCCTATCAGATCACGCTGCGCGACCCCGAGGCCGAGAGCAGCCTGATCTCGGCGGTGTCGGCGATCAAGGGGGCGAGCGCCGTCACCGTGGCGATGCAGGAGGCGACCGTTGAGCTCTGACCACACCGCGCCCCGCCCGGGCAGCGCGCAGCGGCGCACGCGACGCTGGTTGCGCGAGCGGTCCCCCTGGTTCGCGTGGCTGGCGGCGGTGATCGCCGTGATCTGGCTTGGCCGCGGAGTGGCTGCCTCGGGCACGGCGCCGGCCATGGCCGAGCTCAAGCAGGTGGCGCTGTCGAGCCCGCGCGCGGCGCGCGTGGTCGAGGTCAAGGTGGCGCCGGGCGATCAGGTGGTCGCCGACCAGCCGCTGGTGCAGCTCGACACCACCGAGGTCGATGCCGAGCTGGCCGTGGCGCGCGCCGAGCTGGAGAAGCTGCGGCTCGAGATCGCGGCGCAGGGCATCGCGCTCAAGGACGGCGCGCTGGAGACCAACGAGCGGCTGGCGAGCGACGCCGAGAGCGCGGCCCTAGTCGTGGCCCAGCTCGAGGCGACTGAGCAACGCGACCGCTCCGAGCTGGCTCAGCTCGACGAGCAGATCGCGCGCCAGCAGCGGCTGGTCGACGAGAAGCTGGCCGCGGCCAACACCCTCAACGAGCTCAAGCTGCGGCGGGCGGCGCTGGCGCGCGAGGTCGAGGAGTATGGCCGCACGCTGCGTCAGGCGCGGTCGCGCGCGCAGTCGGCGGCGCAGCGGCTGGCCGAGTGGCGCGGCGGTAAGCGCAGCGCCAAGTCGGCACCGGCGGCCCCCGATTCGAGCCTGGAGCAGCAGTTGGCCCCGTACCGGGCCGCGGTCGCCGCACAGCAGGAGCGCGTGCTCCAGATCGAGCGGCTGCGCGCCGGGCTGACCTTGACCGCGCCCTACGCCGGCCTGGTCGGCGAGGTGCTGTTGAGCGCTGGAGACACCGCCGCCGCCGGCGCCACCGTGGTCACGGTGGTCGACGACCATCCGCGCGTCGTCATCGCCTATGTCGATCAGATGTGGGGCGGCCGAGTCAAGGTCGGCGACACCGCCACGCTGCGGCCGAGCGACGGCAGCGGGCCGCGGCGCAGCGGCAGGGTCTTCGCGGTCGCAGCGAGCATCAGCGAGCTGCCGATCCGCTTTCGACTGGTCCCCACCCATCCCACCTACTGCCGCGCCGTCTACATCGCGCTCGACGAGGGCCACCCCGCCCCGCTGCCCGGCCAGGCGTTCGACGCCAGCTTCAGGCGGGGCAAGCCCGCGACCGCCTCCAGCGCCGAGCCGCGGCCCGGGAGCGGATCATGAGATCCCTGCTGCTGCTGCCGCTGGCGATCGCGGCTGCCCCGCCGCTGCCCGCTGCCGAGCCGCTCACCGTCGAGCACGCGGTCGAGATCGCCCTCGCCCACAACCCCCGGATCGAGGCGCTGCAGCACCAGCTCGCCGAGGATCGGACGCTGGTCGACGCGGCCAACCCGATCCCGAACCCGGAGCTGCGCATCGGCACCGCCAGCCACGGCGATCCGACCG
>JAFGSX010000513.1 GCA_016934455.1 Deltaproteobacteria bacterium
AACACGCGCCAGCACCTGGCCGACATCTACCGCATGCAGGGGCTGGTCGAGGCCTCGATCGGCCAGCCGATCGCGGCCAAGCGAGCCTTTGCCGAGATGCTGGTGCTGGCGCCAGACGCGCGCTTGCCCGACGACCTGTCACCCAAGATCGCCAACGCCTTCGAAGCGGCCCGGGCCAGCTTGCCGGGAGAGCGCGGCGTGCTGGTCGCGAGTGCGGCGCCGGCCGAGGTGTTGATGGCGCACGACGCCGAGCTGCCGATCCGCCTCAACGATACGCTCGGCCTGGTCGAGCAGATCGAGGTGCGTTACCGGGTGGCCGGCGCGCCACCGGCCCTGGCCACGTTGACCCGGCAGGACCACGGGGTGCTGCGAATCCCGTCCCGCGAGCTGCCTCAGCGCGGCGAGCCCTACCACATCCAGATCGAGGCGGTGGCTCAAAACGCCTACGGCGCGCCGCTGGCCGCGCTGTCGCCTGGCGCCGCGGGCACCTCCGTCCGCGTGGTGGCCGAGCTCACGCGAGAGACGATCCCCTGGTACCAGCACTGGTGGATCTGGGCGTCGCTGGCGGGCGGCGTGGCGACGGCGGCCGCCGTCGGCGGCGGGTTGGCCTGGTGGTTCAACCCCGATCGCAGCCCGCGCGACGTGGGCGTGGTGGTCCGGTGAGGCCCGCCGCGCTGCTGCCGGTCCTGCTGCCGCTGGTATGCGCCGCGGCCTGCGGCGGCGGCGATCGCATCACCCTCGAGTTCGATAGCGACGCGACGCGGGCCGAGGCGATCGCGGTCGATGTCTACGCCATCCAGCTCAAGACGCGGGCCGGCGCCGCCGTCGATTGCAGCAGCCTGCTCGCAGGGGCCTGCCGACCCGACGACGGAGAGGTGGTGGTGGCGCAGCAGACCACGGTGCCGATCCCGGTGCCGCCCGGACCGAGCCCGCTGCTGGTGCAGTTGCCGCAACAGCGTTTTGTCTTTTACGCCGTCGCCCGCGATCGCTTCGACTTCGAGGTGGCGCGCGGCTGCGCCGTCGACACCGTCAGCAGCCGGCAGCCGCTGTCGCTGACCATCGCGCTCGCCTCGGTGCCGACGCCGGGCGGTGTGCTGCAGCCAGTCGGGCCGACGCGCTGGCTGCAGCACGCCGGCAGCGCGGGGGTGCGCGGCGCGCCGCAGCCGACCGCGCGCACCCTCGACGAGAGCGGCCAGCCGCGCGCCGGAATCGAAGTGCGCGCGCGGATCACCGCCGGCGACGCGGTGCTGCTGTCGACCGGGCCGAGCGACATCGCAGGCGGAGACGCGGCCGATCGCCTGTTCAGCGACGACGACGGCACTGCCGCCTTCTCGCTGCTGCTCGGGATCGGCCAGGCGCAGCTCGAGCTGCACGCGCGCGGCCTGGCCGACTCGCCGGTGGTATTCGACATCACCGGCCTCGCCAGCCCGAGCTACGACGACTCGAGTCACCGCATCGACGCCGCGCCGGTGGCAGTCTGCGCCGGCAACTACGACTTCGATGCCCACGCCTCTCCCGATCTGCTGATCGCGCTGGAGGACACCACCTGCACCTACGCCACGATGTGGCGCGGCGGGCCGGACGGCGTGGGTTTCGAGCAGACGCGCCACATGGAGCTGGGCGAGCTCGGCGCCTTGATCGGCGGCGGACAGTTCGACATCGACAACCGCCCCGACGTCGTCATCGCCAACCGCGATCCACCACACCTGATCACGCGCCATCACGATGACACGCTCGGCGACTCGCTGGACGACCCCCGGGACGAGCTGCTGCCAGTCGCCGTCACCGACATCGAGCAAATGCTGACTCTGCGCGTCGACGGCGATGCCCAGGACGACCTGGCGCTCAAGGTCGCCACCGCCGGCGGTGGCGAGGTCCTGGTCTACGTCAGCCGACCGCTGTCCCCGAACGCGAGCGGCAACTCGCTGAGCCTGATCCAGCGCTTTCCCCTGCCGGGTTTTACCGGCGATCCCGACCTCGCCGCCGCGGACGTCGATGGCGACGGCGACGACGAGCTGCTGATTCTCAATCTGCTGCTCGGCTTCTGGGTCGTGCCGTGCGGGGTCGATGCCGCCGGCACCGGCAGCGGGACCTACTTCGTGCCCGCGGCGCCCACCCCCTCCTCCTGGCTGCACGCATTCCCCAACGTCGGCAACAACTTCATCGGCGGCGCCGACATCGACGGCGATGGCCTGCAGGATCTCGTGGTGCTCAACGACGGCTCTCTTCTCAACGCCCCGGCCAGTCTGCAACTGGCCATCGGAGACGGCACGCTGCGGTCGATCGCGCTCGACGATCCGCGCGACGTGCCGCTGACCGAGATCGCGGCCGCGGCCTTCGCCGATCTCAACGGCGATGGTCAAGTCGACGTGCTGGCGGTAACCAACAGCCCGCCGCAGCGCGCGCTGCTGATGGGCGGCGATGGCAGCGGCAGCTTCGCCGCGCCGCTGATCATCGACATCGGCATGAGCACGGTCGCGCTCGCGGTCGCCGACGCCAACGTCGACGGCCTGGCCGACCTCGGTTTTCTCGGCAGCACCAGCGACGGAACCTATTTTCTCATGAAGCTGTCTCGGTGACCCGCCGGCGGCGCAGCAACCCGAGCGCGGCGAGCACCAGCGACAGCGGCGCCGCACCGGCCGCGGCCGAGCACCCGCACCCGGGCTCCTCGACGGGCGGCTCGGACACCTCCACGCACACACCGTCGCGGCAGACCGTGCCGGCGGTGCAGGCCACCACCAGCGGCTGACCGCTGGCGTTGCACACCAGCCGGTGCTGCTCGTCCTGGCAGCCGGGGGTGCAACTGCCGCCGTCGCTGCGCGCGGTGTCGGCGACCTGGCGATCGCCGCTGGCCAGATCGAGGCCCCCGGCATCCGGAACCGGCGCGGTGTCCGGGCCAGCGGCGCGGTCAGCGGCGGTGCGATCGGCAGCCGCGGCATCGGGCCGCCAGGAGTCCGCGGCAGCGCTGTCGATGCGTGCGGCATCGGTGGGCAATGCGCTGTCCGGCTGCGCGGCGTCGGGATGAGGCGCGCTGTCCGGCTGCGCGGCGTCGGGATGAGGCGCGCTGTCCGGCTGCGCTGCATCGAGAAGCGGCGCGCTGTCCGGTTGCGCTGCATCCGACGCCACGGCGGCGTCGACACCGGAGTCGAGCGCCGGGTAGGCGGCCGGGATCAGCCAACACTGCGACGGATCGGGGCGGGTCGGCCCGCTCGCGACGGCGTAAAACGGGTCGGTCTGGTGCTCGATCAGGTAGTCGGTATCTTCACCGTCGGTGATCGAGGGGCAGTAGCGGCGCACATGCGTATCGCCGTGGAGGGTGACCAGCCAGAAATCGTAGGTCTGCGTGTTGTCGTTGCTCTCCCAGGCGCCGTCGACGTAGCTGAAGTCGGCGCTGGTGCTCCCCTCGAGCGCGACGATCACGCCGACCGCGGTGACGTCTCCCTTGTAAGTGCGCACCCGGATCGTCACCGTGTCGTCCGGCGTCGCCGGGTCGCCGCTGTAATAGAAGGTGTCGCCGTGGACGTGGGCGAGACCGTACCACTCCACGTTGTTGTCGTTGCCCGCGGCCAGCGCGAGGCACGGCAGACCGACGCCGAAAAGCACGCATAAAGCAAATCGCCGCAATGTCATGTTCCGACCTCTAGGTTCCGGGTGCACCCGACCCGTAAGACTATACAATTTATTATCGGCCGCGGTGCAACGGCATCGCCCGGGCGGCGGGCGCAGTCCGCTATTTCGCAGCCGCGGCCAGCGCGTGTACACTGCTCTCATGGACCACGGGTCCCTGCCACCGCTGCCCACGCCGCCCGCCGAGTCGCCAGCCGAGTCGCCAGCCGACGAGACGGTGCCAGTGGCCAGGCACCGGCGGCGAGCCGAGGACTGGGACGACGTGGTGCTGCGCGCCGAGCACCTGACCGATCCCGGCCTGGCCGCGATCCCGCGGCCGTTCTGGCGGGGCTTCATCGCCAGCTTCGAGGCCGCCATCGCAGGCGTGCTGCGCACCGTCGCCACCCAGCGCAACATGAAAATACACACCACGGCCGCCCTGCTGGTGATGCTGGTCGGCATGGCGCTGCCTCTCGACCTGGCCACCCGCTCCGCCCTGATCTTCGCCATCGCGGCGGTGATGTTCGCCGAGATCCTCAACACCGCGATCGAGGCGCTGGTCGATCTCTTCATCGGCACCTACCACCGGCTGGCCATGCTGGCCAAGGACGCGGCAGCGGCCGGCGTGCTGCTGCTGGCGGTCGGCGCCACCGTCATCTTCTGCGACATCATCATCGTCAACTGGCCGCTGGTGCAGCTTCACCTCGACCGGGTCTGGCGCTTCGCGCTGCTCGGTGTACCGCTGGCCGCGATGCAGGTGCTGATCCTGTTCGGGCCGCGCAAGGGGTTATGGCCCAACCTGGCGACCGCGCTCGGGACGGTGCTGCTGGCGCCGCTGATCGCCTGGAGCGTGGACCCGCTGTTCTCAGCCGCCGCGGTGCTGGTGTTCCTGTCGGCGCGCGCGGCGCGCGCGTTCTTTCCCGGACGCAAGCCGCACGGGGCACCGCGCAGATAGCGCTACAGCCGTCTCAGGAGCTCGACGTTCTCGCTGATCAGCGCCTGACTGCTCTCGCTGCGCTGCACGGCGGCGCGCTCGAGCGCGTCGGCCAGCCGCGGCTCGTGGCGCGCCATATCGAGCAAGTCGTCGCGACCGAACCGCAGCAGCTCGACATCGCCGATGGCGCGCACGTTGGCGGTGCGCGGCCCGCCGCGCAGCGCGCCGATCTCGCCGAAGAAGTCGCCCTCGAGCAGCTTGTTGAGAAAGATCGGCATCCCATCGCGCTCGGTCCAGACCTCGACCTCTCCCGCCTTGATGAAGTAGAGCCCCTGCGACGCCTCGCCCTCGCTCACGATCGCGTCGCCGTCCCGCTTGCGCTCGAGCGTGGCGCGGGCGAGCAAAACCTTGCGCTGGTGCGGCTCGAGCATGGCAAAGGCCGGCGACTTGGCCATCAGCAGCTCGGCCACCCGCTCCTTGTAAAACTGCAGCAGCGAGCCGGCGATCTCGGGCGTCAGCGAGATCAAACGGTCCGAGGTGGCGCGGTCCAGCTCGAGCAGCCAGACCTCGCTGATGGTCTCGACGGTGGCGGAGCGCGGCTGTCCGGTCAAAAATCCAAACTCGCCGAAGAAGTCGCCCTCGGCCAGCGACGACAGGTAGACTCGCCCATCGTCGCCCAGCCGCTCCTCTCCCGGCGGCGGGCTGCAGTAGACGACGACGCGGCCGCGACCGATCGCGTACAGAGAGTCGCCGTCGTCCAGTTCGCGCACCACCACGGCGCCGATCGGCAGGTGGTGCACCCGGGTGCCTTCGACCAGCGCCACGAACTGGTCGGGACCGACCGCGCCGAACAGCGGCACCGGCGCCGGCAGCACGGTCTGGTCGTCGCGGTCTTGGCCCAGCCCCTCGCGGTCGGCGGCGCACAGCATTTCAAAGGCCTCGCCGCCGTCGATCCGGCCGACCGCGGCCTGCAGCGCGCGGCGCGATCCGGCGCGCAGCTCGGCCAGCGCACGCAGATCGTCGCGGCGCCTCCCCTCGTCGCACAGATGCCGCAGCGGCTCGAGCGCCACCACGGCCTGCACCACCAGCCCGCGATGGGCGAACACCGCGGCCGCGGTGCGCAGTGTCGACATGCCGCGCTGCTGATCGCCGAGCTGCAGCAGCCGCTCGCCGATGCTGACCAGCGTCCAGACATTGGGATCGCGCGCCAAAAACTGCCGCAGCTCGACGAGCTGCGCGTCCTCGGCCAGGCTCGCCGGCGGCAGGCGCACGGTCAGCGGCCGGCGCATCGCGGCCACCGGTGCCCGGCCCAGGCCCAGGGGCTTGAGCCAGGCCGCGAACTGCGCGCGCTCGAAGCCCCGCTCGACCAGCAGCGGATCGAGCTCCGTGGCCAACTCCTCGCCGCTCTGGAAGCGGTGCGCCGGGTCGCGGTGCAGCGCCCGCAGCGTGATCCGGTCGAGCCGCTCCGGCACGCCGGGCCTAAACAGCGACGGCGGATCGATCTCGGACTCGAGCACCTTGGTGATGGTCAGCATCGGCGTCTCGGCCGAGAACAGCCGCCGGCCGGTGAGCATCTCGTGCAGCACCACGCCGACCGAGAACAGATCGGCGCGCGCGTCGATCGGGTCGGCCAGCGCCTGCTCGGGCGCCATGTAGGCGAACTTGCCCATCACCGTCCCGGGCATGGTGTGGGTGAGCTTGTTCTTGGCCAGCGCGATGCCAAAGTCGGACAGCTTGATGTCGCCCGCGTGCGAGATCAGCACGTTGTGCGGCGAAATGTCGCGGTGCACGATGCCGAGATTGCGACCCCGGTGATCGCACATGTGGTGGGCGTGGTGCAGCGCGCGCGCAACGGCCCGCGCCACAAACGCCGCGGCCAGCGGATCGATCGCCTCGCCGCGCGTCACCACCTCGGTCATCACCGACACCAGGTCAAAGCCGTCGACGAACTCGAGCGCCATGTAGTAGGAGCCCTCGACCTGGCCGAAGTCGTAGAGCTTGACGATGTTCTCGTGATCGAGGCCGATCATGATGCGGGCCTCGTCGATGAACATCGAGACGAACTGCCGGTTGGCGCAGTGCTGCGGCAGGATGCGCTTGATAACGCAGGTCCGGGTGACGCCGCCGAGCGACGCCGAGCGTGCGATGAAGAGCTCGGCCATGCCGCCGATGGCGAGCCGCTCGAGAAGCTCATACTTGCCGAAGGCGGCGTTTCCGCCGTCCGCCGTCAGACCGTGCTCGCCGAGCGGATCCACGCCGCTGTGCTCCCCGGTCCGCGCCTCAGCCGTTGAACAGCGAGGCGCGCGCGGTGTTGTCGATCGCCGACTGGTCGATAACCTTGACGATCGAGTACTTGAACTGGCCACCGCTCTGCTCGGCCAGATCTCGGATCACGGTGCGCTCGACCGGTCGGCCATCGGGGTTGCGCAGCACGCGCACGAACGGCCGGTCGAAGCGCTTGGGGTCGTCGGTGGTGTGGTAGACCATGCCCACCTCGCCGTTGGAGAGTATGACCGCGGTGCCGATCGGGTACAGTCCGAGCAGATTGACGAAGATGCGCACCAGCGTCGGGTCGAACTTGCTGCCGGCGCCATGCGCCAGGATCTTGAGCGCCTCGTCGGGGCTAAACGCCTCGCGCCACGGCCGGTTGGTGGTCAGCGCATCGTAGTTATCGCAGATGGCGACGATGCGGGAGAACAGATGCAGCGGTCGCGGCCGCTCGAGCTGCGGGTAGCCGCCCTTGAGATCGCAGTGGATGTGGTGCTGAAAGGCGACGATCAGGCGCCGCATGGCGCCGCGGGTGAGCGCGCCCTTGCCGAGCAGCACACGCACCGCGGCGATGGTCGACTCGTGCAGCTTCTCCAGCTCCTGGTCGTCGAGGGCGCTCGCCTTCTCCGCCAGCTCCGAATCGGCCACGGCAAAGCCGAGGTCGGCCATCATCCCGGACATGCCCAGATCGACCAGATCCTCGCGGCCGAGGCCGATGGCGCGGCCGATCGCGATCGACAGCACGCAGACGTTGACCGCGTGGTTGAACGGGTAGTCGTTGCTGTCCTTGATCGCGACCAGCTTGAGCAGCAGGTTGGCGCGCTCGTCGGACAGGTCGACCAGGTCCTGGACGATGCGCACCAGCTTGAGCCGCATGCCGCCCTTGCCCGCCTCGGGCGGCGTCACCAGCTCGGCGACAAAGCGCTTCACCGCGATCACCGCCTTGGCGTAGGTCTGCAGCGCCAGCAGCCGCGGATCGACCTTGAGCTCGGGCACCACCTGCTTGTTGTCGGCGAACTTGCGCCGGCCCAGTAGCTCGACCGCCAGGTCGTGCAGGTCGGCCAGCCGGTCGCGCATGAACTTGGCCGAATCGGCCTGGTCGGCGGCGTCGTTGAACGCCACCAGCAGCTCGGTCAGGGAGGGCGTGGTCACCGAGCGCTTGAAGGTGAAGCCACCCAGCCCGCGCCGGTTGAACTCGGAGGCCAGCTCCTTGACGTTCTCCTGGCCGGTGTACTCGACGCGGATGCGCTGATCGCTCAGGTACACCTGGTCCTCGACGAACTCGAGCCTCACCTCGCCGACGGCGCCGATGATCGTGTTGAGCGTGTCCTTGAGGTGCTCGGTGGCGACCAGCACGCTCTTGTTGCGCTTGTCGTGCAACCGCACCGTGCGCAGCACCATGAAGAGCTGCGACACCAGGTTCTTGCCCAGAGCCTGGACGTGGGCACGCGCCGGCGCCTCGGTCTTTCGAGCGTCTTGCGCGGCGCCGGGTGTCAGCTTGTCGAGCGGCGAGGTCATACCCCCTCCCCTCCCCGACCCGTACCCGGGTCGCCCTGCGGCAGCGCCAGCACGCGGCTGCAGGTCTCGCGCAGCCGCTTGCTCTTGGATCTCTCGCCCCGGCGCAGGGCGTCGTGGGCCGCGGGATTGCCGATCGAGCCCAGCGCCACCGCAGCGCTCACGCGCAGCTCGAGCTTGGGATCGCCGTCGACGGCGTCCTCGAGCGCACCGCGCAGCCGGTCGAGCAGGCTGGTGCTCTGCTCGTGGCCACCGTTGAGCAACGCGTCGAGCGCGTCGACCGCCTCGGGCCCGGCCAGGGCGGCATAGGCCAGCAGAAACGTCCGCTGTTCGCCCGGCTCGCGCTCCTCGAACGCCGGATCCTGCACCAGGCTCCTCAGGCGTCTGGCGGCAGCGGAGCAGCGCCGCGCGACCAGCGTCCGCACCGCGGTCACCCGCACCGCCGACTCGCTGTCGGACAGCCCCCGCAGCAGCAGCTCGTCGGCGCGATCGCCGGGCAGCGATTGCAGCATGCCCAGCGCCTGTTGCCGCACCCGCGCGTGGTCGTGCTCGCAACCCCGGAAGATCAGATCCACCGCCTCGGGTTCGGCGCTGCGGTTGGCCAGGTAGAGCAGATCGCGGTCGACAAACCACTCGCCCTGGCCAAAGCTCTTGCGCAGCAGATCGACCGGCGGCGGCTTGACGTCCAGCATGATGTCGCACAGCAGCCGCCGGTGCTGCGGTTGCTGCACCACGGCCAGCAGGTTGATCAGGGCCGGCACCACGTCCGGCCCGAGCGCTCTCAGCAGCTCGCTCAACTGCGACACCGACGTGACAACTCCGTCGTTGATGGCGACGGCGATCTGCGACAGCCGCTGCTCCGACGCGAACAGCTTGAGAAGCTGCTTGACCAGCGCCAGGTTCTTCAGGTCGCTGCTGCGCTTGAAATCGTCGAGCCGCCGCACCAGGCCGGCGGCGCTCTTGAAATCGCGCTCGAGCATCAGCATGTCGAAGAGGTTGAGGATCTCCTGCAGCACCTGCTGCGAGTCGCGGGCGCTGCGCACCCTAAACAGCACGCCGAGCAGCACGTCGTAGGTGGTGTCGAGCAACGCCTCGTCGCGGTCGGCGGCCACCTGCTGCTTCAGCGCGTCGATCACCTCGGGATTGAGGTTGAAGATGGCACGCCTGGTCGGCTGGCCGATGCGCTCGGTGTCGCGCTCGCGCTCGTCTCCCAGCGCGGCCAGGGCGACCAGGTCGTCAGCGCTGATGTTGACCGCCTTGACGCCTTCGGAGTTGAGCATGCCGCCCTCGTAGATGGCGCCGAGCAGCTTGTCTAGATCCTGGCGCAGCTCCTCCTGCGCCCGTTCCTCCTCGGGCTCGGAGTCGGCTGCCGACGTCAGCGCGTAGACGTCGAGCGTCACGTAGCGCACGTGCGGCAGAGCCTCGCGCCACAGCATGCTCACCAGGTCCTCGTCGAGATCGCCGCTGGACCGCGGCTTGGCCAGCAGCTCGATCAGCTTGTTCAGCTCCGGCTGCTCGATGCCGGCCTCGACCGTGAAGCGGCGGACCCCTTCGCGGAACATCCGAAAAGGAATGCCGTACTCGCGATCGCTGTCCTCGAACACGACGTGGCCCTGCACCAGCAGCCGGTCGCGGCGGACATCGAACTCGAGATCGCCGACCGACTCGAACGCCTGCTGCGAGAAGCGAAAGGCGTCGTCTAGAAACTTGAGCAGTGCTGCGTTGTTGCGGGAGTACAGGTTGAACGAGCGCACGGCCTTTGAAAAGGCCGCGGCAAAATAGCGCACCGGCTCCAGCCGGCGCTGCAACTCACGCTCGTCGGCGCGGTACTCCTCACCGTCTGAGGTCGCCGCCGGCGATTCGTCTTTGGGGTGCGGTACGACCATGGTCTCTGCCCTGCGCCGGGTCGTGAACGCCCCATTTTAGACTCGATGGGCCAGCCGAAGTAAAGGCCGGCGCCTATCGGGATAGCGCGCTGCCGCGCCGGCGGCGCAGGTCGGCGACGGCGCGGCCGGCGGCGGTCGCCAGATCGTCGGCCACCTCCGCGGCGGTCGCTCCGACGATGGCGCCGCGCGCCACCACCACCAGATCGAGCGCCGGCGGCAGGTCGCCCCGCATCTTTCTAAAAGCCTCCCGGATGAGCCTCTTGGCGCGGTTGCGGATGACCGCGTTGCCGACCTTCTTGCTGGCGGTGACGCCGAGGCGCGGCCCGGCGGGAGCGCCGGCAACCGCGATGACGACGAGCAACCGGCCGTGCGCCCGCACGCCGCGCGCCTGCACGGCCAAAAACTGCCGGCGCGCCTGCAGCCGCGACCGACGCGGTAGGGTCTGCGGGGTTGCTGCCGTGGCTGGCTACTTCTTGTAGGCGGTCGGCGTCAGTCGCTTGCGTCCCTTGGCGCGACGCGCCTTGATGACCTGCTGGCCACCAGGCGTCGACATCCGCTGCCTAAAGCCGTGGGTTCGCTTGAGCTTGATCCGCGACGGCTGAAAAGTCCGCTTCATGGTCGGTCCCTCGCTCGACGGGCGCCGCGCGGCGTGCGCGCATGGCGCCATACCCAAGGCGGCGCACAATGCAATCCCGGGCCGCGCTTGTCAAGTCGCGGCTGGACCGAGTTCGAAGATCAAACTCGGCGCGGCGATATGGCGCGCGGCCGCGAGCGGACGCGCTCGATCTCGATCGGCGATCATCCGCGATGACGCGCGGTTATGATTTTTTGCGCGTTTGATCTTGATCTAATAAAACGCTTTGCTAGCTTGCGCGATGTCGGAGCGGATCCTCCGGGCTGTGGGTTAACAGACGTAACTACTTGTTTTTATTGGTGGTATCTGATATCCAGCAGAGGGCTGGATGCGCTTGAGGGATGTCTGGAGATCAGGTTTTTGACACGCTGGATCGGGTCGCGCGGGTCCCGTTGAGCGGGAGCGCGGCCGCCCGGTTGTGGATCGTTGCTGTGGAAAACGCGGCAACTCAGATGAGGGCTTTGGCCAAATGAGCCTTTCAACAACTGTTGAAAAAAAGGACGCCGCAGCCGCCTGGCACGAGGCGCTCGAGAACATTCGCGGCCGCATCCACCGCCAGACCTTCGACACCTGGTTCAGGCCGCTGCGCTGCACCGGCAACGGCGACGACGGCGTCCACCTGGCGGTGCCCAGCAAGTTTCACCTCGACTGGATATCGGACAACTACCTCTCTTTCATCACCGAGCAACTGAGCGGGATCTGCGGGCGCGAGGTCGAGGTGCGGCTAGAGATCGCGCCCGAGCTGGCCACGGCCGTCGAGGAAGCCGCGCCCGCGTCGCCGGAGCGGAGCGCGCCTTCGACGGGCGAAGTCAAGGCCGCGCCCATCTGCCGCCTCAACGAGCGCTACACCTTCGAGACCTTCGTCACCGGGCCCAGCAACCAGTTTGCGCGCGCGGCCAGCCAGGCGGTGGCCGACAAGCCGGCTCACGCCTACAACCCGCTCTTCATCTACGGCGGTACCGGCCTCGGCAAGACCCACCTGCTGCACGCCATCGGTCTGCAGATGCTGGAGCGCGAGCGCGGCACGCGGGTCATCTACGTCTCGACCGAGGCCTTCATGAACGACATGATCGACTCGGTGCGGCACGAGAAGATGGAGGCGTTTCGCGCCCGCTACCGCTCGCAGTGCGACGTGCTGCTGGTCGACGATATCCAGTTCCTGGGTGGCAAGGACCGCACCCAGGAGGAGTTCTTCCACACCTTCAATCACCTGTACGAGTCCGAACGGCAGATCGTGATCACCTGCGACAAGCTGCCGCACGAGATCCCGGGCATCGAGGAGCGGCTGCGAACCCGCTTCCAGTGCGGTCTGCTCGTCGACATCAAGCCGCCCGAGATGGAGACCCGGGTCGCCATCCTGCGCAACAAGGCCGAGACCGAGAAGATCACCCTGCCCGATGACGTGGCTCTTTTCCTGGCCACGAACATCACCAGCAACGTGCGCGAGCTCGAGGGATCGCTGATCCGGCTGCAGGCTTTCGCCTCGATGTATCACGCGCCGATCACGCTCGAGCTGGCGCGCGAGCAGCTCAAGAGCCTGGCCTCGGCTCCAGAACGAGCGCTCAGCCCCGAGCACATCCAGAAGCTGGTGGCCAACTACTTCAGCCTCAAGGTCAGCGATCTGCGCAGCCAGCGCCGCCACCGCGCCGTGTCGCTGCCGCGGCAGATCGCCATGTTCCTGTGCCGAAAGCACTGCCATCTGAGCTTTCCCGAAATCGGAGAGCGCTTTGGCGGCAAGGATCACACCACCGTGATCTCGGCGGTTCGCAAGATAGAGACGAGCCTTGGCAACGACGGCGATATCAAAAAATCAGTAGAAGCCATCGAAACCTCGCTGCTTGTCTGAAGTTGACCGAAAAGATGTTCACAACCTCTGTGGAAAACCTGTGCAAAAAATAAAATTCAGAGATCCCAAGACGCTTTAAATGGGCTTTTGATGATCTTTCACAGGTGCGGTGTGTTTGTGGAAAAAAGAGTGTTTGTAGCATGGGGAAAATTGGGAGATTGGATTGATCAACACAAAAACCGCTTCAAAACTAGCTTTGATCCAGAGTCATGACTCCTGTCAAATCATAATGATTATATTGGAGTAGCATATTTACCCACATTTCCACACAACCTACGACTACTACTATTTTTAAACATTATCAAAAGATCCAAGAAGATCAGACGCCGCAGCCCACCAAAACCAAAGCAGTGAGCGAAATGGCATTACATTAACCTTCACAATTGAAAAAGGATCGATCTTGGTCTATTGAAGCATCGATTCCAGACGCCGAGGTACGCCATGGAACTAAAAATCGATGTTGCTGATTTTTCGCGCGGTCTGGCCAATATCCAGGGTATCGTGCAAAAACGCAACACGATGCCGATCCTGGCCAATGTCATGATCGAGGCCAGCGACGCCGGTCAGATAGACATTATTGCCACGGACCTCGACATAGGCATGAGGTGCAGCGGAAGGGCCGAGGTGGTCGAGGCCGGCTCGATCACGGTCAACGCCAAGGCGCTGTATGACATCGTGCGGGCTCTGCCCTCCAAGGATGCGACCCTCAAGAGCCTGGACAACAACTACGTCGAGGTGCGGGCGGGCAGAGTTCAGTACAAGATCGTCGGTACCTCGGCCGAGGAGTTCCCAAAACTGCCGGCGCTGGAAGGCGTCAACTACATCAAGTTCGACAAGGCAGCGCTCAAAGAGATGGTCGAGAAGACCTTCTACTCGGTCTCGACCGACGAGACTCGCTACAATCTCAACGGGGTCTATTTCGAGCAGAAGAAGGACGGCGCGCTGGTCATGGTCTCGACCGACGGCCATCGCCTGAGCCGCATCATTCGCAAGTTCGACGTCAAGACCGATCTCGAGCAAGGGGTCATCCTGCCGCGCAAGGGATTGAGCGAGCTGCGGCGGTTGTTCGAGGGAACCGGGATCATCGAGCTCGGCGTCAAGGGCAGCCACGCAGTGGCGCATCACGAGGGAATCACCATCGTGATGCGGTTGATAGACGGTACCTTTCCCGATTATGAGCAGGTGATCCCCAAGGAGACCGAGCGCAAGATCAAGGTCAAGCGCGAGGAGCTGACCGAGTCGCTGCGGCGCATCTCGCTGGTGTCGAGCGACAAGTCGCACTCGGTCAAGCTCGAGCTGCGTTCGGGCTTGCTGCGCATCTCCAGCCAGAACCCGGACTTGGGCGAGGGTAACGAGGAGCTGCCGGTCGAATACAAGGGCAGCGAGGTCAACATCGGTTTCAACGCGCGCTACCTGATCGACGCGCTAAACGCCTTTGGAACGGAGCAGGTGGTGCTGGAGCTCAACGACGACCTGAGCCCGGGAGTGGTGCGCGGGGACAAGGACGACGGCTACATCTGCGTCGTGATGCCGATGAGAATCTGATCTCCAGGCGGCAGCAGAAAACGCGTTTTTCACATCGAGCTGTAGACAGAATAGTTCGGGCGAGCGAGCTACTTCTTGATCTTGTCCGGATCGAGGGGCGGCGGTCCCTCCTTGGCCGGCTCTGGCTTGGGCATCGGCTTGGAAGCTTGACCGAGGTTCTGCATGTGGCACGAGCCCTCGAAGATGGCTCCGCGCTCGATGGTGATCGAGGGGGTGTGAATGTTGCCGCGCAGCACGCCGGGGGCGTGGATCTCGACCGAGTTCTTAGAGACGACGTTGCCGTCGATCTCGCCGTCGAGGTAGAGCGAGCCGACGTGCACCTCGGCCTTGATCTTGGCACCCTTGCCGACCACGAGCACGTCGTCGGTCACGATCTCGCCCGAGAAGCCGCCGTCGATGCGGACGGTTCCCTGAAAGGTGAGCTTGCCGTCAAAAGTGGCCTCGGGTCCGAGCACGGTGTGGGTCTGGCCCGGGGGCAGAGGGGAGCCGTCGGACGGCTCGTCTTTGCGCATGATCGCCATGGGAGGGCTCCTTTTTTTTCACGGCGCGAAGACAGACCCCTAAAGCGAGGGGGCGCTGCTTGTCAAGCGGCAAGCGCCGCCGGCCGTCAGTTCGATAATCGAATTTTTGCTCGACAAACCGGGGTCGCTGGAAATAATACCAGGCGATGGGATTGACCGATATGATGACAGCGCGAGGAGCCTCAGAATGACGACGATAAAACGCGGAAGAGTTCGCAAGAGCGTCTCCTACAAATACGACCTGCTTTCGCTCGCCGACCACGAGAAGAATATCATCCGCGAGACTCTCGATCGTTTCCAGGGCAACGTCGGCGACTGCGCCCGCTCGCTCGGCATCGCCAAGTCGACGATGTACGAGAAGCTCTACGGCTACGGTATCCGACGCCGCAGCGCACGCTAGCGGCAGATGATGGAGAGAATGCGGTCGAGCTCTTCGTAGGAGCCGAACGCGATCTCGATGCTGCCTCGACCCCTGCCGCTGTCCTTCACCACCACGCGCGTCGTCAGCGCTGCCTTCAGGCGTTCGGTGACGTCGCGCAGCGCCGGCGACATCGCGCGCTGATCGCGCGCAGTCGGCGCACCACCGCCCACGCGCTGCAGCTTGACCCGGCGCTCGACGTCGCGCACCGAGAGCTGCTTGCGCACGATCTCGCGCGCCACGCGCTCGATCGCGGTGGTGTCGTCGAGGCCGAGCAGCGCCCGCGCATGCCCCATCGAGATCTGTCCTGAGCGCAGCAGCTCGCGGACGGACGGCGGCAGCTTGAGCAGGCGCATCGCGTTGGCGATGGTGGCTCTGTCCTTGGCCAGGCGCGCCGCGATCTCGTCCTGCGTCAGCCCCCACTCCTCGTGCAGCCGGCGGTAGGCGTCGGCCGCGTCGAGGGGATTGAGGTCGTCGCGGTGCAGGTTCTCGACCAGGGCCAGCAGCAGTGAGTCGTCGGCCGGACGCTCCGAGAGCACGGCCGCGATCTCGTGCAGCCCGACACGCTGCGCCGCGCGCCAGCGCCGCTCGCCGGCCACGATCGAAAAATCGCCCTGGCCGTCGCGCCGGACAACGATCGGCTGCAGCAGACCGTGGGCCTTGATCGAGCTCGCCAGCTCGGCCAGCGCTGGCTCGTCAAAAGCCTGCCGCGGCTGGTCTGGATTAGGGTGGACCTTGTCGATGGGCAGCCTGAGCAGGCCGATCGTCTCGGTCGTCGCCGCTGCTGCCGGCTTGGTCGGGATCAGCGCGCTCAGGCCTCGGCCGAGCGCTGGTCGGCGAATTCTTATTGTGCTCTCTGACATTGTAACTCCTTGTATTTACTAAATAAGTCAAGCAGCGGAGGCGATCGGAGCGGTCGACTCGGTCAGCAGCTCCTCGGCCATGGCAAGGTAGCCCTGGCAACCGCGCGAGGCGACGTCGTACAGCAGCGCGGGCAGGCCGTGACTTGGAGCCTCGGACAACCGCACATTGCGGGGGATGACGGTCTTGAAGACCTTGTGGCAAAAATGCTCGCGTACCTCGTCCTCGACTTGGTGAGCCAGGCTGTTTCTGCCATCGAACATGGTGAGCACGATTCCGAGCACCTCGAGTCCCGGGTTGAGCGAGGACTTGACAAGCTCGATGGTATGAATGAGCTGTCCCAGCCCCTCGAGCGCGTAATACTCGCACTGCAGCGGGATGAGCACCGCGTCTGCAGCAGTCAAGCTATTGACAGTGAGAAGCCCCAGCGACGGTGGGCAATCGATGAAAACAAAGTCAAACTGGTCGCGGACAGGCTCGATGGCGCTCCGCAGGCGCAGCTCACGTGCCATGGTATTGACCAGCTCGATCTCGGCCCCTGTGAGATCACTGGTGGCGGGAGCCAGAAACAGGCCAGGCACGCCGGTCTGTTGAATCACCTGCTGGATTGGGGTCTGCCCGATTATGACCTGGTAAATCCCCTCCGAAATATTCTCCCTGTAAACGCCAAAACCGCTTGAAGCGTTTGCCTGCGGGTCCAAATCAATCACCAGCACTCGTTTTCCCTTCGAGGCCAGCGAGGCTCCGAGATTGACCGCGGTGGTTGTCTTTCCAACCCCACCCTTCTGATTCGAGATACTGATAACTCTCTTGATGTTCTGCATGTTATCACCCCGAACCGCGAACTCTAGCAACCATGATTCTCGAATCTGCGACCTGTTGCGGCTGAATCCTATAAACAGACGACAGAATTGTAAAGCGGATTTGTATCCGCTCCCGTGCAAATTCAACAATCGCGTTCGAGGATTCTATTCTTTTAGGGCTGTGGCTGCGTGACGGACCTGTTTTTTGCCTGGAAGAAAATACTGCTGTATTCTGGCTGCGACAAGATTTTCCTTGGCCGTAGCCGCCATCCAATCGGTGATCGATGGAGCGGACTGCCCGAGGTATGCGAGAACACTCCCTTTTGTAGCAAGATGTCGGCTGGCCATGGCTGGAATCTCCGGCCACTTGAAGGTCGCTCGAATCAACACCAGGTCAGCACCAAGAGCTGGAATCTCCTGGCAGCGCCCATGCACAACTTCCAGGTTTCGATTGGAGAGACGGGCCCGGACCGAGCGCAAGAAAGAGACCTTTTTTGCAGAGCTGTCAACCAGAAAAACCCTTGCCTCTGGCCACCACGCCAAGGCTGCAATTCCAGGCAGGCCTGTTCCGCTGCCGATGTCGACAACAGAGAGAGGTTGCTCGAGCTGCTTCAAAGGCAGCAGCGAATCAACGTAGTGGAGCAGGGCAGCAGAATCAGGGTCGATTAGCCGGGTGAGATTGTGGGTCTTGTTCCAGTGACAGAGCAATTCAAAGTGCTGCAAAAAAATCGCGCACACCGATTCCGGTAGCTCGGGTTGATAGCGAAGCAGGGCCCCGAGCAACCGGTTCTTGGGTAGTGTTTCACGTGGAACAGTCGTCACCATTGAATATTTACTCTTTAAAATTATATAGTTAGAACTTTTTCTCGCTATCCAGAAGAATCGTTACCGGACCCTCGTTGACCAGCTCTACTTCCATGGTCGCGCCAAACACGCCAGTGTCCACTTTCTTGACAGCGCCACGCGCGATGCGAACGAAGTCGTCGATCATCTTGCTGGCCCGGTCCGGCTCCATGGCGGCGGTGAAGGAGGGCCGCTTGCCCCTCCTGCAATCTCCAAAAAGAGTGAACTGGCTGACCACCAGCAGCTCGCCGCCGACGTCGACCACCGACAGGTTCATTTTTCCATGTACGTCCTCGAAGATTCGCAGGCCGGTCACCTTTTCCACCATCCATTCGAGGTCGCTCGCAGTGTCCTGGCTGCCCACCCCGAGCAGAACCAGCAAGCCGCGCTCGATAGAGCCGACGTTCTCTCCGCCGACCGCCACTTGTGCTCGTTTGACCCGCTGCACCACTGCTCTCATGCGACTCTCCCGGCGCAGGATGCCGGAGCATGTACGGCCCAACAGCAAACGCACGCGGACCGCCTGCTCACGGTGCTGTTTTTCTGGTACGCGCGAGTTTTGCTTTTTGCAAGCCGATTGTGCTGCGGCGGCGATTGGGGTGCGTCCGAACGCGGTAGATATTTTGCGCGTATGACGGACTAGACCCTCAGCTCACTTCAGTCGATCCCGTTCGGCAGGGGGCCGGCGAAAGGCTTTTTTCTGAGCTTGCGAAGATAAAAAGACT
>JAFGSX010000514.1 GCA_016934455.1 Deltaproteobacteria bacterium
AGGATCACGCTCAGCGTAGATCACGCCGGCGACGTCTTGTCGATCAAAAACTGCTTGCACTCAGGAAATTCCGTGAACGCTTACGGTATTTCTATTGTCGAAAAACCGGTTCAAAAATATAGCGTCGTGTTCACGATCAATAAAGAAAACGGCAAGTCTATCGACCATTATGATTACAGCCTTGTTCGCTTTGTAGTTCAAAGGCTCGATTCACCGTACCTTGGATGGTCATATGAATGGACCACCACACGGCACCCGCACTCGCGCTATAGTCATATTGGCCGAAATGATCCCTGTCCGTGTGAATCTGGAAAAAAATACAAAAAATGCTGCCTTCATGAAGAGGGCGTTCTTCGACCACATTTTCAAGTTACATTTGATGTGACGCCGCCGTCCGGGATGTCAATGTTCGAATACTGCGACTAGGTAGTCGTCCCTTAAAAACGCGTTTTACATCGTCGATAGAGCGTCTATTGGCGTCATCGGCGAAAACATGCACTGTATCCAGACCAACAGAAATGAGCACGCCGAAGCCCGGCGCAATAGAGCGCGCGCAAAAACGTGCGCACGTTCCGCGGTGGCCGGCGACCCAGGACCGGCAAAAAACGGCCACCGCGACCGATGTGGTCGTCGCCAAGGCTGATGCACGCCGAAATCGTACGTTTCATAAAGCTCTGAGAATCCCGCTCCAACGCACCTCATGAGACGAAATTATGTCCACCCAAGTTTTACCGGATTTGTTCGCGCAATGCTGACACGTATACCGCGCCACCAGTGTGCAATTGACATCCATCGTATTTCGTGCCGCAAAAAAACAACCCCAAGCATTTTCTTTGCATCGGTGGCGAAATTAACTTCATCACGATTTTTCGGATCATACAGCGGAACTGTATCGATCAATCTAATCGAGAGACCAGTCATCTTGTGAATGGTGTCAATTGACAAGTGCTCGTCTCGAAGGTTTGCCGACAGCGATTGTATTTCTGGTAGCATATGACTCGCATGTTCTGGGACACCGTTTTTTGCCAGATGTTGTATGTTTGCCTCAGACCAAGCTAAATAGTTCGCTAATTCATTGATCGTAGGTTTTTCCTTGGGCGCCTTCACATACTCGCCAGGCACGGCAAGTTCGTGAAACGCGGGGATCGGCTCATTGATATGAAATTCATGCCCCCCGAGCGATCCGTTGTCTTCTTGAAAGCAAGTGTCGAAGTGAAGACCAGCGCGTTTTGCCCACTCATCGCCTCGAATAGAAGCAGGGCCATATTGCCGCAATGCTGCCCACAAAAGAAAGTCGGCCATTTGCACGCCTGGATCACTACCGGGAACAATCGTTACGTCCAACTTCGGAAAACAGCAAGGTATCTGGGGCATGTCAGCGGCACTGCATGTCACTTTCAATACGAATTGCTCTGTCCACAAATCCGAGATCCCTGGCGGGAAGGTCGAGCGTTCTGCTATAGAAAGGTTTACTCGAAGTATCCGATTTCCGGTAACCTTCGCGACAACCAATTCCACCATTCTTCTATGGAACTCTGATGATGAATCGAGCATAGAGTCGTCAGGCTTGGAGACTGCCTTATCGAAAGAAAAGAATTCGAATTCTGCTGGCCGAAGTTTAGCAACCTCGCGACAAATAGCCGAATGGGCGTTCTTTGAATCTTTCGACGCGTGGAAGTATTTTCTCTCCAAACATGATTGGTCTTCTGTGTTTCCTTTAGAATCCTCGTCTCGGAGTAGTTCCCCTAGTGCGCGGTCGATTGGTTCTCGTGTGATCGGGGCAATTACTGAAAGCATTCCGACATGGAAATGCTGGCTATCACCGACTTTCACCTCAGCGTTTGGATCGCCACTTTCATCAATATAGATCCACATTTCTGGGTGTTGAGGTCCGTTCATAGTGTCTCCTAATTCACTAAGTGTACCGAAAAGCACAAAAGGTCTGGCCCCGTTGTGAACAGCAAAATATGGCTGCAATTGTTCGCAAACCGTTGCCCAAGGGCATCCGTCGGATACCGATAGCATCCTGCCGCCTAAACATCTTTGTTGCCCCCGCCCCTGGATGGCCGCACGGGACACGCCAATCCTGGTAAGCGTCGTACCACGACACCGACCGAAATTCCATCCAATGCGGGCGACCGCGGTCTCAGAGGGCTTGTGGCGGACACGAGCGTGAGCGGAAGGCGAGCTTAGCAAGGCCACCCTTAAGAATAACGCAAAGGCGAAGCAGGGTTTCGCCGTCGTCATGCAGCGAACTTTTCTGCAACAGTTGAACCGACAAGCGACACGGTTTGTCGCATCCCCGCGCGACAATGGGCGGGATTGTGACGACGTCGCCTTCGGGCTATGGTGCGATCCCTGCTCTGGCCCGTTTGGGGGGAACCAATGGCCCAGCTCGAACAGATCGTCAAAGGCACCCAGCTCAAGGGTCTTGTTCCCGGCGCCACGGTGACCGTGGTCAGCGTCGACCGGCACGGCGCCGACAGCATCTCGGTCACCTTCCGCGACCCCGACGGCACGGTGCACCAGCCCGAGCTGCTGTACCGCAGCGACGAGCCCAACATCGAGGTCGTGGAGGGCGCCAGCGCCTGGACCTTTGACGGCGACGGCGAGCTGCTGCGGCTGGTCTCCGAGGCGCGGCGCATCAAGCTCGCGCACCTGTTCGATCCCTACCTGGCCGTGCACACGTCGGCGGTCGAGCCGCTGCCGCACCAGATCACCGCGGTCTACGAGGCCATGCTGCCGCGGCGGCCGCTGCGCTTCTTGCTCGCCGACGACCCGGGCGCGGGCAAGACGATCATGGCCGGCCTGCTGATCAAGGAGCTGATCGCGCGCAGCGATCTCAAGCGTTGCCTGATCGTCGCACCCGGCTCGCTGGTCGAGCAGTGGCAGGACGAGCTGCGCCTCAAGTTCGACCTCGGCTTCGATCTGCTGACCAAGGAAAAGTTCGACACGTCGCAGACCGGCAACCCGTTCCGCGAGCACCGGCTTCTCATCGCCCGGCTCGACCAGTTGAGCCGCAACCTCGAACGGCTGGCGCCGCTGTTCGACGAGGTCGAGTGGGATCTGGTGATCTTCGACGAGGCGCACAAGCTCTCGTCGCCCTTCTTCGGCGACGATTTTCAGAACACCAAGCGTTACGAACTGGGCCGCTACCTGGGCGACCCGACACGCACGCGCCAACTGCTGCTGATGACCGCCACGCCGCACAACGGCAAGGAGATCGAGTTCCAGCGTTTTCTGGCACTGCTCGACCCTGACCGGTTCGAGGGCAAGCACCGCGAGGGCGTGCACGAGAAGCAGCATCTCGATGTCATGCGGCGCATGGTCAAGGAGGAACTGCTGCGCATGGATGGCCGGCCGCTGTTCCCCGAGCGCCGCGCCTACACCGCCGCCTACCAGCTCACGGAGCTGGAGCGCGAGCTGTACGAGGCGGTGACCGCGTACGTGCGCGAGGAGATGAACCGCGCCGAGAAGCTGCAGGGCCAGCACCGGGCCGTGGTCGGCTTTGCGTTGACCACGCTGCAGCGCCGGCTGGCCTCGTCGCCCGAGGCAATTTTGCGATCGATCCAGCGCCGTCGCGAGCGGCTGAACAAGCGCCTCAGAGAGGTGCAGCAGGGAAAGTCCGACGAGGATCTGGCGCGCCGCAGCCGCGAGTGGGTGCCGGGCTTCGAGACCACAGATTTCGACGACCTCGAAGACGAGGCCACGGCTGAGGAGCTGGAGCAGGCGCAGGACGATCTGACCGACCAGGCCACGGCCGCCCAGACCGTGCACGAACTGCAGGCCGAGATCGAGAGCCTGCGAGGGCTGGAGGCTTTGGCAGCCAGGGTGCGCGCTGCCGACACTGACCGCAAATGGGACGAGCTGCGCAAGGTGCTGCTCGACCAGGCGCAGCTGCTCAAGCAAGACGACGCCGTGCGCAAGATGATCATCTTCACCGAGCACCGCGACACCATGAATTACCTGACCGACAAGTGCCGCAGCTTGCTCGGCCGGCCCGAGGCCGTGGTCAACATCTGCGGCGGCATGAACCGGGTGCAGCGCAAGCAGGCCGAGGAGGCTTTCAAGAACGAGCCGCAGCGGCTGCTGCTGATCGCGACCGACGCCGCCGGCGAGGGCATCAACCTGCAGCGCGCCAACCTGATGGTCAACTACGACCTGCCCTGGAACCCCAACCGCATCGAGCAGCGCTTTGGCCGCATCCACCGCATTGGCCAGCGCGAGGTGTGCCACCTGTGGAACCTGGTGGCCGAGGACACGCGCGAGGGCATGGTCTTCAAGCGGCTTTGCGACAAGCTGGAGACCCAAAGCAAGGCGCTCGACGGCAAGGTCTTCGACGTGCTGGGCAAGGACCCGTTCAGGGACCAGCCGCTGCGCGAGCTGCTGATCGAGGCCATCCGCTACGGCGACCAGCCCGAGGTGCGCGACCGCATCAACCGCAAGGTCGATGCGCAGTTCGATCCGGCCCGGTACGAGGAGCTGCTCGACCAGTCGCTGGTCACCGACCACATGACCGCGGCCACGGCCCAGCAGGTGCGCGACGCCCTGCAGCGGGCCGAGACGCGCAAGCTGCAGCCCTATTTCGTCTGCTCGTTCTTTCTGCAGGGGCTGACCACGCTGGGCGGCCGGTATCGGCGCCGCGAGACCGACCGTTTCGAGCTGACCCATGTGCCAGCCGACATCAGGCACCGCGCCGAGGCCATCGATCCGCGCCTGCCGGTCACGGCCAAGTACGAGCGCGTCTGCTTCAGGCGCGATCTCTGTGCCGTCGACGGCAAGCCGCTGGCCGAGTTCCTGTCGCCTGGCCACCCGCTGTTCGACGCCGTGATCGCGATGCTGGTCGAGAAGAACCGCGACCTGCTGCGCCGGGGCGCGGTGCTGGTCGATCCCAACGACGAGGGCGTGGAGCCGCGGCTGCTGTTCTACCTGGAACACGTGGTGCAGGACGCGCGCGTCACCGAGTCGGGCGACCGCCACCCGGTGTCGACCGAGATGCACTTCGTCGAGATGAACGCGCACGGCGAGTTCGTAATCGCCGGCTACGCACCGTATCTCAACTACGATCCGCTGCCGGCCGACCTTGGCCAGTCAGCGGCGACGTTGTTTGCCGACGCGGCTTGGTTGCACGACGACGTCGAGGCCAAGGCCATGACCTTTGCCATCGAGAAAGTGGTGCCGCGCCATCTGGGCGAGGTGAAGCAGCGGCGTTGGGCGCAGGTCGACCGCACGCGCGCCGCGGTCAAGGAGCGGCTGACCAAGGAGATCGCGCTGTGGGACAAGAAGGCGCGCGAACTCAAGGACCAGGAGCTGGCGGGCAAGAAGACCAAGCTGGCGTCGGGCCAGGCGCGGCAGCGGGCCGATGAACTGTCCGAGCGGCTCGATCGCCGCATGCGCGAGCTGGACCAAGAGCGGCAGATCTCATCGAGGCCGCCGGTGATCGTGGGCGGCGCGCTGATTGTGCCCAAGGGGCTGGTCGACCGCTGGCAGGGCAAGGAGACGACCAGCGAGCAGGTCAGCGCCGAGGCACGCAAGCGGGTCGAGCTGCTGGCCATGGATGCAGTCATGGCGGCCGAACGCAACCTTGGGCACAATCCCCGCGACGTGTCGGTGCAGAAACAAGGCTACGACATCGAGTCGCGCGATCCGACGACGGGAGATCTGAACTTCATCGAGGTCAAGGGCCGGCGCGCGGGCGAACAGACGGTCACGGTCACGCGCAATGAGTTGTTGTCCGCTCTCAACAAACAAGGCCGTTTTATCCTGGCCATCGTCTTTGTCGACGGCGACAAGGTCAGCAAGCCCATCTATCAAGAGCAGTTCGACTACGAGATGTACCAGTTTGCCATGACCAGTGTGACGCTCGATCTGCCCAAGCTAGTGGGCAAGGCGGAGTTGACACGGCGATGAGATTTGCGTATCTTGAAAATATCTGCTCCCCGCCCGATACGCCGCAAGGCCTCGGGCGGGGTTATTTTTTATGGGGGTCGCGATGACTGGCGAGCCCCAGATCAAGCGCGCGATCGCCTTCTTCGACGGGCAAAACCTTTTTTACGCGGCCCGCGAGGCGTTCGGTTATCGATACCCCAATTACGATCCGATTGCGTTGGCGCAGGTCGCCTGCCAGCAGGGCGGTTGGCAGCTGGCACAGGTCCGCTTTTATACTGGCGTGCCGGACCAACGTGACGATCAATTCTGGAACCATTTCTGGGTTGCCAAGCTCGGGCAGATGGGTCGCGAAGGCGTGCACACTTTTTCGCGCGCTTTGCGCTACCGGCACCAGACGGTGCGGCTGCCAGACGGCTCCGAGCAGGTTGCCTTGATCGGGCAAGAAAAGGGCATCGACATCCGCATTGCCCTCGACGTCGTCAGGCTCGCGCATCGTCGCGAGTACGACGTGGGCGTTATCTTCAGCCAGGATCAGGATCTCTCGGAGGTGGCCGAGGAGATACGCGTGATCGCGCGGGAGCAGAACCGCTACATCAAACTGTGTTCGGCGTTCCCGTCCAGCCCGACCAGCCGCAACACGCGCGGTATCAACAAGACCGATTGGCTGCGGATCGATCGGACGACCTACACCACCTGCGTCGACAAACGCGACTACCGTCCGAAGCAGGACCAGAAACCGGACAGGCCATGACCTACCGCAAGAAATTGATCGAGGTGGCGCTACCGCTGGAGGCCATCAACGCCGAGTCGGCAAAGCGAAAACGTAAGGCTCCTGCGGGCTATCCGACTACGCTTCACAAATGGTGGGCACAACGACCTTTGGCTGCCTGCCGCGCAGTACTTTTTGCCTCACTGGTCGACGATCCGTCGTCGCTACCCGATAAATTCCCGACCAAAGACAAGCAGGCCAAAGAGCGCAAGCGTCTGTTCAAGATTATCGAGGACCTGGTGCTGTGGGAAAACAGCAACGACGAAAAAGTGCTCGACGCCGCGCGCAAGGAGATTGTAAGGAGCACCAACAACAACCCGCCCCCAATCTATGACCCGTTCTGTGGTGGTGGCTCGATACCGCTCGAAGCGCAACGGCTTGGTCTTGAAGCACACGCCAGTGACCTCAATCCTGTAGCGGTTCTGATCACCAAGGCGCTGATCGAGATCCCGCCCAAGTTTGCGGGCAAGTCGCCGGTTCATCCCGCAGATAAAAAACAAAAGGAGATGATGCAACGCGACTGGAAAGGCGCGCAGGGTTTGGCCGACGACGTCCGCTATTATGGTCAGTGGATGCGCGACCAGGCGTTCGAGCGCATTGGCCACCTCTACCCAAAGGTCAAGCTGCCAAAAGACAGAGGTGGCGGCGAGGCTACTGTCATCGCTTGGCTCTGGGCGCGTACGATCAAGTGCCCTAACCCGGCATGTGGCTCGACCATGCCATTGGTGCGTTCGTTCGCGCTATCGACCAATAAAGGCAAAGAAGCGTGGGTCAAGCCCGTCGTCAGTAAGAAGAACAAGACCGTCAGATTTGAGATCGGCAGTGGCGAGGGTAAGGCCCCCGAGGGTGCGGTAAACCGGCGAGGTGCGCGTTGCATTGTATGCGACTCGGCGGTGCCGTTTGATCACGTTCGCAGCGAGGGCAAGGCCGGGCGCATGGGCGCGCAGCTCATGACAATCGTGGCGGATGGTAATCGTGGACGAATTTATTTGCCGCCCAATGACAGGCACAATGATATTGCCGAAAGCGCCCAACCGAAATGGAGACCGGAGTCGGAGCTGCCAAAAAATCCGAGAGACTTCAAGACGCCGAACTACGGGATGAAGACGTTCGCGGAGCTTTTTACCTCACGCCAACTTGTCGCGTTGACAACATTCAGTGATCTTGTCGGATCGGCGCATGAGAAAGTGTTGGGCGACGCCATCAAGGCCGGCATGGAAGACGACAAGACGCCGCTCGACGACGGAGGCGCTGGAGCACGCGCATATGCGGACGCGGTTGCTACCTATCTGGCGTTTGCGGTCAGCCGCAATGCCGACTACGGCAATAGCCTGGCTAGTTGGCGAGCCAAAGACAGCGCAATGAGATCTGCATTTGCCAAACAGGCTCTTCCAATGGTCTGGGACTTTGCCGAGGGGAACCCATTTGGCAGTTCAAGTTCGGGATTTCCAGAATGTGTGCACGTCATAAGTAGCTGCCTCCCACTTATGCCATTGGATTGTCCAATTGGATCAGTCCTGCAGCTTGACGCGACAAGTTTAGTCGATGAGCATGGATGTGGGCACTTTTCGTTCTCTACTGATCCACCGTATTACGACAATATTGGATATGCAGACCTTTCCGATTTTTTCTACATCTGGCTGCGTAGGTCGGTTGGAAAGTGTTTTCCAAATATCTTCAGCACGATGCTTGTGCCAAAGCGTCAGGAACTTATCGCTTCGCCTTACAGATTTGATGGCGATCACCAGAAGGCGAAAGACCATTTTGAAAAAGGTTTTGTTGATTGTTTTACGAGAATGTCTGCGTTGCAGAGCGGAGAATATCCAATTTGCGTCTTCTACGCATTCAAGCAATCGGAATCTGACGAAGGAGACGAGGATGTCGGCACGGATGCCATTGCGTCAACCGGATGGGAAACGATGCTCGCGGGTTTGGTTCAATCCAAACTGATTGTGTTGGGTACCTGGCCAATGCGAACGGAGGGCGACAACCGCTCAATCGGCATCGGCACCAATGCACTCGCGTCTTCGATCGTCCTTGTCTGCCGCCCCCGCCCCGACGACGCGCCAATGGCAACACGCAAGGAGTTCATCGCCGCACTCAAGAAGGAACTGCCCGACGCGCTGACCAAGCTGCAAGCCGAGAACATCGCGCCCGTCGATCTGGCGCAGGCGTCCATCGGCCCGGGCATGGGTGTGTTCTCACGCTACAGCAAGGTGCTCGAAGCCGACGGTAACCCGATGAGCGTGCGCACCGCACTTCAGACGATCAACACCGAGTTGGATACGTATCTCGCCACGCAAGAAGGCGACCTGGATAAGGACACGCGCTTCTGCGTCTCGTGGTTTGAGCAATACGGCATGGTCGAGGCGCAGTTTGGCGAAGCCGACGTGCTGGCGCGCGCCAAGAACACCAGCGTCGACGGTCTGGTCGAAGCTGGCGTTCTTAAAGCCAAGGCTGGCAAGGTGCGGCTGCTCAAGCGTGACGAGATGCTCAAGGGCTGGGACCCGGCCACTGACAAGCGGCTGACGGTCTGGGAGTGCACCCAGTACCTGATCGGCGCGCTCGACGAAAAGGGCGAGGAAGGCGCGGCCCGCCTGGTCAAGAAGCTGGGCGCTGGCCGCAGCGACGACGCCAAGTCGCTGGCCTACCGTCTGTACGCGATCTGCGACCGCAAGGGCTGGAGCGACGAGGCGCAGGCCTACAATCGGCTGGTCATCTCGTGGGAATCGATCGTGCGCGCGGCTGCCGGTGGCGCGGCGCGAGGCGAGCAACTGAGTCTGGGAACCTGAGGAGAAGACGATGACGCTCAAACCCTGGCGCGAAGTTGCCGAACCGCACGCCGACGTGGCCAGCGGCCGCTACGCGCAGGCCGAATTTGCCGCTGACCTGGCGCAGGTCGCCTCGGGCAAGGCCGAGGCCGAGTACCAGGACGCGGCCGAGTTCTTCAGGCGCACCTACGTCACCGACGGCATGGCGCGGCTGCTCGAAAATGCGGCCATGCGCATGCTGGCCAAGGGCGGCGAGCCCGTGGTGCAGCTCAAGACCGCCTTTGGTGGCGGCAAGACGCACACCATGCTTGCGCTCTACCACCTGTTCAAGGGCGGCCACGACCACGACGCGCTCAAGGACGTGCCCTACGTCAAGCAGGTGCTCGACGAGCTGCATGCCAAGCAACTGCCCAAGACCGAGGTGGCGGTCATCGTCGGCACTGCCCTCGACCCGAGCAAGCCGCGCAAGCCCAAGGGGCTGCGCAACATCGAGGTGCGCACGCTGTGGGGCGAACTGGCCGTGCAGCTCGCGGGCCGCGACGGCTACAAGATCGTCGAGAAGGCCGACGAGAAGAGCGTGGCGCCGGGCAAGGACACGCTGTGCGAGCTGTTCGAGCTGAGCGGACCGTGCATCATCCTGGTCGACGAGCTGCTCGCGTACATGCGCAACATCTACAAGGCCGAGGATCTCCCGTCCGGCACCTTTGACAGCAACCTGACCTTTGTCCAGTCGCTGACCGAGGCCGCGCGCTCGACCCCGCAGTGCATGCTGGTGGCGTCGATCCCCGAGTCCAACATCGAGATCGGCGGCGAGGCGGGCAAGGCCGCGCTCAAGCGCATCGAGCACACCTTTGGCCGCATGGAGGCGATCTGGACGCCGGTGGGCGCGCTCGAAGGTTTTGAGATCGTGCGCCGCCGCCTGTTCAAGCCGATCAAGGACGAAAAGGCGCGCGACGCCACCTGCGCCGCGTTTCGCGACTACTACGACAGCCTGCCGGCCGAGTTCCCGGCCGAGGTGCGCAAGCCCGAGTTTCACCAGCGGCTGACCAGCGCCTATCCCATCCACCCCGAGATCTTCGACCGGCTGTACGAGGAGTGGGGCACGCTGGAACGATTTCAAAAGACGCGCGGTGTGCTGCGGCTGATGGCCTGCGCCATCCACCAGCTCTGGAAGCAGGGCGACAACGCGCCCATGATCCTGCCCGGCTCGATCCCGCTCGACACAACGCGCGTGCGCGACGAGCTGGCCCAGTACCTGCCCGACGGCTGGAAGAACGTGATCGAGGCTGACGTCGACGGCGAGCGGTCCGAGCCCATGCGCGTGGACCAGGACAACCCGCGCTTTGGCAAGGTCGTGGCGGCCCGGCGCGTGGCGCGCGCGGTCTTCTTGGGCAGCGCGCCCTCGGTCAAGACCCAGACCGTGCGCGGCATCGAGGAGGTACGCATCCGGCTGGGCGTGGCTCAGCCCGACGACAACGTGGCCGTGTTCAAGGACGCGCTCAGCGCGTTGATGCAACGCTGCACGCACCTGTACAGCGGCAACTCGCGTTATTGGTACGACATGCCGGCCAACCTGCGCCGCACCGTCGAAGATCGCGCCGTGCGCTTCGACCCCGAGCAGGTGCAGGAGGAGATCGTCGCGCGGCTGCGCAAGTGCAAGGAGCGCGGTCTGTTCCGCGGCGCTCACGTTGCCAGTCAGAGCGCCGACGTGCCCGACGAGCAAGAGGCGCGGCTGGTTGTTCTGCCGATCACGGCGTCGCACGCGCCCAAGGCCGACAACTCGAAGGCCGAGCTGCTGGCGCGCGCGATACTCGACAAGCGCGGCGATAGCCCGCGGCGCTGGCGCAACATGCTCATCTTCGTCGCGGCTGACGACGGCTTGGTCGAGGACCTCGACCGCGAGGTGCGGCAGTGGCTCGCCTGGCGGTCGGTGGTCAAGGAGGCTGACGCGCTCAACCTCGATCGCCATCAGCAAAAACAGGCCGACGATGCGCTCAAGCAGTGCAACGACGTCGTGCAACACAAACTGACCGACGCCTACCTGTGGCTGCTGGTGCCCACGCAAGAGGGCGCGGGCAAGTTGTCCTTTACCGTCTCGCGCCTGAGCGGTGGCGAGGACCCGGTCGATCGCGCAGCCAAGAAGGCCAAGGCCGAAGAGCACTTGATCGCCCAGTGGTCGCCTGCGCTGCTGCGCATGGAGCTGGACCGCTGGCTCTGGAAAGACCAGCCCTACATCTCGGTCGAGAAGCTGTGGGAGCACCTGTGCACCTACTGCTACCTGCCGCGGCTGGTCACCGTCGACGTGCTCAGGCAGGCCATGCGCGACGGCGTGAGGTCGAAAGACTACTTTGGCTACGCCACCAGCATCGCCAAGGACGGCAAGTACCAGGGCTTGGTATTTGGCGCTGACCCCGGCTCAATCCACATCGACAGCCAGGCCGTGCTGATCAAGCCCGAGTCAGTGCAGCAGCAGCTTGAAGCTGAGGCCAAGCAGCTCGCGGCCGAGGAGAACAGCCCGATCGTCGTTGCCAAGAATTTGAGCAAGACCAAGGCCGGCACCATCAAGGCGTTTGCGGACGCGCCGCAATCGAAGCCGGCAGAAAAGCCGCATCGCTTCTTTGCCACGGTACGTCTGGACCCGTTGCGCTTTTCACGCGATGTCGACCAGATCGGCCAAGAGGTCATCCAGCATCTGACGTCTCTGGACGACAGCGAGGTCGAACTGCATATCGAGATCGAAGCCCGGTCGCCAAAGGGCTTTGCGGAAAATGTTGTGCGGACAGTCGGGGAGAACTGCAACACCCTAAAGTTTGATCAGTTTGCGTTTGAGGGGGAGTGACAAACTGCCGAGAGTTATTGCTCACTCCACGTTTTCGGGAAGGTGGATCTTTCGATGCGGCATCTCCACTCAAACGACGTTCGGGCCGAAGTGCGAAATCGAATAACAGATTTTCCACAAGAAAGCGCTTTGTGGCGTATGGCGGTCTATGAGCGTAACAGATCGCAACTGGTCATTGCCGCACGCATTACGTTGGGCAATTTTTCGCAGCCCTCCAAATTTTATCACTACGCAAACGGTCTGGGACTCGCACAATACACTACGTCCGTGAAAGACGTCGAAGCGTTGATATCCGGTGTCGAAAATATACACTTTGCCGACAATGTCGATTTTGCGTTCAAGGTAACATATTGGAATCGCCTTATTTTTCTTGGTGCTGGTGAGGGCTACGCTTCCGTTTGCGCGGATAGTCCTTCCTATGTCGCATTTGGGGAAATCGAGTTAGAGCAAGAAGTCGGTACTTTTCTAAGTTTGAATAGCAGAGTCTATGGTGGCGGTCCGATTTTCCCTAACATTAGAGAGGCCATCGCCGATCATGTCTTCGGAATTAGGTCTCGCGACCAAGGCGAAGTGGCCAAAATGGTAAGCCTTGTTGTCCCAACGTGGGGACCCAGGATTTGTCGAGTGACGGTTGAGCAGACGCATCTTACCGTTAATGTCGAATCACCGCGTAATAGTAACCATGACTCGTGCATGAAATTGTTTGTGGAGTCATTTCTGCGAACGAGTACTGGTACACATCAATCGCGGCAACAAGTGGATGGTGGTGTTGTCGCGATTCTTACCGATTCCAGGCCGGAATGGCTGATTATGCATTTAGTCGACGAAAAAGGATGTATCGCAGACGAAGTAGAAGTTAATCCAAAAGACTATAGGCCGAGCGATATAAGGGTCGCACTCGGCACTACCAGCCTCCAACTTGAGGTTGATTCGGCTATCAAAGCGGGAGAATGCAAAACAATCGAATTCAAGCGAATCCTATCCAACAAGCAAAACGATCTCGCCGAGTCAATTGCCGCATTCGCCAACACTGCGGGTGGCATTATTATTATTGGAGTCGACGATCATTCGAATGTAGTTGGTTTTCACAACGACCGCGCGGCAGATACTGTTCAAAATATTGTTTCAGATTGTATTGACCCGGCGCCAGACGTTACGGTCTCCTCGATAACGGTATCGAACAAGCCTGTATTGGTCATCGATGTAAAAAAATCGGAAAATCCCCCCTGTTTTCTCAACGGAAAAATCGTCATTCGTGCCAATGCGACGGATCGCGGCGTTTCGAGAGCTGAGTTCGACGAAATATTTGAATTCAAGCAGGAAGACGACCGCTACGACTTTCAAAATAGGCGCTAGAAGCAATCAACAGTTTTTATGATGACCTTCAAAAAGTTGGAAAACCATGCCAGAAATAGTCGTCGAAACCGGTGTCACACGAGAAGAGGGCTGGGTCTACTTTCTCGACGACGAAGGCGACGTCTCGCGGCAAAAGACCAGCGACGACGAGGACAGCGATGAAGTGATCGAAAAGGTCGCCATCGTCGGTTTCAAGATTCCTGACGACGACCCGCATGTCTATTATCTCGACGAATCCAACAACATTTCGCGGATGACCACCGACGAATGGGCAGAAAGACTCAGGGCGGCCAACGCCGAAGATGCAGAGGCGATTGCAGCGGACTATCGCGAGCACGATTTCAAGTCCGGTTTCGACCCGGAGTGCAACACATACTGGATCGTCAAGGGCAATCGCAAGGTCAATGACCTGCGCGAAATGTTGCAGCCGCACGTGGTGCAAACGTGGCGAACTGCCCGGCTACCGCGCGACATCGACGTCAACGACCGGGTGATCTTCTGGGAGAGCGCACCGCACCTCAAGGTCGTCGGTATCGGCGAGATCGGTGGCTGGGAACGAGACAAAGACATTTTTGGAAATGCGCACTTCTGGGTGCTCTACCAAACCAAGTACATCGAAGGCGGCCCTGGCGCCGAGCAACTGCGCAAAGACCCGCTGTTCGACGGTTCCAGCTTTCTCAAGGCCGCCGTTGCCGGGACCATGTTCGCCGTCACCAACGAGCAGGCTGCGTCGATCGCGCGACACCTTGCCGAGCTTGATCCTGGTATCAGGCAGACCTGGCCCGACGTGTTCGGACCGCGTTCTGTGCGGCCGTCCGATGCCGAAGATGTCCGACTGGGTAGCGATGATACCGATGCTGGTGACGAGGACCATAACGAACCCACGCCCTTGAAGCGGCAGGGTAAAATGCGTGCCCTGTCCATCCGCCAGCCCTGGGCCGAGTTGATCATGCACGGCACGAAGAAGATCGAGTATCGGTCGCGGCCGACCAAGATCCGCGAACGTGTCTACGTCTACGCTGGTTCTGGCCGCTATCCACAGGACCACGAGGCCGAGTTGAGCAAGAAGTACCGTGTCGACATCGACGCCTTGCCTCGCGGCGTTTTGGTCGGAACCATCGAGATCGTGGACTGTACCGAGGGCGACGACGGCGGTAGCGAATGGCACCTGGCGCGACCGGAGCGCGCCGGACGCATGCTCAAGCCCAAGAAGCATCCGCAGCCGGGGTTTTTCTTCCCTTTTTAAGTGGTTGTGGAGACGGCGTCGATACGGACTTTGTTCCGTCACTGCGCTGCTCACATTTCTTGAGCCCATTTCTGGCGGGGACCCGCTTTCTGGCCGAGTCTTTTTGTCCTCGCTGAAAAAAAAGGCCCAACCCGGCCCCCCGCCAGCCAGGATCAACTCGGGTGAGAAACGCAATCAGTAGGTCGCCAAGCGCTGGCCGAAGATGCGCCCTGATGATGCTGATGTCGATACGTTCTGATCGCTTGCGCGGGGCGCGGTGCTCAAGCCAGTAGTCGCAGAGTTGGTCGATGGTCCGGTTGACCGGCGCCAAGCTGCGCAGCCCCCGCTTGATCTCGTCGACCTCGACCAGGTGACGCCGCAAGGCCAGCTTGGCGTCTTCGAGAGAGGCGTGCGTCTCTGTGTGACGACGTCTGTGCTGGTCGCGCCAGCGGATGCGGTAGCTGTGCCCTCTTTGCGAAATGCCTTCCATGCTCGACTCCATGGTAGTCGAGCAAAATGGCCGCCGGACCCCGCGGTAACGTCGTCGCGCTACCGTTCAGGCCGTCAGGTTTCGTGGCCAAGCTGGGACCAATTTGGGACCAAAAGAAAAACGCGAGGCCAGCCCGGAGGCCAACCTCGCGTTTTCATTTGGAGCGGGACACGGGGGTCGAACCCGCGACTTCCAGCTTGGGAAGCTAGCACTCTACCACTGAGTTAGTCCCGCACAGACCTCGATCTTGTAGCGCGCCCCCCTCGCCAAGTCAAGACAGCGCCCCCGCTCCAGAGCCCGCAAGCGCCGGTCCTGCTGCGGCGCGCGTCACGGCGTCAGGTACGATGGCACGGTGGTGCCTGTCACGTCGGTCCCTGCTATCCGGATGACGCCGAAGCCGCCGGGCTGTCCATCGCCAATCCACGTACTGGCAGGTGGTCCGCCAACGGCCGAGACCATGGCTTCGCCGAGGCACAGAGTCGGGCTGCGCAGCAGGATGCTGCCGCCGGCGCCGCCGCCGCCGACCCAAGCGCCGAACGAAGCGCTGGTGCCGTCCGCGCGCACGCCCGTCAAAACGTGGGATCGCACCGAGATTTCGGTAGCCGCTTTGAGCATGATGATGCCACCGCCGTTGCCGCCCGGCGAGCAGCTCACCGTGCGGTCGCTGGAGCTGCCGCCGCCGCCAGAGCCGAGAAAGAACTGGGTCGACTGTTCGGGGCCGGCATAGGATCGGCCGCCCTCGCTGCCGCTGCTGCACCAGATGTCGGTGCCGACGCAGTTAGCCGGCGCTGGTGCAGCACCCCCGCGAGAGGCGTGGCCGCCGCCGCCGCCAGAGTTGCCGCACGAGGAATAACCGTCGAAACAGCCGCCGCCGCCGCCGCCGAAGTTTGCGGTCAAGGCAGGAATGCCCATACCGGTGATCGACTCGCCCTGCCAGGCAAGCCCGTTGCCCTCGTTGACGAGGAGGCTGGGGCCGCCCCTGAAACCGGCGCCGGACATGTCGATCGATCCCTCGACGACGATGCTGCTGTTCGAGGTCAACGCCAGCACGCCTCCTCTGCTGCCGTCCCAGGCTGCCGTGGAGAGGGTGGCATCAGACGACACGCTGACCGAGGTGTATCTCGGCACGCGCACGAGCGCCACGCGCTGATGGCCAGGGTTCAGGCCTATGTTGGAGTTGCCGCCCTGGTAAGCGCCGTAGTAACGGCTCAAGGCGTGCTTGAGCGTGACCTGGTTGCCTGCGACGTGCGAGACAGTGGCGGTCTCGTAGTTGCCGACGTTTATGTGCTGTTCGTCCGCGCCTCGCAGGTTGATGATCAGGACCGTGTGGCCGCGGCCGAGGCAGCAGCCCGGGATCCTGTCGACCGTCACCGCGGAGCCAGAGATGCTGGTCACCGAGTAGGTGACCCCGTCGGCGCAGCCGTTGCGATCATCCCCGATATGATCGCTGGCCAGGTTGAAAGTCTCTCCTGCGGCCAGGCTAAGCTCGCCGTCGTGCTGGTAGACGCAGACGTGCTGGCTGGGATTCCACTCGTGGCCGGGCAGGCAGAGGCAGGTGTAATCCGACGTGGACTGGTCGCAGCCGGACGAGGTGCAGGGGTTGCACGGGTCGGGGCAGAAGCCGCCGCAGCCATCCTCCCCACCGCAGCTTCCAGCGCAGTTCGGATGGCACTGGTCGACGGCAGGCGCATCCAGGGGCTGCTGGTCGGGCTGGGCCAGGTCGGCCGCTGACCTGTCCGTTGGCGATGCGTCAGCGGCGGCGTCGGGCCGCGGCACGTCCAAGCCAGCCGCGTCGCCAGCTCCCATATCGAGAATTTCCACGTCCGGTGCGGCAGCATCGCGTACCGCCGCATCGTGCGAGGCCGCGTCGTGCACCGCTGCGCCGTCGACCGCTGCGCCGTCGACCGCTGCGTCGTCGACCGCTGCGTCGTGCACCGCTGCGCCGTCGACCGCGGCTCCAGCGTCGCTGAAAGTACACACGTGCGACTCCGGGTCGCAGCGGTAGCCGGACGGACAATCGATGTCGGCACTGCACCTGGTGGTGGGCGAGGTACACCAGCAGCCCTGGCCTGCGCAGACCAGCAACCCGGCTGTCATTCGCAGCACACTGTGCATCAGGGGGACTCCGCTCGCCGTGCTCACCGCGATCCAGTCTAGCACGGTATTGCGGCTGGGCGTGGCCGCCGTTGCCCGGTCAGCGGCGATCCGTGCTCTGGCGCGGCCCGCCCGGGGGCGTTTGTCCGACCGGCGCCGGCGTGCTAGCTTTTAGCTAATTTGAAATCCCGCAGGAGCGACCATGCCAAAGCTCACCAAGGCACCGACGGTGCGCCAGTTTACCGACGCCTGGATGGAACGGTTCGAGACCGCCGTGCGCAGCGCCGCGGGCCGGGACGGGCGGCTCTCGCTCAATGAGGCCAAGAAGATCACCCAGCGCGATGACGCGCTCCGGCTGTGGGGCGACAACGCCGTCAACTATCTCGAGACGACCGGTCAGAAATCGGTTTCGGTCGACAAGCTGCTCGGCGCCGCGCGCAGCTACGTCGAGAAGGCCGCCGCCGAAGTGGCCGGACCAGATCGGTCGGCGGGCGCGCCGGCCACCATCTCGCTGACCGAGGCCAGGCTGCTCAAGCCCGATCTGGTCGACGACTTCTTCGAGCTGCGCGACCGGCGCCCGTCTGCGCTGGCGTCGACGGGCAACGCCAGCGACTCCGCGTCCGCCAACCCGATCGCGTTTTCCTTCAGGTGCTATCACCCGGGCCTGTCGGCCGCGCTGGTCGACGGCTGGATCAAGGTCAAGGCCACCGCCGACGTGCCCGACCGGGCCAAGGTCGTGGTCCGCTACGACGACCACCAGTACACGCTGCGCCGCGACGGCGAGGACTGGGATCTGTTCGAGCTGCGGTATCGTCTGGCCGACGGCTATGGCGGCCAGGTCAAGAACATGTGGGGCAGCGAGGCGGTCTTCAAGATCACCAAGGACGCGGTCACCGCCATTTCACGAGACGCCGCGCTCAGGACCGCGCGCCAGGCCATCGAGGATTTCTGGAAGAGCGGCCGGCTCACAGTCAACTCCTGGCCCAACCGCGAGGCCATCGGTTGGGACGACGTGGTGGCCAACGACCCCAAGCTGGCCGACAAGCTGCGCTACTTTGGCGATTCAGCGGCCCCGGTCGACATCTACGACTACGGCAACCCCGCCTATGCCGGGATCGAGAGCCAGCCCGAGCACTGGTACATCCATGGCCCCGGGCCCCTGGGCATCGAGACGCGGGTGTACGTCAACAAGACCACCGGCAAGGCCGACAAGGTCCAGCTCGAGTTCGACTAGGGCCACTGGTGCGCCTCTCCATCGATTTTCTGGGCACTTCCGTCGGCGTCGCGCTGCTGCTCGCCTCGCTCGGTCTGCTGGCCTGCGAGCCCGGGGCCAGGCTTCGCGACAGCGGCCTGTCGCCGATCGTCGACGCGGGGGCGACGGAGGCTGGCGGCGACGCTGCCGCGCCGGACGCCGCCGCCGCTCTTGACGCGCTGATCTCGCCGGATGGCTGGCGTCCCGACACCGCCGGAGCTCCCGACACCGCCGGAGCTCCCGACACCGGCGCCGCGACCGATGCCGGCGCGCCCGACGCCGCTGCCGTCAGTCTGTGCATGCCGGCCAACAACCTGATCCCGTACGGCTCGCTCGACGACGGCATGGCGGGAGACGCGCCAGCCGGCTGGGAGGTGCGGGCGCCCGGTCAGCCTCAAGCCTGCGCCGGCAGCGCACCGGCCACCGGCCACGTCTATGCCTCGCCGCCGGCGCCGGGCTGCGCGGGCGGCGCCATCACCATCGACGCCAACGAGTCGTGGGACTGCTACGCGGTGCAGAAGGCGTCGGACTACAACACCATCGAGGGTGGAGCCACCTACCGCATCCGGACCGTGGCCCGGGCCAGCGACAACCGCGGCTTCGACACCGCCTACTTCGTGCTCGGCGTGCAGTGGATCGACGCCTCAGATGCCTTCTTCGGTGACGAGAAGAACCCGCCGCCGGTGCCGGCGACCGCCACCGACTTCGACTGGAAGGTGATCGAGTGGGATCTGGTCGCGCCCGCCAACGCCCGCCGTATCCTGGTGTGGCTGACCGGCCACTACCCCGGCATGGTCGAGTACGACCACGTGTCGGTCGTCAGGCGCTAGTCCTCGCCGCTGCCGGACCGATCTGCCCGGGGGGCGTTTTGACGCCAACCTTTTCGTCTGGCTACTATGAGATGGGGAGAGCCGGGTCGAGCCCGGCACGGCGTCTGTTTGCGGGGCGGGAGCGCGATGGGCAGCGGCGTCAAGATCAACGGGCCGCAATCGACGGTGCGCCAGGACGACGGCACTGCCGCGCCGACCGCGCCCGCTGCGCCGAGCACGGGGAACGCGGCGGACATCTCGACCGCGCCCGCGCCGGCCGACACGCTGACCGTGACGGCGACGCCCGCGATCGACCTCACCGGCGCGGCCGGTCGGCCCGCCAGCTCGAATGCATTCATGCACCGGCCCGGGGCCACGGCCCGCCTTGACCTGCAGGGCTGGCAACCGGAGCAGCGCGTCGAGGGCCAGGCCGACAGCGACGATCTGCTGACCGGAGCTGCCACGCGCATGCGCCACCGGCCCGGTCCCGAGCTGTCGAGCTGGGTGCGCGGCGACAAGGTGGGCGACGACGACAGCACGACGGACGATTTCCCGGCGCGCGACGACGACGACCGGGTGATAGCGGCGTTTTTCGACGCGGCCGATCTGCAGGCGCTGCAGGCCCGGGGGCTGGGGCGACCGCTGATCGCGGCCGCGCTGCGCGCAGACATGTGGCCCCATCGGATGCTCAGGCTCGCCGCCAGCGCCAAGGGGCGACAGATCATCGGCTTTGTCGGACACGCCGGTCAGTACAGGTTTTTTGGCAACCCGACCGCGGTCGCGCTGCGCATTCGGCAGCGCTGGGGCGACGCCGCGCCGCGCGTGTTCGCGCTGATCGAGACCCTGTACCGGTCGCGCCACCTGCTCAACAAGGACGACCTGTGCTTCTGGTGCCAAGGCCTCTCCGGGCAGGGACCGGCGGGCGAGGGCTACGCCACCATGCTGCAGGACGCGGTCGACATGGTGCAGGCGGGCCACGACATCTACGTCGAGCGCTGCCCCGACGGCCTGGGCGACATCGTCGATGCCAGCGCCCGTGTCACCTATCAGCACAAGCGCGTGGCCGGCAAGACCATGAGCAAGGCCGTCCGCAAGGCGGTAGATCAGCTTAGAGGCTTTACCAACAGCGAGGGCACCGCGTTTCACGGCGCGCCGGCCGGCCACGCCTGGGTGGTGCAGATCGATGCGCGCAACAACCCGAATTACTGCATTCTGAGCGACGCCGACCTGGCCCACTACCTGGCGCAGCTTGAGCTGGGCGACATGTGCGAGAAGCTCGAGATCCAGATCCTGCTCGACGACCGCATGTTGGTGTTCGATCGCGAACAGCGGCTGATCGCCGTGGTGCAGGCCGGAGCCACCCTCTAGACCCGCCGTCCGGTGAGCGGAGAGAGCAGATGCTCAATCAGTGGCGATCGTGGGACACGGCGGACCCGATTGCGATCTGGACGCTCGAGCTGCCGCTGGAACGACCGGAGCAGCGCTTCGATGCGCTGCGCGCGCTGTGCCAGGCCGGCGACGAGAGCGGCGTCTTCACCCTGCAGCAGGTGGCGCTGCCCGGTCTGCCGTTTCGCGTCGACGGCGCTGCCGACAACGGGCCCTGGGCCGCGGCCGCGCAGCAGCACGACCTGGCCGAGATCTTTCCGTTCGAGCAGATCTTCATGGACCACGGCGCGACGGGTGGTTCGCTCTCGGTGCTGAGCACGGTCAGCTTCGTGCTGCCGGGCCAGGGCATCGTCACCGAGCGGCGCGCCGACGCCGGCCAGCTCCTGCGCGAGCTCGATCCCGGCTGCGACCCGCTGTTCGCCGAGCGCTTCTACGCCCGCGGGCCGTTTGTCGCGCTCTGGAGCGCCACCTCGGCGGACGTGCTGCGCGTCAGCTTCGGTTTCTGGTGCGATCTCTGGTTCGACGACGGCGAGCCCGAGTTGCTGCGGCTCAACGGCGAGCGCCTGCAGCGGTTGCGCGACCGCCTGGACGGGCTGGCCGGCTCCCGGCGCGGACGCCTCGACCTGACGCCGGCGCGCTGACCGATCCGCCGCCCCGTGCCTGCGGGCGAGCGCGCTGCTTTTGGCCGGCGCGCGCGAAAGTGGTATGAGAAAAGGGCGCCGGTCGAAGACCCCAAGGCCGCCGGGAGCAGCAAAATGGACGCGCTGACCGTGCTCGCGATCGCCGGCGTCACCGCGGTTGTCGCGGCAGCGACCCCCGCCGGCGCCGAACAGCAGGCGCTCAAGGCCGCGGCCGTCGAGCACCAGGAAAAAGCCGACCGGCTGTTCGTGGCCGGCAAGTACCAGGCCGCGCTCAAGGAGGCGCTCGCCAGCCACGCCCTCTATCCGACCGCGCGCACGGCCATCAACGTCGCGCTGATCCTGCGCCAGATGGATCGCAACGAGGAGGCCTTCGAGCAACTGCTGGAAGCGCTCGATCTCGAGCCGGGAGCGGCGGATCGCGAGCTGATCGTCGCCCAGCTCGCCGAGGTTGGCCAGCGGCTGACGCCCGCGCGAAGCTGGTTGTTCATCACCTCCGAGCCAGCGGGCGCCGTCATCACGGCGGCGTCGCGGGCCCAGCCGCTCGGTCGGACGCCGCGGGCGATCGGGCTCGACCCCGGCCCGCAGCAGATCGGCGTCGCGCTGGATGGCCACGAGCCAGCGACGAGCTGTTTCGATCTGCCCGCAGGCGTCGGCACCACCTGGTCGGTGCGCCTGGTCCCGCGGCCGGAGCTGGCCGCCAGCACTACCGCGGCCGGAGTGCCGACGTCGGGCGAGGAGTCGTCGAGACCGTCCGCGGTGACGGCGGCCTCGCCGGAGCCAGCGGTTGCCGCCGGGCCGGGAACGGTCAACTGGATGCTGTGGATCGGTGTCGGCGCGCTCGCCGGCGGGGCGCTCATCGCGGTCGGGGGAGGCGTGGCCGCCCTGGTCGCCGACAGCCAGCTCGCGGATGGCAGCCGCCACTGGCTCGAGCGCGAGCCGATCGGCGAGTCCGGGCTGACGTGGCTGGCGGTGGCCATCGCCGGCGTTTTGCTGGGCGGCGGCGGTGCGGTCACGGCTGCCGTCGCCGGATTCTGACCGGGACGAGGTCGACGGTGCGCGGGATTTACCCGATCGGGCTTGCGCTGTGGCTGGTCGGCGCGTCGACCGCGGCGGGCTGCAACCTGGTGTGGTTTGCCTTTGGCGGCGAGCGGCTGCCCTGCGCTGGCCACTTTGCCTGCCCAAAGGGAACCTGGTGCGTCGACAGCACCTGCCTCAGGTGCAGCGGTGACCAAGATTGCCCGTCGGGGATGAGCTGCGCGACCGAGATCGGGCAGTGCCTGGCAGGTCCGCTCAGGCCGCTGGTCGCGGCGGGCGATTCGCACACCTGCGCGGTGACCCAGAGCAGCCCGCTCAAGTGCTGGGGCGCCAACAACCAAGGCCAGCTCGGGCTGGGCAGCACGCGCGAATACGGCGGGGCGCCCGGCGAGATGGGAGCGGCGTTGCCCGCGGTCGAGCTGCCGAGCGGCTGGGCGGTGCAACTGCTGGCCGCCGGCCGGGCCCACACCTGCGTCAACGCCCTGGACGCGACCGGCGCCCAGCGGCTCGCCTGCTGGGGCAGCAACGGATCCGGACAGCTCGGGATCGGGGACGTGCTGACGCGCGGCGATGCGCTGGACGAGATGGCGGCCGGGCTGAAACCGGTCGGGCTCCACCAGAGGCAGGTGGCGCAACTGGTGGCCGGCAAAGACACCAACTGCATCCTGACCGGCGACGGCGAGATAGACTGCTGGGGCGACAACGGCGTGGGTCAGCTCGGCCTGGGCGACACCCTGTCGCGGGGTGACGATCCCGACGAGCTGGGCGTGCGGCTCCAGTTTGTGGATCTGGCCGGCATCGCCAAGAGGATCGCGCATCGCGGTGACCACGGCTGCGCCGTGATCGTCGACGGCCGGGTCAAGTGCTGGGGCGGCAACGCGTCCGGGCAACTCGGCCTCGACGATACCCGGGGTCGAGGCGACGAGCCGGGAGAGATGGGTATTTTGTTGCCGCCGGTCGACCTCGGCTTTTTCGCCGAGGCCAACGAAGTCGTCGTGGGCTCCGATTTCAGTTGCGCGCTGCTACCGAACGGCGACGTCAGGTGCTGGGGCGCCAACGATCGTGGGCAGCTCGGCCTGGGCGACACCGCCGCCCGCAGCGGACCGGGAGGGGATCAGGGCGTGCCGGTCGACCTGGATCAAAGCGCTGCGATCAAGGTCGTCGTAGCCGGGGATCGGCACGCCTGCGCGCTGTTCTCCAACGGTGGGGTGCGCTGCTGGGGAGACAACGCATTTGGCCAGCTCGGTCTGGGCGACACCGGCAACCGCGGCGACGGTCCCGACGAGATGGGGGACCACCTGCCGCCGATCTCGCTCGGCAGCGGACGAACGGCGAGCGCCATCGCGGCCGGAGCCTTTCACACCTGCGCGCTGCTCGACGACGGAGCGCTCAAGTGCTGGGGGCGCAACGACTCGGGCCAGCTCGGTCTGGGCGACACCGACAACCGCGGCGACGGTCCCGACGAGATGGGTGACCGCCTGCCGGCGATCGCGCTGTGATCGGCCGCCGATCGCGCCGCCGCGTCAGCTCTCGTCCTCGGCCAGCGTGATCAAGAAATCGCCGGCGCCGAGCGTCACCGGCTGGCACTTGTTGGGAATGATGTGGATGCCGTGGCCCCTGGCCGCGTCGGCCGCGTCGACTGCGAGGCGGTAGCCAAAGCAGATCTCGCCGCGCAGTTGGGCCGCGGCGACGCAGTCGCCGAAAGGCAGCGTGACCGGAAGCTGCGGAAAGTAGAGCGCGGCCGGCTTGAGGTAGATCTCGCTGCCCTGCTCCTGGAACAGGTCGTCGTAGACGCGCTTGACGTCGGGCTCCTGCGCCACCTGGGCGAAGATCTTGGAGACGAACTGGTTGCTGACCAGGTAGTCCCGGACCCCGACCTGCAGCACCAGGTCGGCGTTGTCAGAGTCCATCACCTCGGTGATGACCTGGGTGGTGACCTGGCTGCCGGTGGCTTGCTCGTGGGCCTTGAAGTGCTGCCTGAAGCGCAGCAGCGTCGAGATGGTGGTGGCGTCGGCCTCCTCGGGCGTCGCCTGGTCGCGGGACAGGATGATGACGTTGCCGTAGCCGTGGGGCGCCAGTCGGGCGAGCGCCTCGGGCGCGCTGATGTCGACCTGGGCCAGCCCGATCTTGATCTCCGGGAAGCGCTGGCGCAGCGGCTCGATCTCGGCCGCCAGAGCCGCCGGCTCCTGCTCGACAACGACGTGAATGGCCGATCCCGGTTTGAGGTACTGCGCGTACTCGCCGATGATGAGCTTGCTTTTGCCGGTCCAGCCCACCACCAGATGGCGCTCGGGTCGCGGCTCGAGCCGGAGCTGCGTCGGTTGCAGGGCTGCCGGCGTGTGGAGCGGCGACCGGCTGAAGCCGATGGTCGAATCGTCCTCGGCCAGCACGATGACGTCGTCGTCGGGCCGCAGCGCCAGGTCGCGCGGCGGGTTGAGCGCGATCTGGCCATCGGCGTGGCGCAGGCCGAGCGGCACCGACTCGACAAAGTGATAGAGTAGCTGGCCAAAGGCGATCTCTGACCAGCCGCTCTCCGGCCGGTAAAAGTAGATCTCGTTGCCCTCGAAGCCGACCAGGTCCGAGTAGACCAGCGCCAGCCCCGAGACGCGCGAGGTCTGCACCAGCATCTTGCTCAGCAGGCTCTCCTCGGCCAGGGTGGTGATGCGGCCGGGCGCGATCGATTCGGCCAGCGTGCGGTTCTTCTCCATAAACAGCTCGGCCACGATCGGAGGCAGGTCCCGCTCGCCGCAGGCGGCGACCACCGCCATGACGTTCTTGAGCACGCGGGCGTCGGCCAGCGACTTCTGCTCGGCGGCGTCGCTCGAGCGCGCGTCGGACAGGACGGTGATCGAGCGCGCGCGCTCGACGGCGACCTTGCGCAGGGTGTCGACGTGCGACGGCGACCCGCTGCGCGTGATCAACCGTGTCGTCTTGCGATCGGGGATGCGCTCGTTGAAGCACTCGTCCATCTCCTGCTTGTCTCGATCGGCGAGCACGACCACGGCGGCGTCCGCCTCAGATTCGTTGGCGACGATGACCTCGCGGACGATGTCGACCAGGCGGTCGCCAAAGCCCAGGATCAGCGTGTGTCCGTTCTCGATGACGCCGCTCTTGCCGCGGCGCAGCGCGTCGAGCTTGTCCTGGAAGAGCGAGGTGATGAAGGCGACCATGCTCGAGAACAGCACCATGCCGACGAAGATGGTCGCGATGCCGACCAGCTTGGAGAGCCAGGGCGCGTCCGAGTCGTCGCCGATGTTGCCGGCGTCAGCGATCTCGATGAAGGTCCGCCACAGGCCGTCGGCCGGAGCGGGCGCGCTCTGGTCGGGGGCGATCAGGCCGGCCACCAGCCGCAGGATCGCCGCCGCCAGAAAACCGATCGCAAACATCGACAGGATGGCGAAAAAGACCGCCAGGCCGCCCCGGGCCATGAAGTTGTCGATGCGATAGCGCAGCCGCGCCCCCGCGGTGGTTTTCCCTGTCCGTGCGCCGTTGCCCATGTCGGCCCCCTGCCGAGAAGAGGAGACCGTTCTCTAGCCGTCGACCAGGTTCGGGTCAACGGGTTGCGGCGCGGCGTGCGCCCGGCTGCGCCGCGCTGTATAAACGCGGCCATGCCCAGCGTGCACTTCGTCGCCCTCGGCTGTCCGAAGAACCGGGTCGAGGTCGAGCAGATGGCCGCTCTCGTCCGCGCCCGCGGCCTGAAGCCGACGCCGGACGCGGCGGCGGCCGACGCGATCGTGGTCCACACCTGCGGCTTCATCGCCGCTGCCACGGCGGAGTCGATCGCCACCATCGTCGAGCTGGCGCAGCACAGGCGGCGCGGCCGCTGCCGGGCGCTCGTCGTCAGCGGCTGCCTGGCCCAGCGCAGCTCGGCCGAGCTGGCGAGCGCGATCCCCGAGATCGACGCGCTGCTCGGCACCACCACCTTTCACACCGCGGCCGACGTCATCGGGCACCTGCTGCGCCGCCGGCGCGGATCGCCGCCGCACGTCGACATCGCCGCGGCCAGCGCTCCGGTGCCGCCGCCGATGACCGCGGCCGATCGCGTCTTGATGCGCGACCTGAGCGACGCCGGCGGCTCCGCCTATCTCAAGATCGCCGAGGGCTGCGATCGGCGCTGCGCTTTCTGCATCATCCCGCGGCTGCGCGGGCCGCAGCGCAGCCGGCCGCTGGCAGATCTGCTGGCCGAGGCGCGCGCGCTCGCCGCCGCCGGTGTCGTCGAGCTGACGCTGGTGGCACAGGATCTTACGAGCTGGGGGCGCGATCTGCGGCCACGCCGCCGCCTGCCCGAGCTGCTGGCCGGCCTCGACGCGGTGGCGGGACTGCGCTGGGTCCGCTGCCTGTACGCCTACCCGCAGGGAGTGGGGCGTCCTCTGCTCGACGCCCTGGCCAGCGGTCGCCGCCTGCTGCCCTATCTCGACCTGCCGATCCAGCACGCCAGCAGCGCGCTGCTGCGACGGATGCGGCGCGGCGGCGACGGGGCAGCGCTGCAGCGGCGCCTGCTCGACCTGCGCGCGCGGGTGCCCGAGCTGGTGCTGCGCACCACGGTGCTGGTCGGGTTCCCGGGCGAGACGGCGCGCGACCTGGCCGCGCTCGGCCGGCTGGTCGATGCGATCGGCTTCGACCGGCTGGGCGCGTTTATCTACTCGGATGAGCCGGACGCACCGGCGCACGCCATGCGCGGCAAGGTGCCGGCGCGGCTGGCCCGCCAGCGCGCCGCCGCGATCATGCGCCAGCAGCGCGCCATCTCGCGGCGCCGGCTGAGGCTGCTC
>JAFGSX010000515.1 GCA_016934455.1 Deltaproteobacteria bacterium
ACTGGAATTTCTGGAGCGCCTTCCGCGTGGTCTCGTCGAAAGTATTGTTGTTGAGGGTCGGATCCTTGCTGGAGATGAACCCCAGCTCGGCCAGGGCCGACTTCAATTGGCCCACCTCCTCGCGCTTGTCGCCTTTCTTCAGATCGATCGTGGGCAGGTTGGTCAGCGCGTCAGGCATACTGCCAGGGCTGGCGCTGATGGGCGCGACCGGGGTGGCGTTGGCCGGCGCGGGCTGCTGCGCCGGGGGGTTCGGCGCGACGGCCGCGGGTTGCTGGGAGCCTGCCGGGGAGCCGGAACCGGTGGCCGTCACGGGTGCGGCCTGCGGGGACGCATCGTTTGGCCGCCGCGCCAGGATGTAGGTGAACTCGCCGCCGGCGCTGCGCGAGACCGTGTCACTGAACTCGCCGAACACCCCGGGCGGCATGGTCTGGCAACCGATGCTCGACGGCCGGTTCTTCTGGCCCTGGTGGATCTGGATGCCGTAGGCCTCGAAGCCGCCTTGCTCGGCGCCACCGTCGATCACGCCGTTGTGGTTGAGGTCGCGATCGACCGGTAGCGCGCCAACCGGGTTGAAACGGTTGTTACTGGTTTTCGAGGTCTGGTACTCGTACGCGCCCGGGCGCAGGTTCGCGACGTCGCCATCGCCGTCGCCGTTGACATCCGGGCTCTGGTTGGAGCTCATCTCGTTTGGGTGCGCGGCCGCGGGAGCAGGCGCCATCTCCTCGACCAGCCCACCATTGCTGCCTCTGAACACCGCGATCTCGCCGGTGTAGCTACCCAGAAAGGCGGCGCGGTCCTGGCGCGAGGCGTCGGCGCCCGGCGTGTCCTGATCGATCTGGATCGCGTACCTGCGGCCTTCTTGCGGCGGCCACTGGCCGTTGGCGCGCATGAGCTGCTCGGCCTGCTCGAGGCGCGCTGCCGGATCGCTGCAGAACGAGCGGCTCGCGCGGCCGGGCGCGGGCGCGTAGTTGGGAGTGGCCGCAGCCTGGTCGGTCGGCGCTGTGGACAGGGGCGCGGCGTCCGCGAGCCCGCGCGCGGTGTTGAGCGCGCGGGTGCTGCCCGTTGCAGCCTGCGGCGCGGCCGCGGGGCTCGAGCCGCCGGTCGCCGCCGTGGCCGCGGTCCGGTTGCGCAGGGTGACCTCGCCCTCGACGCTGCCTCCGGCCTGCAGCGCCTTGAGCATCTGGGGCCCGACCTGGCCATTGGCCTTGAGCCCGTGGCTGGCCTGGAACTGGCGCACCGCGCGATCGGTCTTTGGACCGAACATGCCGTCCTCGGCGAGCGGGGGATGGGCGCCGGCGGCGTTGAGCAGGTGCTGGACGGTCTTGACCGAGGCCCCCTCGTGGCCTTTCTTGATGCAGTCGCCGTGGCTGGCCGCGCTGATGCTGGGGGCAGCCGTGTAGCCACGGTGCAGAGCGCTGGCGCTGCGGCTCGGTTGCGAACTGCCGATGACTCTATCGACCGTCATGGGTTGTCTCCTGCCCCCCTACATCGACGCACACCTGAGTATCGTGTCAGCCGGGTCAGGGGTAAACCCAATCGATATCGGTAGAATGGCTCATGTCTGGCCATACCGACATCGAACGCGTGTCCAATGTACCCGCGGCCCACCGGCGACTCATGGAAGTCCCCGCAGGGGGACGACGAGATCAAAAAACTTGTCGATACTGTGGCCGGCTGCGTTCGTGACGACGGAATCGTCGCGATCGGCGATGATCATTGCGTCTGCTACCATCGCCGGACGATTTGAGCTATGCTTGATAAAACACCAATGCTGAAAGCGTCATCATGAGCACGAGATACCTCATCCTGTCTGGCGCCACGCTGGTGCTGCTGTCGTGCGAGGAGCCCAAGCCGAAGGCGGTCCGCTTCGAAGTCGAAGCCACGGCTGCCGCGCCGCAGGATCCACTCCCCGGCATGGTGGAGGGTGAAACGCGCCCCGTGGCAGTGCTCGTGCCCGACGTGGGGGCGGCGGTGCGCTTCGTGGCCAACGAGTTGGTGCTGGCCGCGGACAGCGCCGAGGCCATCGACGCGGCGGCGGTGCGCCTGGGCGCCGAGGTGCGCGCGCTCCTCGACCCGGTGACAACGCAGCTCACTGGGCTCAAGTACCTCGGCCTGCTGCGGTTGCAGGCTCCCCCGGCCGACGCGGCGTCCCTTGCCGACGCCACGGTGCGCCTGGCGGCAAAAGACGGCGCCCAGCCCACGGGCCGGTACCGGGTGACGAGCGAACCGGGGCTGCGGCTCCTCGCGCTCGCGGCGGCAGAGGCCGAGGCAGGCGCCGCCGTGGCCATCAACTGGGTTTTGGAGGGCGCGGCAATTCCGACCAACACCCAGGAGGCGCCGACAGTCGACCGCGGTCTTTCCTCGGACGCGTACCTCTGGCCGCACCTGGGCGTTGCCACTCCGCAGCGCTTTGGCGTTGCCGAGGCGTGGTCGCTGCTGCACCGGGCGGGGAAACTGGGCAACCGGGTGCGTCTGGCTGTCCTCGACAGCGGCTTCTCGGATCTGGCCGCGCCGCAACAGGACATCGGTGTGGCCACGGCACTCTCCGTCTTCCCCTGGCACAGCGCCTGGGGCAGCAACCTGGGCAGCTGCGGCAGCGGCGACTGTCCGTGGCACGGGCAAAACGTGGCCAGCACGGCGATGGCGCGGGTGGATGACGGCTTCGGTGGCGCGGGCTCTGCTGGGCCGGTGGCGGAACCAGTGCTGATCAACACCACCTACGACTACTTCACCGCTATCAGCGCCGTGTTGAATGCCAGGGCCCAGGGCGCGCGTGTCATCAACATGAGCTTCGGCGCTTCGATCCCCACCATCGTCGCCTGGACCATCTACCCCTTCGAGGCGACAACTGCACTGATCCGTGCCTCGGGGACGTTGCTTTTCGCCGCTGCGGGGAACTCCGGAGAGAACGTCGACGCCGAAGACTGCTTCGCCGGCATCTGCTGGGAAAGCAGCTGGCACACGCCCTGCGAAAACAACGGCGTCATCTGCGTCGGCGGCCTCGGTTACAACGCCACGGTCCTCGATCCCGGCTCCAACTATGGCGAGGAGCACGTGGATGTGTACGGCCCGTACCACGTGCTGGTGGGTCCGGATCCGGAACACCTGGCCAACGAGGCGCGCCTCGTCTCCGGCACCAGCTTCTCCAGCCCGTTCGCCGCCGGCGTGGCAGCGCTGGTGTGGGCTGCGGATCCGACCCTGCCCGCCAGCACCGTCGAGGAGGCGGTCACCCGTGTCACCCAGGCCAGCCC
>JAFGSX010000040.1 GCA_016934455.1 Deltaproteobacteria bacterium
ACGCTCGCATCGCGAACGCCGCGGGCAGATGGTCCAGCTCCCGCCGAGGGGCGCCGCCGAGGAGCAATGCCCCGGGCGACGGCGCTTTGTTTCTTTAGGGGGGCCCAGCCGAATTCACTCCGGCTGGGGGGAGGCCGCAGGGCCTCCCTCAATGACACGGGCGGCGCGGCCATGCAACGTCAGTTGCTGACGACACTGACGCCTTGGCTTCGTCGGGTGGTTGGCGCGTGGCTGCGCGATCACTGCCCGGTACCGGTGAGCGGCGCGGCGCGGGTGGCTACCTCGGTCACCACCTCGGAGCAACTCGCCAGATCCTTGGCGTCGATGATGCCGAGCAACTGCGCGCCGTTGATGAAGATCGCGCTGGCGCTCGACTTGCCGACGATGCTGAGGCCGTTGGCGCCGTTCTGCTCGAGCGGCGCCACCTCCATGAAGTTCTCGAGCGCGTGGCCCTGATAAGCCTCGAGCGCCTTGGCCGCGGCCTCGGTGGATGCAAACTCGACCACGATCGCGCGCGCCCGGCTGCCGCGGCACTTGACGTCGGCGACCAGCGCTGGCGCCTCGAGCAGGGGCAGCGCTCCGGTCGGCACGATCCTCTCGCTGTCCGGCACCAGACTGTTCTCCGGCAACAAGGCGCTGCCCGGTATCTGCGTCACGGCTTCGCCGGGCAAGCGCGCCACCAGCGCCCGCAGCAGCCCGCGCGCGGGATCTTGCAGCGGCTCGCCCGACGCCGACCGCACCTCGACCACATGGTGGGCGCGCCAGGCCCTGGCCAGCCCCTTCTCCTCAAAGGAGCCCGGCAGGTCGGGGACGCGCAGCGCGCGCTCGCCGCGCCCCGGTGTGTAGCCGCAGAAGGCGCCGCGGGCATCGGCAAATGCGACCACCGTCGCTCGCATCACCAGGCTGGCGTCGCGGCTCGACCGGTATTCGGCAGACGCCGCGGCGCTTGCCCCACACGCGAGCCAGCGCTCGGCGTCGACACTGGCCACCGCGGCCAACCCGTCGGCCGCCGTGGCCTCGCTGATCGCGCCGCGCTGAAGGTCCTGGACCACGTTGCTGTCGACTAGAAAATCGGCCGGCTGCGGGGCGCTGCCCGGCTGCACGACGGATTTTCCGGTGGCACAAGCCAGCGGTAAAGCGACCAGCGCGAGCCAAGATAAATGGCGCATCGCGGCCTCGGGAAAGTGTCGAGAGATCAGTAGTAGGTCAGCGACTTGAAATCTGGTGCCACGCCGACCACGGCCTCTTCGGCGTCGTCGACCTCGGTCATGGACTGCTCGGCGCTCTCGGGTACGACCAGCACCTTGACCTGGGTCATCACGTCGGCCTGCAGCCGCACGTCGACGCTGTATTGGCCGAGCGCCTTGATCGGCTCGGCCAGCTTGACCGAGCGGTGGCTGAGGGGGTAGCCGAGACCGGTCAGCGCCCGCGCGATATCGCGCGCGCCGACCGAACCGAACAGCTTGTCCTGCTCGCCGGCCTTGGCCGGGATGGTGACCGACACCTGCTTGAGGTCGCCGGCGAGCTTCTCGCTCTCGGTCCGCAGCTTGAGCTTGCGGTGCTCGGTCAGCCGCTTCTGGTGCTCGAAGGCGCGCACGCTGCGCTTGTCGGCGACCAGTGCCTTGCGCTGCGGCAGCAGGTAGTTGCGCGCGTAGCCAGGGCGCACGCCGACGATCTCGCCGACCTGGCCCAGATTGGCCACGTCCTCCTGCAAAATGACTTGAACGGTCCGTGCCATGGCTCTCTGCTCGATGCCCGGGTCAGCGTCCTGATCCCGCGGCTAGTTGCCGGTGCTGGTGTAGGGCAGCAGCGCCAGTTTTCGCGCCCGCTTGACCGCCCGGGTGATCTTGCGCTGGTTCTTGGCGCACAGGCCCGAGATCCGACGCGGCACGATCTTGCCGCGCTCGGTCACAAAATGCTTGAGCACCGAGGGATCCTTGTAGTCTATCTTGAGCGACTTGTCGGCCAGAAAGCGATCGACCTTGCGCCGCGAGCCCCGGCGCACACCGCCAAAACCGCCGCGCTCGCCTTCGCCAGCCTCGTCGTTGCCGCGCTCGTCTCTATAGCGTCCCATGCTCACTCCTCCCACTTCTCGGCAGCCTCCGGCGCAGCGGAAGCGTTGGGTTCTTCCCCTGCTCCGGGCGCCGGGTGGGGACTGTCGTCGTCTCCCTGCGAGGACTGCCAGGGGGCCTCGGCAGCAGCCTGCGGCGACTCTTCACCGTGCTCGACAGCGGCGCGCGGTCGGTCGTCGTGCTCGTGGTCGCGATCGCGCTTGCCCGGATCGCGCACGGGCGCGGTCAGCACGTCGGGCTCGACCGCACGGCTGTTCGCGTCCACCGCATCGGCCAGCCGCGCGGTCTGGTAGATCAGAGCCTCGTCCATGATCTTGAGCACGCGCTCGTACTCGGCGACCAGTCTCGGCCCACCCAGGTAGTGGTGGTAGATGTAGACGCCCTTCTGGACCTTGTCGACCTCGTAGGCGAGCTTCTTCTTGCCCCAGTTGTGGATCTTGATGCTCTTGCCGCCCTGCTGCTCGACCACGCCGCGCATGCGCTCGGCAACCTCGATCACCTTGCTGTCCTCGAGGTCGGGCTTGAGAACGTAGATCGTCTCGTACTCGCGAAGATAATTGCTGACCTCAGCCATCCTGTACCTCTGATCTGAGCCATCCCGTGGGAGATGACACGCTGAAAGATGCGCTCAGTAGCAAGCCAAATGGCTGCTTACAAGCCAAAACCGCGCGGCTGCCAGCGTCGGCGCCGGCCGTCCGCAGCGCGGCACGAGCATTTTAGGGGCAGATTGGATATAACACCAACGCGCAGACACACCCTCCCCACATGAGGCGAAGACGAGGAAGCGATGGCCGGTCAAACGATGCTCGAGAAGATCCTGTCGGCCCACACCGGCAAACGCGCCGAGCCAGGCGCCGTGCTCGACGTGAAGCTCGACACCCGCGTGGCGCGCGATTTTGGAGGCGCCAACGTGGTCGGCCACCTCGAACAGCGCGGGCTCGGATTGGCCGATCCCGGCCGCACCGCCTTCACCTTCGACTGCAATCCCGCCGGCTCCGACCAGAAGTACGCGGCCAACCAGCAGCGCTGCCGCCTCTTTGCCCGACGACAGGGAGTCCGCGTATTTGACCTCGGCAGCGGCATCGGCACCCACCTGGCGATCGACCAGGGGCTGGCCTGGCCGGGGTCGACCTTCGTGTCTACCGATTCCCACGCCAACATCCTGGGGGCGATCGGTGCCTTTGGACAGGGCATGGGCGACATCGACATCGCCGCCGCCTTTGCCCACGGCAAGATCTGGTTCGAGGTCCCGCCCACGGTGCAGGTGCTGCTGCGCGGGCAGCCCGGGCCGGCGGCCACCGCCAAGGACATCGCGCTCAAGATCCTGTCGGTCACCGGCGCCAGCGGCCTGCTCGGCTGTGCCGCCGAGGTGGTCGGCGAGATCGTCGACCAGTTGAGCCTGGACGCCCGCCTGACCATCTCCTCCCTCGGCACCGAGATGGGCGCCATCATCCTGATGTTCGCGCCCAGCCCCGAAGTCGTCGCGCACTGTCGCGCCGCGGCAGGCGGCGACTGGCAGCCGGTGCTGGCCGACGCCGACGCCCGCTACGCGCGCACGCTCGAGGTGGACATCGCGGGGCTCGAGCCGCTGATCTCGCGGCCCGGCCATCCCGAGGACGTGGTGACGGTCGCCGAGCTGCGCGGCACGGCGGTCGACTCCACCTTCGTCGGATCCTGCACCAACGGTCGCTGGGAAGATCTGGCGGCTGTGGCGCGCCTGCTCGAGGGCCGGCGCATCGCAAACGACATGGTGCTCAAGGTGGTGCCGGCCACCGACGCCGTCTGGCGGCGCGCGCTCGAGGCCGGCCTGCTGCGACAGCTCAAGCAGGGCGGCGCGCTGATCGCCAGCGCCGGCTGCGCCGGTTGCGCCGAGGGGCAGATCGGCCAGAACGGCCCGGGCGAGGTGACGGTCTCGACCGGCAATCGCAACTTCGCCGGCAAGCAGGGCAAGGGTCAGGTCTACCTGGCCTCTCCCGAGACCGCGGTGGCGTCGGCGATCATGGGCGCGATCGCCACCGCTGACGACGTGCGCAGCGGCCGCCAGGTCGCGCGCCAGGCCGCACCCGCTGCCGCGGTCGCCGCCAAGCCCAAGCCGGCCACCGACGCGACCGGGTCTTCCCCGGCCACCGTCGTCGAGGGGCGGCTGTTCGTGGTGCCGGTCGACAATGTCGACACCGACATGATCTTTCACAACCGCCACCTCGCGATCACCGATCCGGCGCAGATGGCCCCGCACGCCTTTGGCAATCTCGAGGGCTATCAGCACTTTCCACAATGGGCCCAGCCGGGCGACGTGGTCTGGGCCGGCAGCAACTTCGGCTGCGGCAGCTCGCGCCAGCAGGCGGTCGACGCGCTGCTCGCGCTTGGCGTCGGCGCGCTGGTGGCGTCGAGCTATGGCGCGATCTACTGGCGCAACGCCGTCAACGGCGGCCTGCCCGCGCTGACCTGCGCCGCCCTGCCGGCCGAGGTCGGCGCCCAGACCGGCGATCGCGTCCGGATCGACCTGGCGACCGGCCGCATCGAGCTGATCGACAAGGGGCAGGTCATCGAGGCCCGGCCCCTGGGCGAGGTGCCGTTGTCGATCTACAAGCGCGGCGGCCTGCTATGAGGCTCGACATGGGCAGAGGACGACTCCGGTGCTGGCCGATCGCGATCGCGCTGCTCGCCGCGGGCGCCTGCGCTGACGAGGGCGACGTCAAGCCGCGGGTGGTCGATCTGGCGGGCCCGACCGTCGCCACCGAGGACGCCGGTGCCGCGACTGCCCCGTCGCAACAGACACCCGCGCCCGACGACGGAAAGCTGGACGAGAGCGCGCCGGACGAGAGCGCGCCGGACGAGAGCACGCCGGACGATGGCCCCGATGCGTTGGTCGATCCCCGCGACACCGCCGCGAGCAAGGGAACGCTGCCCCGGGAGGCGATCACCGCGGTCTTCGAACGCGGATCGGCAGCGGTCAAGAAGTGCTACGACCGCGAGCTCAAGCGCACGCCGACGCTTGCCGGGCGGATGGTGTTTTCCATCAAGATCAACCGCCTCGGCCGAGTCGAGGCGGTCCGGCTCCGGTCGGCGACGCTGAAAAACCGGGCCATCGAGCGCTGCGTCGTCGCCACGATAAAGCGCTGGAGGTTCCCCCGGCCGACCGGCGGCTGGGTGCTGGTGACCTACCCGATCAGCTTTTCGGCCAAAAACGACTAATACGAAATCGTCTTGATCATTACGGTGTGGGGGGCCAAGGCGACACTTTTTTCCGAGCCAGCGAGGACAAAAAGGGTCGCCGGTTA
>JAFGSX010000516.1 GCA_016934455.1 Deltaproteobacteria bacterium
GAGGATCACGCTCAGCGTAGATCACGCCGGCGACGTCTTGTCGATCAAAAACTGCTTGCACTCAGGAAATTCCGTGAACGCTTACCTTCTGCATTGTGAGGACGGTGACAAAAATGAGTGATCAAGTGAGAGTCTCCAGACGGGTCGCGCAGATATCCAAATCGGCGATCCATGAAATGACGCGGTTGTCGAAACAGGTCGAGGATGTGGCCTTTCTGTCATGGGCCAGGCCGACTTCCGGCACTCCGGAACATATCGGCAAGGCGGCCGCGGCCGCCATCACACAAGGCCTGGTCGGCGGATATTCCGAAAACGCGGGCATTGTCAGACTGCGCGAGGCAATTGCCGCGAAATTGAAAAGAGACAACAATATCGAGGCCGACATCTCTGAGATTCTGGTAACGGTCGGGGCGATCGAGGGACTCTCGGCGGCCGTCATGGCGGTGATCGATCCCGGAGACGAGGTGCTGTTGTTTTCGCCCACCTATTCCACCCATATACGTCAGGTGGTAATAGCCTCCGGGGTACCGGTGCTTGTTCCAACCGTCGAAGAGAATGACTTTACGCTCGATTTGGATGCCGTCGAGAAGGCGATCACATCGCGGACGCGGGCCATGATCGTCTGCTCGCCGAACAATCCGACCGGAACCGTTTTGTCCGAAGATGAGCTCCGGGCGCTGGCGGAACTGGCGCTGAAACACAATCTGGTCATCATCACCGACGAAGCCTACGAGTATTTCGTCTTCGATGGCCGGCAGCATTTCTCGATCGGGTCCATCCCGGAGATGAAGGAGCGCGTCATAAGCTGTTACACTTTTACCAAAACCTATGCCATGACCGGGTATCGAATCGGCTATCTCCATGCCGATGCCGCCTGGCTACCGCAAATCACCAAGGCGCATATTCCCTTTGCCATCTGCGCGCCGGTTGTGTCGCAATACGCCGCTCTGGCGGCGCTCGAGGGCCCGCAGGATTGTGTGGTCGAATTCCGCGAGCATTATCAAACCGCCCGCGATTTGATGTGCAAACGGCTCGACGGACTAAGTTCGGTTTTTTCATACCGGAAGCCGGGCGGTTCATATCTGATGTTTCCGAAAATACTTCTGGATGAAGGCAAAGACTCGATGACTTTTTGCAAGAACCTGCTGTTCAATGGGAGAGTCTCGGCCACTCCGGGAGTGGCGTTTGGACTCGGCGGCGAGAGCCATTTGCGGCTGTCGTTTTGTGTTTCTTTTGACGAAATCAACAGGGCTTTTGACAGAATGGCGGAGCTGTACGGTTGAGATGGATTTCGGCTTTTGAATCTGTCGGGTCACAACCTCCTGACCTTCTCTCTGCAAAATATTCCCTCTGCACTCTTGAGTCGTCCCTGAAAAAGTGACAAGACAGCGTCTGCAACTCGATTTGACGGGCTGGGCATGATCTGATTGCGCTGCTAACTGCTAGAATCACTGGCCCAGGCGAAGAAGCCGAAGGGCTGGAAGCCACACCACGCGTTGACCGACCTCGGGGAGATAAGTCTGTTGCCGTCGGATCCAAATCCGATGGGCGGCTGAGGCGCGCTAGATCTCCCGCGCCACCAACTGGTCGGTGGCCAGGTCCCAGACGCCGCTCCAGCGGCGGTACTCCGGGCTCTCCTTGAGGTCCAGGATCTTGAGCACGCGATCGCGCATCGCACGCGCGGGAAGGTCGCGGTACAGGGACTCGGCGCGCGAGAACTCCTGGTAGGCCTCGACGAAGTTGCCGGCGCGGTAGCTCTCCAGGCCGCGGCGGTAGATGCCCAGGTACTCGAGCGGCGCCTCGACCGCGTCCCACGAGGTGACGGCGGTGTTGGCGACCTCGCGGAACTTGGCGCGCTCGTCGTAGGCGAAGATGCAGATCGTGCGCGGCACGCCCTTGATGCGCACCAGGTCCAGCTCGCGCAGGTGCTCCTTTTTGCGCAACTGCTGGTGCACCGCCTCTTCGAGCAGCACGCGCGTGCCGTAGACGGGGTTGGCCCGCGCCAGCCCGGTCGCGGCCGTCATCGCGTCGCCGTGCAGGTCGAGCTCGCCGTCGAGCGTCTGGTGCCAGCCGCCGGCGGCGAGCCCGATGCGCACATCGCAGGACTCCTCCTGGTCCAGCTCTTGATAGATGCGCTGGGACAGGAACTCGGCGGCGTGGGCGGCCAGCTCGAGCGCCTTGTCCGGCGCCGAGTAGCGGCGATCGGGGATGTCCCAGATCCCGAACAGCGCGCTCAGCCCGTCGCTGCTATGGTGACCTGGACAGCCCTGCTGCAACAGCGTCTGGTCCTCGAGCAGCTCGAACGCCTTGGCCAGCGCGTCCGAGAACCTTGAACCGTGGCGCTCGGCCAGCCGATCGGCATCGGCGACCAGGATCTGGACCGCGACCGCCTCGGCGCCATAGCCGGCGACGGCGGTGCTGCTCAGGCGGACGGTCGCTTGCTCGGCGCCAAAGCCGATCTGATCGCCGGGCTGGATGGTGGCCAGCCTGATCGGCCGGCCGTTGAGCAGCGTGCCGTTTTTCGAGTGCAGGTCGCGCACCAGGTGGCGGTCGCCGACGCGATAGATGATCGCGTGAAAGCGCGAGTCCTTGGCCGACTGCAGTTGCACCGTGTTGGCCGGATCGCGGCCGAAGAAGACCGGCGCCAGCTCGACCGGCACCAGCTTGTGCTCGAACTCGACCGCCAGGTTGCTGGCGGGGGTGGGCTGCTGACGGGGGCCGCCGGCGCTGGTGCCGCGCGCATACCCTCGGCTCTCGCTCATGTCGGCTCCTGCTGGTTGCCCCTGCTACCCCGCGGCCGTGCCCGATTCTAGCACGGAGTCCGATCCGCAGCGACGGGCTCGCCGAGCCGCCGGCTCAAAAGCCCATCAGGCCACAGCAGCGCGAGCAGATCGGCATCATGCCGTCCTCGCGCAGCGACTTGCGGAACTTCTGGTACCGCTCGTTGTTGAAGATCTCGTAGATCGAGTTCTGGGTGATGTTGCCGCAGATGTAGTCGCCGTAGTCGCGGCAGGTAGAGACGTCGCCGTTGGGCTGGATCTCGGTGTAGGTCCACGGGTAGAAGCACTGGTGGTAGCCGAGAAAATCGCCGTGGTCGTGGTAGTAGGCGTCGAGCTGATCGAGCGAGATGTCGGGCATCAGCGTCCACGGGATCTTGACCCGCGGGTCGGCCTGGATGCGGCGCAGCTCCTCCTTGAGCGCCGCAACGTCGACGTCGTGGCAGTCGGCGACGTAGCCCTTCCACATGTAGGGCTTGGTGCCAAAGCGGCGCTCGAACTCGGCCTCGTGCTTGAGCCCGTCCTCGAGGGTGGTGAACCAGGCCGGGTAGAGCACCATGGCGTCGATGCCCATGGACTGGGCGTCGAGCACGGTGTTGAGCAGGTCGTGCTGGTTGATGCTGGTGATGCACGTCAGCGTCAGCACCACCGGGAACTTCTTGTTTTGCTTGCGCCGCTGCTCGACCAGCTCGACCGTGCCGTCGCGCAGCATCTGATAGCTGTCGAACTTCTCGTTGGCGCCGGGCCGGTTCTGGCGGTGGATCTCGTGCGTGCCATCCTGCGACATGTACATCAGGTCCCAGCCCTGCTGCACCAGCTCGGCCGCGCTCTCCTTGACCTTGAAACCGTTGGTGACGATGGCGCCGTGCATCCTGGCCGTGCGGATGGCGCCGGTCACCTGCAGCAGCTCCTTGTACATGAATGGCTCGCCGCCCCAGAAATACCAGAACGGCCGGGTGCCCGACTTGACCACGTCGTCGATCAGCTTGAAGTACTGCGCGACCGGCAGCTCCTTGGCGCGCAGCTCCTTGAGGGACTTCCCCAGGTTGTAGCCGTGCTCGCCCCACTGGGCGCACGGCCGGCAGCGCAGGTTGCACAGGTCGGTGATCTTGATGCTGACCAGCTCGATCTGCGCTCTGTCGTCCTTGATGAGGCTGTGCTTGACCATCCAGGGCAGCGTCTTGCGCACGATCAGGCTGTAGACCAGCTTGGCGGTGAGCGGGAGGTCGGAGCCCGCGAGTCTGATGACCGAGGCCAGGGGCACATTGGAGACAGATGTCATCGAGCCATTCTCCGTCGTGGTGAGGGCTGCGCTAGCGCACCGAAACCCGATACTGGCTGCGCAGCAGCAGCAGTGTGTATATCCAGACACCGAGCAGCGCGACCCACGTGAACAGCAAGGCCAGCCCGAGCCGGCTGTCTGCCAGCACCGGCATCAGCTTGCGCGCCTCTCCGTGGTACGAGCCGATGCTGCCCACCCGCCACAGCCGGTCGTACCCCCAGACCGCGACTGCCGTCGACGCGGCCGCTGTCAGCGCCACTGCCGCCGGTGTTCCGAACCGCAACTCACGCACCATCATGGCGCGGCAGCCGAGCGCTCCGATCACGACCGCCAGCGCCGGCAGCAGCGCTATGGCGACCCGGCTGCCAAGCGTGAACTGCGCTCCCGAGATGACGTACATCAGCGACCAGTCCGGATAGCGCAGCAAGGGGTAGAGTGCGGCCGGCGTAAACAGCGCCAGCGCAAAGAGCCAGGCGCACAGGTGGGTCGGGTGCAGCCACAGGGAATTGTCGCGGCCGCCGCGGCGCCTGGCGATCAGCGCCAGCGACGAGCCCACGAGCAGACCGAACGGCAGGCCAAAGATCAGCGTCACGCCAGTCCCCTGCATCGGCGCACGGCCAGATCGAACTGTGGGGACTTTTTCAGCAGACGCGAGTTTCGTCAACCAACAGCGGGAAATCGCCGAGCGGGCTGGCCGGGATCTTGGCCCGGGAGGATCGCCCGGGCAACCGGGCGTCACCCCGGGGCCGCTGGCGAGCCGAGCTGTCGTCCTCGGTGGCTGCCGGCGCGAACAGCGTATGAGGCGCCGGCGGCGTCGGCGCGGGATGGCGCGGGAAGAGCGCACCACCCGCCATGGACGCGGCCATCACTGCTGCCAATGCCGGACCCATGGTGGACCCCCTGTCTGGCTATCTATTATACCGCTCCGGACCCCTGGTGCGCCACTGATCGGCTCGCCAGAGGCCCATCTCACGGCCTCGCAGCCTCCTATCCAATCGCTATGGATTTTGGCGCCAGCCTCGTGCGATGATGCCCTCACCATGGCGACCGTGCCACAGCCGCCTCCCTCCGCCGCCCAGCTTGCGATGCACAAGTCGCTGCGCTCCACCTTCAACCGGATCCATCAGTCCGTGCTGCAGCACAACTGGGAAGAGGCGGAGGAGGCGTTTCGCAATTTCTGCGCCGCGCACGCCGACGCGATCCCGCAGTGGTACGTCGACGAGTACGTGTTTCAGGCCATGCTGCTCTGGGCCGACGATGCAATAGACCAGACCCTGCGCCACTTTGCGGCGTTCATCAACCGCGCCGCCGGCAGCGCCCTGATCGACGGCGAGGCGATAGCCGAGGAGGTGCGAGCCGCCAAGCGCGCGCCCGACGAGCCGCCGGGTCAGCTCAAGGCCGGGCGGCCTGCCGGCCGACCGCCGCTGGCCGAGCTGGCGCAGACCACCAAGTACGATGTCGAGCGGCCGGTGCGGCCCGACCCGGACGCGCCGCCGCAGGCGCCGGCCAGCGCCCAGATCCAGACCCGGCGCGGCGGCCGCGGCAAGGCGCGGGCGGCCGACACCTCGATCCCGCAGGACGTGGACGATTCGCCGCCTCCGGCGGCACAGCGGCGGGGCAACAAGAGGTAGCGACCGCCGTCGCCGCGTTCAGGATGCGGGCGCGGTCTTGAGTGGCACCACCATCTTCTTGGCGATGACGGCGCCGTCGATCTCGGTGTTGGCTTCGATCTTGGCCCCCGGCAGCACGATGGCGTGCGCCAGGCGCGCCCCCTTGCCGACCACCGCTCCGGTACCGAGGACCACCTCGGGCCCGACCTCGGCGCCGTCGAGGATGCGCGCGCCGTCGGCGGCGATCACGGGCGGCGTGAGCCGTGCGCCCTCACCCAGAAAGCTCTTCTCTCCGAGCCGGATGACGTCGTCGACGTCCTTGCGCGGCGTGTGCGCGAACTGCGCCAGCGGATCGAAAAATGCGAGCTGCGTCCGCCGCCGCAGCAGGTCGACGTTGACCTGCCAGTAGCGTTCGAGGGTACCGACGTCGGACCAGCAGCCGCGGTACAGGTGCGCCGCCACCCGGCGGCCGGCCGCGATCACCTTGGGGTACGCATAGCGATTGATGCAGCTCTCGATGTCGGGCGGGATGTACTCGATGACCTCCGGCTCGAGCAGGTGGACACCGGTGAAAAGATGCTGTTTGAGCGGCGGCCCGGTGTAGGCGACGTGGTCGCCGATCTGGCGCACCAGTCCATTCTCGTCGACGCCGACCGGGGTATAGGTATCGCCCTTGCGCCGCTCCATCAGCACCATGGTCGCGATCGCCTCGGCGCGGCGGTGGGTCTCGAGCAGCGCGCCCAGGTCGAGGTCGATGACCGTGTCGGCGTTGATGACGTAGAACGGCCGGTCGAAAAAGCCGGCCACCTTGCGGATGGCGCCGCCGGTGCCGAGAATGGTCGGCTCGCGCGAGTAATGGATCTGCAGTCCCTCGGCGCGGCGGCCAAGCTCGGCCTCGACCTCGTCCGGCAGCCAGTGCAGGTTGACCATGACCTCGGTCACGCCGTGGCTGGCCAGCAGCTTGAGCGCGTAGCGGATGATGGGTACCGAGGCGATCGGCAGCAGAGCCTTTGGCACGCTTTCGGTGAGAGGTCGCAGCCGCGTGCCAAGACCGGCCGCCAGGACCATCGCCTTGGTCGGCCGGTCGGCCGCTGGTTCCTGCGCTGAACTCACGCCCGTCTCTCCTGCCGTGTCGGATCTCCAACTTCCCACAGTTCGGCGGCCACGGGAAGCCGCGTGCGCCTGTCACGCGGTCTGGTGTGTGGTGCCGGTGCCACGGTTCAGAGCACCAACTGGAGGCTGGCCAGCAACTGGTGCGGCGACCAGAAAAGGCCGCGACCGGTGCCCCACGCGTAGTTGAGGCTGACGAGCAGAAACTCGGTCGGGAAGGCGGTGACGCCGCCGATCACGAACTGGTTGTAGCGCTCGCTGCTGGTCGAGAATAGCGCGTCGTAGCGCACCTTGACCTCTAGCGTGCGCGGCACAAGCTGCGCCCCCAGCTCGCCGTAGCCGCCCCAGGCCCAGAAGCTGCGCGCGGCCACCTCCTCGTCGCCAGTGTAATTGGCGAAGATGCTCTCGCCCGCGATCCAGGCCGGCCCCAGCCGCAACCGGCCGTCGGCGCCGGCCAGCAGCCGCGTGCCAGACCAGCGGCCGATCGCGGCAAACGGCGTCACCCTGGTGAAGTCGATCCGCTCGGCCCAGCCGAAGGCCGCGTTGACGCCCAGAGAGAGCCCGAGTTGCTGGCTCCTGAAATCGAACTTGAGCGGCGTGCCCTCGATCCGGCCGGCGTAGAGCAGGCGGCGGCCAAAGTCGAGCTGCCGCATGTCGGCGCCGTTGTAGGCGCCCACCCGGTAGCGCACGCGGCTGCCGGCGACCGCGCCGTCGAGCTGCACCCCGACCTCGCGCCCGGGCACCACCGCGTTGACGATCTCGGCGCGTTCGGCGAACTCGATCTTGGTGTCGTCGGTCATGTATTCGCCCGAGAACGGCACCTTGGTGCGCCCGAGGGCAAAGCCGAGGACCCGCCACGGCTGGTAGCCGACCAGGGCGTCGAGCAGGATCGGCTGCCTGACCGCGTCGATCTGCAGGTGGTAGAAGAACTTGTCGAGACGGCCGCCGGCCTGCGCGCGAAGCTGCCGGACCTCGAAACCGTCGCGCCGGGTGTCGTGCTCGGCCTGCACGCCGCCCAGGATGCGCAGCTTGAGCTTGAGGTCGATCACGCCGCGCTGGAGCAGCTTTTTCAGCTCCGAGTAGGGCGGCGGCGGGCCGACGAAGACCCTGCTCTCCTGCTCGATCTCGGCCTTCTCTTTCCACTCGGTGTCGACGGACTTGAAGGCCTGCTCGATGTCCTGCTCGAAGAAGGGGTCGCGCGGCTGGGTGGCCGGTTGCGAGGCCGCCTCCTCTTCTTCCTCCGTCTCCTCCTCGTCCTCGGTGGCCAGCAGCTTGACGGTCGGGACCTCCTCGTCCGCTTGCGGTTGCGACGCCGCTGCTTCGGCGCCGTCCTCCGCCTCGGTGGCGGCGGTGTCGCCGTCGGGTGCGCTTGCCGGGCCGCTGGTCTGGGCGGCGACCGCGGCGCTGATCGCCAATCCGGCCAGGGCTGCTGCCAGCGTCGATCCGCGTTGTGCGCTCATGGCGGGCTCCTCATCGTGCCGTCACTACATCTCACCAAAAGCGCGCTCCGGTCGAGCGAAAAGCGGGCCGCGGCCGGGAACCCGAAAATTGGATCTCGGCGCCAAAGCTGCTTAACATCGGTGAGGCATGGCAACGGTGATCGATCTGTGGCACATCCAGCGCTCGCGTCGTCTGTTCCGGTTGCTGGTCGATCGGTTTGGCGTCGCGAGCTTTCTCTGCGGTGGTGTGGAGCAGGCCTTTCGCATCGATCCGGCGCGCGTAGCCGACGCGGTCGGGCTGGCCGCGGCCTGGCTCGAGCTGCGCACCGGTCGCGCTCCGACCGAGGCGACGCTGGAGCTGATGCGCAGCGAGCTGCGGCGGTTGCTGATCCATGACGTCGCGCAACACCTCGTCGACACCGGGTATTGAGTTGCCGGGGACCGGATCGCTGGAGCGCCCCGGAGCCGATGCCCCGCCGCCGCGGGCGCTGATCGTCTCCGAACGGCACCACGGGATGCGCGCGGACGCCTTTCTGGCGCTCAGGCTGACGCGGCTGACCCGCAACCGGGCGCGCGCTATCGTCGCCGCGGGCGGCCTGCGGCGCGGCGGCCGGCCGCTCAAGCCCGCCAGCCGGGTGCGCCGGGGCGAGTCGGTGACGCTGGCCCGGCGCGCGCTGGACGAGCTGCCGCCTCAGGCGCCGATCGCGGTGCTGTCCGATCGCGATGGGCTGCTCGTGATCGACAAGCCGGCCCACGTCGTCGTTCACCCGACCGCGCGCTACTGGCGCAGCGCGTTGACGCAGTTGCTGGCGGCGGCCGGCCCGGACGACGACTTCGCGCCGCGGCCGTGCCACCGGCTCGACCGCGAGACCAGCGGCGTGCTGCTGCTGGCGCGCACCGCCGAGATCGAGCGCGCGGTCAAGGCCGCTTTTCGCCGCAACGCCGTGCACAAGAGCTATCTGGCGCTGGTGGATGGCCGGGCAGAGGAGGAGTTTGTCGTCGACGCGCCGCTCGCCATCGGACACGGCGCGATCAAGATGAGGATGGCGCCGACCCCCGGTGCGCCGCCGGCGCTGACCCGCTTCAGGCGGCTGCTCGCGCTGGGGGAGCGCAGCCTGGTGCTGGCCGAGCCGGCGCACGGTCGCACCCACCAGATCCGCGCCCACCTGGCGCTGGCCGGCCACCCCATCGTCGGCGACAAGATCTACGGCAGCCAGGGCGAATCCTGGTTTTTGCGCCATGCGGTCGGCGGCGAACGGACGGCTCCGGTCGCCGAGCTGGCCTGGCCGCGGCAGTGCCTGCACGCCTGGCGCGTCGAGCTGCCGGCCGGCGTCGATCTCGAGACGCGCTGCTTCAGCGCGCCCTGGCCGGGCGATCTGCCGCCGCTGCCGTGCGACCTGGAATCGCTGACCGGACAACCGACCGCTAGCGCTGCCCCAGCAGGTTCGCGATCTCGTTGATCTCGCGGTTTGCCAGAACGTACTTGCCGTCGGTGAAGAGCTTGGTCAGCTTCTCGAAGCGCTGCGCCACCTCGGGCTCGATGCTCTTGTCGTGGGGGTGCTCCCGCTGCATCTGCGACAGCCGGCCCATCTTGGCCTCGACAAAGGCGCGATCGATCTCGATCTGCTTGACCACGTCCCGAAGCTGCTGGACGTAGTCGTAGGCCAGCGCGTAGTCGCCGGCGGCCAGCGCCTTCTTGATCGACGCGTTGTGCCCCTGCACCGCCGGCGGCAGATCGGCGATCAGCAACCCTTTTTTGCCGATGACGTTTTGCACCTCCCGGTACGATCTGTCGACCACCGACCGCTTGACGGTCTTGCCTCCGGAGGCGCCCATAGGCGGGATGACGACGGTACTGGAGGGCATCTTGTCGAGCTTCTCGAGCACCGCCTTGAGCTGGTTCTCGACCCCGGCCAGGCCGATCCGCAGCGACGCCATCTCCTTGCGCAGGTCTTCCTGGCTGGCGCGCACGGCGCTGATCTCGGCGCCGCTGGGCCCGGCGCCGCCGGGACTGGGACCGCCCTGGGAGAGGGACTCCAGCCGCTTCTTGTCGGCCTCGACCTGGTTCGAGCGCAGCTCGAGCTCCTTGCGCCGCTCCTCGTGCAGGTTCAACTGCTGCTGCTGCAGCTTGCTCAACTTGGACAGGGTGTCGGAGATCCCCTGCTTGTCACCGGAGGCGCCGACATTGTCCGAGAGCTGGCGGATGTTCTTCTCGATGTCGTCGAGCTCCTGCTTGCGCGAGGTCAGGTCCTTGCGCTCTTGCTCGAGCCGCTGCTTCTCCTCGGCTAGGCGCTGGGTGTCCTCGCGGACGACGATGGTGAGCTCTTCCTCGGGTTTCTTGCCCTGGCACGCGGC
>JAFGSX010000517.1 GCA_016934455.1 Deltaproteobacteria bacterium
CAACCTGAGCGCGGGCAGCCTGGTGCTCGACTTCACGGCGCCGCGCATCACCCTGGCCGAGCTGGCGCCCGGGCACGCGGCCGCGGCCACCGAGGTCCAGCTCTATCTCGAGCTGAGCGAGCCGCTGCCCGAGCCGCCGGCGCTGGTGCTCGTCAATGGCGCCGGCGACAGCCATGCCTTTGCGTACGTCGCTGCGAGCGGCGCGCTGGGGCACGGCTACGCGTTCACGCCCACGGGGCAGGAGGCGGCGGGGCTGTACGTCGTGCAGGCGACGGGCGCGGACGAGGCGGGCAACCCGCTCGACGAGCCGCAGGTAGCCAAGGTGAGCCTGGACTTCACGCCGCCGGCCATCACCACAACGCGGGTAGTGCCGGAGCTGGCCGCGGCTGGCCAGCGAGTGCTGGCCGAGGTGGAGTTGGCCGAGGAGCTGGCGAGTTGGGGCGCGCTGACCGCGGTGGCGACGACGAGCGGCGCCGCATCGCATGTCTATGACGAGGTGAGCAGCACCAGCGCGCGGCTGCGCTTCGAGCACACGGTGGCGTCTGGCACCGACGGACACTATCGGCTCGAGCTACGCGACCTGATCGACCTGGCGGGCAACACGGCGCCGATAGCGGTCGTGGGCGCGGTCGAGTACGACACCACGCCACCGGCGCTGGTGGGCTTTGCGCAGAACCACCAGTCCGCATTGGCGACAGACACCCTGGTGGTGAGTTTCTCGACCACGGAGCTGCTGGCCTCCGATCCGGTTGTGACACTGGGGGGGTTGGCCATGAGCCAGCGCGGGACGGCCATTGATCCGTACGAGTACGAGCTGGCGCTGGCGGGCACCGGCCTGGTGGGGATGGCGGACATCCAGGTACGGCTCTCTGACCGGGTGGGTAATGCCGCGCTGCTGGTGCCGGGCCGGATCGACGTGGACGCGGTGCCGCCCGAGCTGATCGACGTGGTGTTCACGCCGCCGGCAGCAAGGTTGAACATCACCGCCATCCTGACGGTGACGGCGAGCGAGCCGCTGGCCGCCTCGCCCACGGTGCAGTGGCTACAGCCCCGCGGCGATCCTGGTTTTGCCTATCTCGGTCCGTCCGGCCTCGGCCACATGTGGGCGCTCGAGGTGACCGACGCGGTCGATGCCGGCATCTACCAGGTGATCCAGGTGACGCTGCGCGATGTGGCCGGCAACGTGACCGTGGTCGACACCACCAGCATGTTCGCGGTGTTCGACGTCGACAACATAAGGCCGCAGACGACCAACCTCGCCCTCAACGCCAGCGACTTCAGCGCCCAGGCGAGCCACGATCGGATCGTCATCACCTTCGACCTGAGCGAGACGCTCGAGGACGGCCTGCTCGAGGTGCGCCTGGGCGACCGGCTGTTCAACTGCGAGAGCTACCAAGCAGGCTCGCCCAACTACACGTGCCGCTACGCTGTCGACGGGACAGAGCCCGAGGGGCTCAACATCGTCTCGGTGCGCGCAATGGACAAGGCTGGCAACGAGAGCATTGCCAGCGCGCCGGTGCGCCTGGACTTCACACCGCCAGCGGTCGCCTCGGCGGTTGTGAGCTACCTGCCGGGGCCAAACAATCCCCTGGCGCAAGCCGCACGGGCGACGATCGGCAGCGAGATCGTCATCGTTGCCATCGCGGACGAGGAAATCGCTGTGGCCTCGGTGGCGACCTTGACGCTCGTCTGCGGTGGCCAAGAGATCGCCTCGAACCTGGCAGCGATTTCCCAAACGGGCGGCACGGCGACGTTCAACGTCCAGGTGCCGCAACTGGATTTCGACGGCGCGTGTTTGCCATCGATCACCTGGACCGACTTGGTCGGCAACAGCAACTCGGCCGCTACCTTTGTCGGGCCTCAAATCGAGATCAAAACCTCGACGCCGACGCTGCTGGTGGATCAGGCTGCCGTGCGCTACGTGCGCTCGCCGTGGGGCAATGCCGCGGCCGAGGATCTTGGCGGTTTCACCGTCCCGGCCGGGCCTTACTTTGCGCTGGCGCCGGCCGAGCCGCTGTTGGCCCAGGCCGCATTTCCGGCAAGCACCTTTGCGCTGACCGACGGTAACCTGGCGCTGCTACAAGTCTGGGCCGACACCGCGCACCGGTCATTGCTTGGTACAACCCCTGCCACCCAGGACGGCTCGTGGCCGCGGTTACTGCTGGCTAACCTCGACGCTCCGGCGGCATATATAAGCGGCGTCGACGATGCCGGCAATGCGTCGGCGCTGGTGCTGATCGAGAATGCCGAGTGGGTTGCCACGCCTGCGCCTCACGCTTTTGGTGAGAGCCCGCATTCGATGCAAGCCAGCGTCCAGACGAAGGACTCGATGGACCAGGAACTCTTGGTCAAACAGCGTGTCGAGTCAGGTGTTGATGGGGCCGACGGCATTGCGCATCTGACCAGCGTCGAACCGCGATGGCGTGCTCGAACTTTTTCTGGGAATCCTGCCGGGCGCGAGGACTACGGAATGGCTTACGATAGCGTCCGCGGTCGTGTCGTTCTGTTCGGCGGCAACAGCCCCGGCGGCTTGTTGCAGGATACTTGGGAATGGGATGGGCAGTCATGGCTAGATCGGACGCCAGCCGCTGGGAGTCCGCCGGCCAGGGCATACGTTGCGATGGCCTATGACAGCAGCCGCGGCCGCGTAGTGATGTTTGGTGGTGAAGCCGCGGCACCCATTTTTGAACACCAAGACACTTGGGAGTGGGATGGCCAGAATTGGGTCGAGCTCAGGCCTGCGTCAGGTAGTCCCCCCAGGGAACGGTTCCCTGCCATGGCTTACGACAGTAGTCGTAGACGCACCGTGCTTCTCGCCAGCGGAAGCACCTGGGAGTGGGACGGCCAGGTGTGGGCAGATCGGACGCCGCCATCACGCGACCCCGGGTATCGCATACGCAGCGGCATGGTGTTCGACAGCGCTCGCGGTGTCGTCGTGGTGTTTGGCGGATATCGCGGAGGCTACTCTCAGGAGACATGGGAATGGGACGGCACCAATTGGAGGCAACGGACCCTGGCCGCTGGAAATCCGCCTGGCCGCCTGGCCCCTGGCATGGCATTTGACAGCACTGCCGGGCGCGTCGTGATTTTTGGCGGCTATTCAGCCAGTGGACCGACAACCGTTTGTAAGCGTTCACGGAATTTCCTGAGTGCAAGCAGTTTTTGATCGACAAGACGTCGCCGGCGTGATCTACGCTGAGCGTGATCCTC
>JAFGSX010000518.1 GCA_016934455.1 Deltaproteobacteria bacterium
CAGGGTGCCGCCGAAGTGGTTCGCCGCCGTCGGGCCAGTGGCATCCCAGCACAGCTCCACGCGCAGGCCGGGTGCGCGCACGTGCACGATCCAGGTGCAACTGAAGATCTCGCCGCTGCCGAGCGCGACGTCGAGCGTGACCGTGTAGTCCCCGCTCAGCGTGAAGTCGATCGACGCCTGCGGGCTCGTGGCATTGTGCAGGGTGAAGCTGAGCTGGCCGTTCTCGGCGGTCGCGGTCGAGCCGGGCAGCGCCAGGAACATCCGGTCGCACGGGGTGCCGGTGACGCTCCAGTGCCAGGCCGTGGCGTCGGCGCCGCCGTAGATCCGGGTGCCGTCGAGCGGATAGCTCGAGAACGGCCGGCCGTCGGGCGTGCGCGGATCGCCGGGGCCGGGGCAGGTCCCGACCGGCACGCAGCCGGCGATCTCGTCCGTGCAGCCGTTGCAGTCGTTGTCCAGCCCGTCGCAGACCTCGGCGCTCGGCGGGATGCCGCCCTGGCACGGTCCCCAGCCGAAGCTGCCATTGCCGAGGTCGCGGCAGATCTGCTGGCCATCCTGGCAGGCGCCGATCTGGTGCCGCCCGGGCGGGCCGACGAAGCAGCGCTTGGCCTCGCCCTGTTTGCAGCCGCAGTTGTCGTCGACCGTGCCGTCGCAGTCGTTGTCGAGGCCGTCGCACAGGCCGGCCGCGGCCTCGTCCAGCGCCGCCAGGCAGCCGGGCGCCACCTGCTGCTCGGCGGGGCAGAGCTCGGGCACGATCGGGGAGCCGCCGTCGGTCTGGTAGACGCCCGAGCCGTCTGCGAGCGGGTGGTTGGCGTCGATCACCGGCGATGCGTGGTCGAAAAACGCGGCGGCGTCCCAGTGCCAGACGCGGTCGCGCGGCGCGCTGTCGGGCGCGGTCGCGGCGTCGGGCCACGGCTGGTCTCCGCGGTCGAGCCCGCTGCCGCTGTCGGCGCCGGCGCTGCCGTCAACGGGGCCAGCGCCGGTGTCGTCCAGGTAGCGGTCGCCGCCCCGGCGATCGTAGTAGCCGTGGCCGGCGTCGGCGGGCGCGCCTCCGTTCGAGGTGACTTCGATCGGGCAGGCCGCCAGGGCCGTCAGCGCGCACCAGGTGACCCCTCCGATCGCCCTCATGTGTTCTCCTGCGCCATTCCCGCCAGCGGCGGCTCAGGCGCGCTTGAGCTCGGCCAGCCCGGCGTCGACGAGCTGCGCGTCGCCGGCCGACAGGATACCCATCTGCTCGAGCAACCTGGCGTTGACGCTGGGCACGGCGGAGACGCCACCGCTCTCCTTGGCGGCGCGCGCCATGTGCAGGATGACTTCCTTGATCGCGCGCGCCGTGCGGTCGGCCTCAAAAGCGCTCAGCGCGGCCTGGCGATCGCTGTTGCTGGCAGACCACGGCAGGCCTGCGAGCACGGCGTCGCGCGCCAGCGTGGCCGGCGTCGCGCCGAGGCGATCGCAGCAGAGGCGCGTCAGCCCGGGCATGGCCAGCGGTGCGATCAGCCCCGACGCCAGCAGCTTGACCAGATCGAACACCTGGGTGGCCGCCGGCAAGGGCCGCGGCAAGGCCTCGAGCACGGCCGTCACGCCGGCGGCCGGGCCGCCGTGCACCGGGTCGCCGTCGAGCTTGCCCAGGTAGAGCCGGTCGAGGGCCGCCGCATCGACGCCGGTCACCCCGCGCGCCCACTCCATGAAGTCGCGCTCGGCCTTGAGCGCCGATCCCTGCGCGAAAAGCCGCTCGAACGCCTCGCTGGCCGGCCTCCACTCGGCCGGGTCGGCCAGGCCGTATTTCTCGAGCTCGACCAGCGCGTTCAGGCGCGGCACGTCGGTGCCGGGCGCGGTGCGCGGCCGCAGCGCGCGGTAGACCTCGGCCAGCGCCAGGGCGATGCTCTGGCCCGATTGCCGCGCCCGATCGTAAGCGGTTTGCAGATCGGCCAGTGGGACGCTGCAGCGGCTGGCCAGCTCTTCCAGGTGCTGGCGCGCGCCCTGCTCTTTCATCGAATCGAGGCGCAGGGTGAGCGTGGACGCGCTGCGCAGCATGCCCTCGCTGTCGACTCCCAGCCCCAGCACCCGGGTGGTGCCGTCGGCGGCGCGCACCACGCAGGCCAGGTTGTTGGGCTGGCCGTCGGAGAGCCAGCTCGGGCTGAACGACTCGACGGTGCCGGTCAATCCGAGCCGTTCGACGGCCAACTGCAGCACGCTCTTGTCGATGCCCCGCGCCGGCAGCCGGACGCCGTCGGGCACGTCGAGCGCGCTGCCGATGAGCTGCGGCGCCGCGCGGGCGGCACCGGCCAGGCCGGGTTGCTGTTTGACGTAGTCCGCGATCTTCTTGAAGTGCTCGGGCAAAAAGTCGTCCGGGTTGCCGGAGGCGCCGACCACGCCCGCGAACGAGGCCGGCTCGAGGCGGTAGCGCTGCAGCAGGAACGATTCCTCGGCCCACGGCTCCTCGAGCAGGCCGCTCGACCAGTACCAGTCGCCCTGCTGGTGGATGGAGCGCTCGAGCATGGCGAGCCCGAGCGCGACCCGACCGGTGTCGTCGAGTCCGGCGCGCTCGCCGTACCAGAGCCCCGCCTCGAAGGCGAGCATGCGGCTGAGGTCCTTTTCGCTGGTGTGCGAGAAGCGCGTCGAGAGCTGGACCTGCACCCGATGCGTCGCGGCGTCCTCGACCAGGCGAAAGGCGCGCAGGTCGCCGGCCTCCGGGTCGAAGAAACCTCCCGGCACCAGCGCATCCGGCTGCCACGGCACCCGCGCCTCCTGGGCCGGCGTCAGCATCTTGGCGTAGCGCAGCGTCAGCGACAGGCCGTTGATCGCCTTGGACAGCGCCTGTCCGTCGAGCGCGTAGTCGGGCGTGGCCTGCGCCACCGGGTCGTAGCCGCCGGCCGCGTCCAGCCGCTTGGGATAGACGACGTTGAAGATATTGTCCTGCGCGTCGGCGACGCCGTCGCCGTCGCGGTCATAGTGCTTCTGCAGCACGGTGCGGGTGATCGGCGTGAAGTAATGCTCGTCGAAATTGTAGTCGTCGGCGATCGGGGGATAGTCGCCATAGGCGTACTTGAGCTTCTGCTCGATCCCGGACTCGATCTGCTGCCAGCTCTCCCGCGCCTGGAACCCCTCCAGCAGCCGGTCGAACATCACGTAGTCGAGCGTGTCGGACGACTTCTCGGTGGTCGAGAGCATCTGGGCGTCGGGGTAGGCGCGCTCGAGCGACTCGATGTTGCCCTCGCCCCAGCATTGCGCCAGCAGCACCAGCTTGCCGTCGCCGGTGCCGCCGACGCCCGTGGCCAGGGCGTGGTCGACGCGATGGCCGTAACCGGCGTGGCCGAAGTAGCAGATGACGTCGACGTCGGGGTCGTTCATCTTGCCGAAGAGCTCGGGTTTTTCGCCCTTGGCCTTGTCGGCAGGCTTGGGGATGGTGATCTCGATCGCCGGCCGGGCGCCGTACTTGGGCAGCGTGAAGGTGTAGGAGCCGTCTCTCCGATGATACTTTTTTTCCATGCCCCAGGCCCGGAAGGTGCTGACCGCGAACGAGAGCGTGGAGCCGTCGTTGTCGACGATGAAGTGGATTTTGATGGTGCGATCCTTAAGCCATTTGTCGTAGGGCGGCGTGCTCGGGAAGATCGCCTCGGTAGCCATCTTGTCCGCGGGCAGCCTCTGGTCCTGAGCCATGCGGTCGTAGGCGTTGCAGGCGAAGTCGCGCACGGCGCGAAACGGCTCGCCGCCGATGGCGGTCGCCAGCGACCGCGCCAGTTCGTTGCGCAGGGCGGTGTCGCCCAGCTCGCCGGCGCGCAGCGCCGCGTCCTCGAGCAGCATCAGCGCGGCGGCGCGCCCCTGCCGCAGCTCGAGCCGCTCGGTCTCGCTGGTCGTGTCGCGACACCAGCTCCGGTGGGCCTGGACCAGCCGCTGGCTCACCCCGCGCAGCACCGCCTTGTCGGCGACGCCGGCAAAGGCGTTGGCGTCGGCCGCGGTGTTGACGCCGAGGTGGATGGCCGCCTTGAGCTCGTCGGCCTCGCCGGCCGGCGGCGCGCCGCTGCCGATTCGGCCGTCGCTGGCGATCAGCAGATCCTGGTCGCCGACGCGGCCGAGCGCTGTGCGCGGGATGTTGATGGCGGAGGTGGCGACGGGGCGGTGGGGGTCGGCCCCGTCGTAGCGATCGGGGCCGGCGGTCCCGGCGGGTGGATTGGCCGCCGCGATGTCGGTGCCGGTGCCGGCAGCGGTGGCGGTCGCCGTCGAGGTCGCGTTCGCGGCGACCGGCGTCGTCGGTGGAGCGGTGGGGCGTGGATTGACGCGGGGCATGAGGACTCTCCTGATGGAGATGGAGCCGCGGTTCTGACGGCAGGTCACTTCCAGGTGCCGGGCGGCACCATGATCAGGCCGGTCGACCAGCCCCAGTCCTGCAGCGGAGTCTCCTCGAAGATGGAGCTGCCCGCGTCGTTGGGGCCCGCCGTCCAGTGATTTTCGCTGACGACGCCGTCGTGCATCGCGAAGCAGTGGGTGCCGCCCTTGGCCACGCCCACCGCGAACGGCACGTTCTTGAGCTTCTCGATGCCGCTCAGGTCGGGCTGCCGGTTGCTGTCCGAGCTGGGCCGGTAGTCCATGACGTAGTCGTCGACGCGCAGCTTCTCGTAGGGATAGACAGCCCAAAACTTCTTCTGGCCCTTGGCCATGTTGGTGTAGCCCTGGTGCTGCTGGCGCGCCGTCGAGCCCGGCTCGTCCGGGTTCTTGCTGTCGTGCGCGAAGTAGATCGCCTGCCAGCCGTCTTTCTGCAGCTCGCGGCACAGAATGCCGCCCATCCCCTTGAGATCGCGGTGCACCTTGCCCGACGGGTCGGTGTAGGCGGACTGGACGATGCGCTGGATCTCGCGGCCGCGCTCGCCGCGGCCCGCCTTATCGTAGGCGGCCACCACGTTCTCGAGAGCCCAGCCGACGCAGCTTGTCTGCTTGAGCTGGTTGGGGTCGACCGGCGTCTGGCCGGCCTTGGTCCACTCCTGGAGCTGCTTGCGCTTGTCCTGGTAGCTCATGCTCGAGTACCAACTGTGATCGCCATAGTGGGTACCGACGCCGCGCTCCTCGACGAGCTGGTTGTGGCGCGCGGTGCGCTCGAGCAGGCCGCTGCGGCCCTCCTGCGCCAGGCGGCGGCCGGCCTGCGCCCGGGCCGAGTTGTCGACACCGGGCGCGGCCGTCGCTGCGCTGCCCGTCTGTCGGTTCTCGGCCAAAAACGCGAGCCGGTCGAGGACCTTGCCCGCCGGCACCGCGGCGCCGGTGTCGTCCTTGACGATGAAGCTGTTGGCGTCGCGGTTGTGGTCGAAGTTGTCGACCTGCTTGAACAGCTCTTTCATCTCGTCGCCGCCGGCGATCTTGCCGTCGCGGTCGAGGTCGGCTCGCGCCAGGTCGTCGACGGAGCCGCCGCCGGCGGCCGCAGCCTGCTGCAACTGCTGGTCGCCCTTGAGCCGGTCGACGTCGATCTGCTTGTTCTTGAATGCGCTGTTGAAGGCCTGTCGATCAACGATGCGCGCCATGGCAAGGATCTCCCCGGTGCAGACGGACTTGTCCGCCGCACCGTCATCATACCTCAACCCATAATGAATAGATTGATCGCCGCAGGTTTGGCGCGATCGCCCGCGGCCTCGAGCGGGTGCTCAGTCGCCGCGCACGAACTCGAGGATCGACTCCTCGCCCAGCTCGTCCTGCAGCGCCTTGGCGAGCTGCTGGCGCAGCCGCGACTCGAGCTGGCGCACGCGCTCGCGGCTGATCCCCATGCGCGCGCCCATCTCGCGCAGCGGCACCGGATCCTCGGCCACCAGCCGCAGCTTGAAGATCTCGCGCTCGCGCTTGTCCTCGATGCCGGCCTCGAACCGCGCCAGCACCTGGCTCACCTTGGCCCGCAGCTCGGCCACCGCCGCACCCTGCTCGGGGCCGGGCGCCAGGTCGCTCTGGAGGCGTTCGCCCAGCATCTGGCCGGTCTCTCCGTCGGCGCCGCGGGTCGGCGCCTCGAGCGAGAGCGGCGCGCGATCGAGCACGCGCGAGACGTCGATGATCTCCTGCTCGGTGACGCCGGTGCGCTCGGCCAGCAGGCGCGTGGTCGGGACGAACCCCTCCTGCTCGAGCTTGGCGCGCTCCTTGCGCAGCCGCCAGAACAGCTTGCGACCGGACCGCGTGGAAGACAGCCGCACCGTGCGAAAGTTGTCCATCACGTAACGCAGGATGTAGGCGCGGATCCAGTACTGGGCGTACGAGGTGAAGGGCACGCCGCGCAGCGGATCGAAGCGCTCGATCGCCTCGACCAGGCCGAGGTTTCCCTCCTGGATCAGCTCGAGCATCTCGGCCCAGCGCCGCTTGTACTCGTAGGCGATCTTGACCACCAGCCGCAGGTTGGAGGTGAGCAGCGCGCGCGCCGCCTGCTTGTCGCCGCGATCGCGGTAGGCGCGAGCCAGCTCCATCTGCTGGTCGGCGGCGTGGATCGGAAACTGCCGGATCCAGCCGAGGTAGCGGGCCAGCGGATCGCTCGGGACGAGGGCGCCCTCGGAGCGCTCGGGCTCGATCCGGGTCAGAGCGGTGGGGCGCGGCGGCGCCTGCTCCGCGGTCAGATCGTCAGCGCTATCGTCTGGGCCGGTTCTGGTCATCGGGCTGTCCAGCGGCCAAAATAGTGCATGCCGCCAATGCCGCAAGAGCGAAATGCGGGCCCGCGCGATTGCGCCGGCAAGCGGCAGGCCCGCCTGCGGCTGGCGCCGACGTGGTACTATCGCTGGGCGCGGACATTCCGGTGAGGCAGACATGCGCGAGATCGTGGTGTGGCTGTGTTCGGCAGCGCTGATCGGTTGCGCCGGTGCCAGGCCGCGCGCCGCCGTTGCCCTCCGACCAGCGGGCCTCGGGCAGCGACGGGGCCGAGCCCTGGCCGCCGGTTTGCGCGGCAATGACGACGCCGCCGCGGCCGCCGCCCTCGCCTACGGAGTGCACGCCTGGCGGCGCGGGGCCAGCGCGCACCGGGATCCCGCGCTGTTCGCGCGCCTGATCGAGCTGGGCGCGTCGACCCGCCCCGAGGTCAGGTTCGGCGCGGTCTACGCCCTGGCCAGGCACCAGACCTGCGACGGTGCGGCGCTGCTCGCCGATCGCGTCGGCCGCGACCCCGACGCCGGCGTGCGCGGCTGGAGGCGTCAGCGGCGCCCGAGACCGTCGCCAATTTCGTCCGGCTGGCACGGGCCGGCGTCTACGACGGAACGACCTTCCATCGGGTCGTGGCCGGGTTCGTGGTGCAGGGTGGCGACCCGCGGGGTGATGGTTTTGGCGGCCCGGGCTACGTGATCCCGTGCGAGGTGACGGACCGGCCATTCGCGCCGGGCGTCGTCGGCATGGCTCTGGCGGGCAAGGACACCGGCGGCAGCCAGTTCTTCGTCATGCAGTCCAGGCAACCGCACCTGGATGGACACTACACGGTCTTCGGCGAGGTGGTCGAGGGGCTCGAGGTGGTGGATTCGCTGCAGCCCGACGATCTCATCCGCCGCGTCGAGATCGTGCCGGCGCCGAGGGCGGACCCGATCAGGCAGCGCTGACGATCGGCGGGTGCGGAATGCCGTCGCCCGGCTTGTCGGCGCGCTGGCTCTCGGCCTGGAGCAGCAGCCGGTTGGCCAGAGCGGTCAGCGACTGGATCTGCGGCAGCAGCTCGGACTCGATGACCCGCCCCAGCTCGCGGGCGGCCCCCTCCAGCGTGGCCGGAGCCGCGTGCTCGCCGATGTCGAACAGATCGCGCACTTCGACCTCGAGCGCCCGGGCCAGCAACTCGAGCACCTCGGGCGAAGGGAAGCGCAGCCCGCGCTCGATCGAGCCGATGGTGTTGAGCGAGACGCCGCAGGCAGCGGCCAACGTCTTCTGCGACATGACCCGGTGGTGGCGCAGCAAGCGCAGATGATGGCCGAACGCGGTGCGCAGCGAGGCCGGTTTGGTCGTTGGCGGCCGGGAAGCTGCCGGGGCCGGAGTGGCTGGTCGGTTGCGGTTCATGGCTTCACCATTTCGTCTGGATCTCGATGCCCATACCGGCTTCATATAACAAGCGGGCCATCGGCCGCAGCTTGGCACAGGCACAATCTTGCGCTCGCCCGGGGCGCGGTTTGACGCAGAAAAAGACAGCGCGCTAGCATGCTGAGTGAACAGAGGCGGGAGCAGCCACCCATGCCAAGGTTCGATCTGACGCAAGATCCCCAGCGATCGCAGCTCGGGCCGCTGGCCCCGGCACTCGAGGATCCCGAGGTCACCTGCCTGCTGGCCGACGGCTGTGCGCGGTTGTGGATCGAGCGCCGCTGGACGCTGGAACCGGTGACCGGCGCCATCGATGCCGCGTCGCTGGAGTCGCTGATCGCCGCCCTGGCGCAACATTTGGACCTGCCACCGGACCAGCCGCTGATTCAGGCCACGCTCGAGCACGGCGTCCAGGTGGTCGTGCTGCGGCCGCCGCTGGCGGCCGAGCCGCAGCTTGCCATCCATCTCCCGCTGCGGCAGACCGCGACCTTTGCCCAGCTCGTCGACGCCGACGTGATCCCGCAGATCGCGGCGCGCCTGCTCGCCGCGGCGGTGGCGGCACGGCGCGGCATCCTGGTCGCCGCCGCTGCCCCCTTGCCCGGCGCCATGGTGCTGGCGAGCCTGGCCGCGCTCTGTCCGCCGTCCGAGCGCGTGGTGGCGATCGAGCTCGAGGCGCCGCTCGCCTTCGAGCATCCGCGGCGGGTGACGGTGCGGCTGGCCGGCTGCGACGCCGAGCAGCGCGGCGCGGTCTGCACCGCTGCCGGCCTGCTGCGGCCGGACCGAGTGGTGCTGGCCGGGCTCGATCCGGTCTCGGCGCGCTGGCTGCTCGAGACCGCGCCGGGCACGCCCGGGGTGCTCGGCCTGGTGCCGGCAGGCGACTCGCGGGTCGCATTGCAGGCGCTGGAGGCCGCGGCGGTCAGCGGCGGGCTGGCGCGCGAGGCGGTGTCCCCGCTGATCGCGGCGGCATTCTCGCTGGTGGTGACGCTGGGGCGGTTGCCGGACGGACGCATCGCGGTCTGGCGGATCGCCGAGCTGGTCGCGGGAGCGGGCGTTCCGAGGCTGCGCGACCTCTACTTGACGACCCAGGCCGACGACGATCAGTCGGCGGTGCCGGTGCTGGTGCCGACCGGTCTGGTGCCGACCTTCTTGCCGTCGCTGGCGCCGTTCGGCGTGGCGATCGAGGCCAGCCATTTCGCGTGCGAGACCCACGGCCTGCCGTTGCCGGCAGCCGGCTTCGATGGCTGTGACGAGTCGCCGGCGCGCTCGCCTCGGCCGGCCGTCGACGCAGCGCCGCCCGAGCGCCCGCGTTCTGGCCGCAGCGCCGATCTGCCGGCGCCGTCCCTGGCACCGGCGAGCCCTGCGCGCTCGATCTCGCCCTCAGACGATCCGGGCTGGGAGGTCGGTATGCTGCCGGACCCGCCGCTGCCCGAGGTGGACGAGGCCGCGGCAGCGAGGCTGCTGCGCCCGGCGCGCCCCGCGGTCGAGCCTCCCGCGGACAACGCCTTTGGAGTGCTGCTCAGGTCGCGGCGACCGGCGGAGGGCGCGGTTCCGGGTCGCGTGTCTTCGATCGAGCGCGTCCCGGGCGTGCAGCGCTACGTGCCGCAACCGCCGCCCATGCACCCGCAGGCCCACCACCTGCACCTGGAGCCGCCGCCGCCGACCACGCCGCCGCCCGCCGAGCCGGCGGCGCCGGTCGGGAGCAAGCCGGGCGAGCCCGAAAAAAAATAGCGCGCGGGCCGGGTGGGGGGCCCCGTCGTGCGTTGCTGCCGGGTTGGGGCCCCGGCGGGATTCACTCCCGACGGGGCGGGGGCGGCCGACGCCCCCGCAGAAGAAACCGGCGGCCGCAGGGCCTCCCGCAACCCCCTGCCGGAAGCCTAGGCATCATTTGAATTAGCCTGGCGCATCGTGTGGCCGCGCGCGAAGCGCGCG
>JAFGSX010000519.1 GCA_016934455.1 Deltaproteobacteria bacterium
CGGCGAGCCCCGGCCGCAGCTACTCAAGAAAGCGCAGCGCTGTTACGACGAGATCGCCGCGCGCTTCGACATCAACGTGGTCAACACGCTGGACGCGCTGGTAGCCTGGGTCTTCGCCCGCATCTACGACGGCATCGTGGTCGACGATGCCGACGTGGAGCGGCTGCGATCCGCGATGCGGCGATCGGCGATGGTGCTGGTCCCGTCGCACCGCAGCCACGTCGACTACCTGGTGCTGTCGCAGCTCATGGTCCACCGCGGCATGATCCCGCCCCACATCGCCGCCGGCGTGAACCTGTCGTTCTGGCCGCTCGGGCCCATCTTCAGAGGCTGCGGCGCTTATTTCCTGCGCCGCAGCTTCAAGGGCGACGCGCTCTACAGCGCGGTGTTTCGCGCCTACGTCAAGCGGTTGATGCGCGAGGGTTTTGCCCAGGAGTTCTTCATCGAGGGCACGCGCAGCCGCACCGGCAAGTCGCTGCCGCCGAGGTTCGGCATGCTCGGCATCGAGATCGACGCCTTTCTCGAGAGCACGCAGTCCGACCTGCAGTTCGTCCCGGTGGCCATCAGCTACGAGAAGGTGATCGAGGAGGGTGAGTACGAGCGCGAGCTGGCCGGCGGCAGCAAGGAGCGCGAGGGGGTGGCCGGCCTGCTCAAGGCGACCGGAGTGCTGCGCTCGCGCTACGGCCGAGTCTACGTAACGGTCGGCGAGCCGGTGTCGCTGCGCGAGTACTTCGCGCAGCGCGGTGTCGATCTGCACCAGCACGCGCCCGAGGAACGGCGCGACACCGTCCAGGCGCTCGGCCTCGAGATCGTCAGCCGGATCGATCGCGCGATGCTGGTCACGCCGACCGCTCTCGCCGCCACCGCCCTGCTCGGCCATTCGGGGCGCGCCCTGCCCTACCGCCAGCTCGTGGTGTACGCCGAGCGCATGATCGATCACATCCAGGCGGTCAGCGGTGGCCGGGCGCGGCTGTCCGCGGCGCTGGCCGACCTGGAAGCGGCGATGCAGGCCGCGGTCGGCCGGCTGCTCGACGAGGGGCTTGTCACCAGCGAGTCGGCCGGCGGCGAGATCTACTACCGGCTGGTCGACGGCCGGCGGCAGCGGCTGGATCGGTACAAGAACGCCATCCTGCACTTCTTCGCCGCCGAGGCTATCTTTGCCACGGTGCTCGACGCCTGTACCGTCGGCGCCAAGCCGACGCCCTTGAGCGTCGTGCGCCAGCGCAGCCTCGACCTGGCGCGGATCCTCGAGGCCGAGTTCATCCATTCCCCCGACGGTGGATTCGCCGCAGCCCTCGACGCCGCGATCGAGCGCGCCGAGCGCAACGGCTACGTCATGCTCGGCGACGGCCGCGTGGCGGTGCCGACCGATCCGCTGGCGCGCGGGCTCCACCGCTTTGTCGCCAACCTGATCGCCAACATCATCGAGTGCTACTGGGTGGTCACCCGCACCGCCGCCGCCCACTGCACGGCTCCGGTGGGGCGGCGCGAGCTGGTGGGTCTGGTGCGCGACGCGTTGCGCAGCGCCTACCTGTCTGGCGAGATCTTCTACGAGGAGGCAAACTCGAAGGCGCTGGTCGAGAACGCCGTCGCCTGGCTCGAGGATCTGGGCGCGCTGGCGGCGGACGCCAGGGGCGCGTCGCTGAGCCTCGGGCCGGGCTGGGACCAGGAGCGATTGACCGCGCTGGTGGACGATCTCTCGCACTCGCTCCCCAAGTAGCGCCGCTGCTCGGCGCGCAGCTCGCACCGCGCAAGGAGGTCTTCGATGGTACCGATCGTTCACCAGATGGCCGTCGGCTCGATGGCCAACTTCGCCTACATCGTGGCCTGTCCGACCACGCAGCAGGCGATCGTCATCGATCCGGCGGCCGAGCCGGATCGCATCGCGCGGGAGATCGAGGCGCACCGCTATCGACTGGTCGCCATCGTCAACACCCACGGCCACGCCGACCACGTCGGCGGCGATGCCGCGCTCAAGCGCGCGACCGGCGCGCCATTGATCGCGCACCGCGACGCCGGCGTCGGCAAGCCGGGCTTGTTGGACCGTGCCTTTCTGCTCATGCTCGGGGGCGAGCAACCGCCGGCGCCGGATCGGCTGGTCGCCGACGGCGACACCATCGAGGTGGGCGAGATCGAGCTGCAGGTGATCCACGCGCCGGGACATTCGCCGGGCGACATCCTCCTCTACGCGCCCGGGCTGGTTTTCACCGGCGACACGCTGTTCGTCAGCGGCGTCGGTCGAACCGATCTGCCGGGGGGCTCGTACCGGCAGTTCACGCAGTCGCTGCGCGACAAGGTCGCCGTGCTGCCGGACGACACGGTCGTCTATCCCGGCCACGACTACGGGCCGCGACCGACCTCCACCATCGGCGCCGAGAAGCGCAACAACCCGGAGCTGCGCCACGCCGTCGCCACCCGGTGAAGCGGGCTCGCCTTTTCCCCGCGCGCGTCCCGCGCGCCCGGTGGCGCCTGTATGGCTATCTGTATGGCTTGATCTGCGGTCGCGCTTGGGCCTAGCCTCTCCCGAACCATCGACATGGGGGTGTGGAGAAAGGCCGGGCGATGCGCAATTGGATCCGCACGGTCCGATTTCGCCTGAGCATGCTGTCCATCGCGATCGTCGTGCTGGCGAACCTGCTGTTCTCGGTCGTCACGCTCTTCTACGTCAATCGCATCATGCTGCGCGAGGTGAATGCGCACATCCACGACCACCTGGTCACGGCCGACGGCATCTTCGAATCGTACCGCAAGGGCATCGCCGACACACTGCGGCTGGCGTCCATGGACGCCACCTTCACCAGCGACACCGCGGTCCAGGACCTCTCCGGCATCGTATCCCACCTCGAGGTGATACGGCGCGAGGCCGCGATGGACGTGCTGTGGTGGGTGGGCACCGATGGCCGCCTCGTCTACCGCGCCGGCCAGCCCGGCGGTACCGGCGATGACGTCAGCGGCATCGCCATCATTTCACGAGTGATCGCAGAAAACCGGCCGCTGTCGGGCACCATCCTGGTACCGTCGCAGGCGATCGGGCAGGTCAGCCAGCCTGTCGTCGACGGCGGCGCCAGCATGGCGATGGCGGCCGCGGTGCCGGTCGCCCGCACCAGCGGTGGCATCAACGGCGTCATCTTCGGCGCCCGCTTGCTCAACCAGCGCTTCGAGATCGTTGATCAGATCTGCGACGTGGTGTTCGCGTCGCCGAGCGCCGCCGGCGCCGGCGGGCGGGTGAGCATCTCCCAGGGTGCGACGCGTATCTCCACCACCCGCACCCTGGGCACCGACCACCGGCCGATCGGCACCACGGTCAGCGACGAGGTGCGCGCGGCGGTGATCGAGCGCGGTGAGATCTGGACCGATCGCGCGTTCGTCATCGACCGCTGGTTCGTCACCTCCTACCAGCCGATCCGGGATCCGGACGGCGCGATCATCGGTTCGCTCGGCCTGGGCCTGCCCGAGGACACCCTGCTGAGACCGCAGCGCAACATCATCGCGGTGTTCATGACCGTCGTGACGGTGACCACCCTGCTCAGCTTGCTGTTGATCTTTCTCGTCACCCAGGGCGTCCTGCACCCGATCACCCGCATCACCGCCATGCTTTCGCAGGTGGCGGCGGGCGATCTGACGGCCAGGGTGAAGATGCGACCAAAGGGCGAGATCGGACTCCTGGTCGAGGCCGTCAACGGCATGGCGGATGCCCTCTCCAAGCGCCAGCAGCAGCTCGAGACGTGCATGCATCGGCAGCTCGGACACAGCGAGAAGCTGGCCTCGATCGGTCGGCTCGCCGCCGGCATCGCGCACGAGGTCAACAACCCGCTGACCGGGGTGCTGACCTTTGCCAGCATGCTCAAGAAACGGCCGACCTTCGAGGAGCAGGATCGACAGGATCTCGACATCATCTTGCACGAGACGACGCGCGTCCGCGAGATCGTCAAGGGGCTGCTGGAGTTCGCTCGCGAGGTACCGTCCTCCAAGCAGCCGCTCGATCTCAACGAGGTGATCGGGCGCACCCTGCCGCTGCTGAAGAACCAAAAGGAGTTTTACAAGATCAACGTGGTCGAGAGACTGGCCGCGGGGCTGCCCAAGATCGAAGGCGACCAGAACCAGATCCAGCAGGTGCTGCTCAACCTCTGTCTCAATGCCTGCGAGGCCATGCCCAGCGGTGGCCAGCTCACCATCGCCACCCTCCACGAACACGACCAGGTGCAGGTCTCGCTCTCGGACACCGGTTGCGGGATCAAGCAGGAGCTGCTGGATCGGATCTTCGAACCGTTCTTCACCACCAAACCTGTCGGCAAGGGCACCGGTCTCGGTCTCTCCGTGAGCTATGGCATCATCCACCAACACAACGGTACCATCGAGGTCAACAGCGCCGAGGGCATGGGTGCGACCTTCACGGTCACCTTCCCGGCCATGCCGCCGGCGAGCGACGGTTGAGCGAGGCGCAACTGAACCATGGTGAGCTCGGATCTCAAGGCGGGAAAAATCGGTCAGCGGATCCTGGTCATCGACGACGAGGCGACGGTCTGCCTGAGCTGCGCGCGCATCCTCGGCGCCGAGGGGCACCAGGTCGATACCCGGCAGGATCCGCTCGACGGCGTCACCGCCGCGCTCACCGGAGCCTACGACATCATCCTGCTCGACCTGGTGATGCCCAAGCTCGAGGGTCTGGAGGTGCTGCGTCGCATCCGCGCCGCCGGCGTCACGTCTGAGGTGGTCATCATCACCGGCTACTCGACCGTGCCGACCGCGGTCGCGGCCATGCAGGAGGGCGCGGTCGACTTCGTCAGCAAGCCTTTCACGCCCGAGGAGCTCAACAAGGCCTTGCACAAGGCACTCGAGCGATCGGCGCTGATCCGCGAAAACCTGGAGCTGCGCAAGGCGCTCGAGGACCAGCGCGGCTTCGAGGGCATCGTCTCGAACAGCCGGGCCATGGAGAGCGTCTTCTCGGTCATCCGCCGGGTCGCCCCGACCCAGGGCACCGTGCTCATCACCGGCGAGAGCGGGACCGGCAAGGAGATGGTGGCCCGCGCCATCCACCGTCTGAGCCCGCGCCGGGACAAGCACCTGCTCGCGTGCGACTGCAGCGCGCTGGCGCCAAGCCTGCTCGAGAGCGAGCTGTTCGGCCACGTCAAGGGCTCGTTCACCGGCGCGATCAACACCAAGCAGGGTCTGTTCGAGGTGGCCGACAAGGGCACGCTGTTTCTGGACGAGATCAGCAACATCTCGCTCGAGATCCAGGGCAAGCTCCTGCGCGCTCTCGAGACCCGACAGGTGCGCAAGGTCGGCGACACCGTCGAGCGCGAGGTCGACATCCGGCTCATCGCCGCCACCAACCGCAACCTGCTCGAGCTGGCCCGGGAGGGCGGCTTTCGCGAGGATCTTTTCTTTCGTCTCAACGTCGTGCCCATCGAGGTGCCGCCGCTGCGCGAACGC
>JAFGSX010000520.1 GCA_016934455.1 Deltaproteobacteria bacterium
AAAAAAAACAGATAGCTGCTGCCGGGGTGGGGCCCCGTCGAGATTCACTCTCGAGGGGGAGGGGGCGGCCGACGCCCCCTCAGACAGATAGCTGCTGCCGGGGTGGGGCCCCGGCGAGATTCACTCTCGACGGGGAGGGGGCGGCCGACGCCCCCTCAAGAAGATCAGTACGGCGGCCAGGTCTCGGGAGTTCGGACCGGAGCGTAGGCGATGATCTCGTCCAGCGCGGTGAAGGCCGAGTCCGCGTCGGCTGCCGCCAGGGTCACGGTGCCCACGACCCAGATCTCGGCCCGCGCCGGCACCAGATCCCGCGGACCGATCGCGCCCAGCTCGCGTCCGCGGGATATGATGCGGACATAGCTGCGGACGATCTGTCCCGGCGGTGCGCTGAAACCGACGACCAGGATCCCGTAGGTGCCCAGGGCACCGTTCTGCGGCACCACCAGCGTCTCGGGACCGCCTGCCTGCGCGTCCCCGAACACCGTGCAGCCGCTGGCCCGGGTCAGCTCCGAGACCGCGGCCGAGCAATCGCCAGGTCCGTAGCGGCCACCCGGCGGCACCAGGTGCAGGTCGAGATCGGCATCCGGGGACGACCAGCCGACCGTGACCTCGAGCAGGTCCGTGGCGACGGCAGCGGTCTCGACCAGGCGCTGACAACGCGCGCTGCCGGCTTGGTTGCTGGCCTCTACCGCGACTCCGTTGAGGCCCAGTCGCAGCGGCGCCAGAGCCTTGGCAAACTGGCCGCCGGAGGCCGCTGCGATCGGCCCGCTGAGCTGGGTGCCGTCCTCGGCCGTCACCACCCAGCGCAGAGAGTCACCATCGAAGCCGCTCGCCACCCCGGACAGAGGCGCGAAGAAGAGCCGATCGGCCAGCGAGCCGGACGTCGGCTCGTGCAGGGTGAGCCGTGGGCAGTCCGCGCACAGCTCTCCGGCCTCGAGCAATCGCGACACCTCGACCCGGAACGGGCCCAGCTCGACCGCCACGCGCAGCGTGCCGCCACCGTCGGGCAAGCTGGCCTCGGGGAACTCGAAGGCAAAGGTCAGCTCGCGGCCGGGATCGCCTGGCAACTGGTACACGACTTCCGGCACCGGGTCGCAGCCTCGTGCATCCTCGCGCTGCATGCGCAGGGTGGCCAGCGCGCCGAGAAACCGCACCTCGCCGGCGACCCGGAACCGGTCGCCCGGATCGCCGCGCACCACCGCCGGCGGCTCGGTCAGCACCAGCGTCGGCTCCTTGGGCGAAAGCTGGCAGCGGCCGCGGCTGTTGCAGAAGCTCTCGGCCGGGCAGCGGCTCCAGTCGTTGCAGTCCTGCGCGCACTGTCCGGCGCTGCCCGCCGCGCCGACCGCGCAGTAGTGTCCGGCCTCGCAATCGCTGTCGACCTGGCACGGTGGGCCGGGACAGCCGGCGCCGGCCAACGTCAGAGCGGTGACCAACGCGCCGCTCCACGCCGCGTCAGCAGGCCAGGACATAGCTGACCTCCACCACGTCACCCGGTTCGAGCGCGTACTCGGCGTCGAAGATGACCGTCTGCGATGCCGCATCGTATCGGTACTGGCTGGCGGGCACCTGCACCCCGTTGACGGACACGCTGATCGAGCCGGGTTGCGGCCGGCCGGAGAGCTGGAACCGCGTGGTTGCGGCGAGGAAGATGGTCGTGCCCAGCTCCTCGAGCTCTTCTCCCCAGTCGACGGCGCAGATGCTCATCGAGCGACCGCCGGTCAAAGCGACCATCTCCTGGTACCGCGGCGCCGGAGAGGCCGCGTTCGAGTCGCTCTGGCAGCCGCCGCTGCCGCCGGTCACGGCGTTGAACAGCACCGGCGGCGCTTCGGCCGCCGCGCTCGCCTTGAGCCCGTCGAGAAAACCGGCGTAAAACGCCACCGGCTGGGGTGACTGATCGTCCTCGTCGCTCACCACCACCACCGCCAGCGCCGCCTCCGGGCGCAGAAAACCCAGGTTGTAGGCCGGATCATCGACCAGGGGCGGGCTCAGCGCCGCGAATGCGGCCGCCAACCCCTGCTCCCAGCCGGACCCTTCGACGCCCTGGCGCACCGAAGCGGTGAAGCTCCCCTCGAGGTCGTAGCTGTTGCGGTTCAGGATCCGGGGCGAGCCGACCAGCCGGCCGCCGGCGCCCTGATCGCCGTCGAGGTCGGTGGTGGTGACACCGATCTGAAAATCCACCTGCAGGCCGCGAAAATCGGCCGCGCGGATGAAGCGGTTGAAGTTGGCCGCCAGGTTATCCTGGTTGTCGGCCATGCTGCCTGAATTGTCGACCACGAACAGGATGTCGACCAGGCTGACCCCGGCGGCGACGGAGAAACTCTCGGTTACCGTCGTCTGCAGGCCGATGACCGCCTCGCCGGTCAGCGGCACCACGACTCCGACCACGTCGCTGCCCGCGTCGACGATCAGCGCGCCGACGTGGATCCCCGCGACCCGCGGCTCGAACCCGACGCCGATCAGCCGGGACTCCCCGGGTGAAAGCTGGTGACCGCTGCCACCGCTGCTGCGGATCGAGAAGGCGGCCGAGCCGGTGGGATCGAGACGCGGCGGCTGCAGGACGACGGTCGACGAGCCGATGTTGCTGACGCTGACCCAGCGCTCGGTGACGCCGCAATCGACGGCCGCGTTGCCAAAGTCGAGCGACGGCGGCGCCGCGACCAGACCGCCGCGCGCGCCGGTACCGGAGATGCCCACCAGCGAGGGCGGCAGCTCCGGTTGGCTGGCCTGGATCGCCAGCACCGCCTTGGCCGGTCCGGCGCTCCGCGGTGCAAAAGCCAGGTTGATTCCGAACGACGCGCCGGGCTCGAGCAGCGGCAGCGGCGGCGCCGCGAACGAGATGGCGGGATCATTGACGAAGACCGGCGAAAACGCGATCGCCGCCACACCGCAGGCCGCGCTGCCCAGGTTGGTCAGGGTCAGCGCCCGCACCGAGCTGCTGCCGACGAGCACCGCGCCGAAGCGCACCGCGTCGGCGTCCGGCACCAGCGCGCAGGTGCTCTCGCCGAGGGTCCCGGCGAGCGCGACCTCGAGCAGCGGCCTCTGGGGCAGGTCCGTTGTCAGCCGCAGCGTCGAGAACTGGTTGCCGGCGACGTCGGGCGCAAAGGAGACATCGAGCACCGCCGTGGCGCCGCCGGCCACCGCGAACGGCACCACCAGCGGCGGCACGAGCGCGAACCGGGAACTGCCGACGATCTCGCTGCTCAACACCGCCGCTGGCTCGTCGCCGCGGTTTACCAGCAGCACGCTGCGCAGATGCGGCCCGGCGCCGGCGACGACGCCGTACTCGAGCTGGAGCGGCACCGCCACCAGATCCGAGCCGGAGCGCCGGCCGATCAGGTGGACGCGGCCGGTCGGAGCGGCCGGATCGTCGCTCTCCAGGATCACCTGCGCCGACTGCTCGCCGGCGCGGGTCGGCGCGAAGGCCACCTCGATCGCGGCGTCGGCTCCGGCCGCCAATGTCAGCGCGGCCGGCGGCGACGGCAGCGTGAAATCGGTGCCGGCGCCGACGAGCTCGACGCGGTTGACCGTCAGCGGGCTCAGGCCGTCGTTGCGCACGGTGAAGCCGCGCACCGCGCTCTCGCCGGTGGCGAGAACGCCAAAATCGACCTGCAGCGGCTCGACCGCGATCCTCGGCTCGGCGCAGCGCCCGACCAGCCCGACCGACAGCCCGCAGCCGACGCCGCAGAAATCGAGCCTGAGCATGGCCTCGTGCACGCCGCCGGCACGCGGGCCGAAGGTCACGTCGAGCGCCGTGCTCGAAAAGGCCGGCGCCGTCATCAGACCGGCCGGCCCGGTCGCCAGCAAACCGAAGCTGGCCGCCCCCGATCCCTCGACGCGCGTCTCGACGCTCTGATCGAAGCCGCGCGCGTTGTGCACCTGGACGCGCAGCAGCCGGGTGGCGCCATAGGCGAGATCGCCAAAGTCGAGCCGGGTGGGGTCGACGCTGATCAAGGGCTCGACGCCGACACCGCGAAGCTGCAGGGGGGGCAGAACATCGCTCTCGGCGTCGCTGGCCAGCGTTGCCGTCGCCAGGTAGGGAGCCACCGCCGGCGGCGAAAAACGCGCCACCAGCAGGCTGCTGCCGAGCGGCGGGACCGGGTTGGGTTGCACCTCGACCGAGAAGACGGCGGTCGCCGGCTCGAAGCTGATCGCGAGCACAGTCAGCGCCAGGTTGCCGTCGTTGTCCAGCGCGGTCGTCAGCGTTCGCTGCGCACCGACCGGAACTTCCTGGAAATCGAGGCTGCTGACGACCAGCGCGGGCCGCGCCTCCAGCGCGATCAGCTCGGGCGCGCCGCACTCGCAGCCACCCGCCACCAGCCCGGCCAGCAACGGCGTCCACCTGTACACGCGTGCTCCACCCACCCCTGCCGGTTCCTCGGCCATTGTGCCACAGCGCCGCGGCCATCCACCAGTCGCTGCCGGACGATGTCATTTTAGACTTGCGTTTCAAGTCGCCTCTTGCAATGCCAGGGTAAAAGGCGCGGCGGGCGCACGGCGCGTCCACGCCGTTCGCTCCATCGTCGCACCCGCGGTCGCCCCTGCCGGCGGCGGCGGGTGAGCTGGTGCGGAGATGCAAGAGGTGCAGATAGTCGCCACTTTCGACAGTGCGGACACCGCGTCCGACGTGTCGCGCTCGCTCAACGCGTGGTTCCAGTGGGTCATGGACGGGGGTCAGGGCGAGATCCCGGACTTCTTCGACGATTTTGGGATCTCGACCGAGGAGTATGCGCTCGAGCGCGAGTCGGACACGGACTGGGAAGAGCAGCCCGTCGCCAAGTCGCGTTCGAACCACGTCATCATCCACGCCTACACGTCCGAGACCCAGGATCTGCTGCAGGAGCTGCTCGAATCGATGGGGGCCTTCGAGGTCGAAGTCACGGCCGAGGGCGAAAGTTGAACCCGCTGCAGCGACGGGCCGGTCGCTGGCTTTTCGATTGCCGCATCTCGCCAGCCCATGTTAAATCGCCCGGCAACAAGCGTGTTTCGCGCCCTGCGCTGACCCGCGCGATTCGAGGTCAAGCGGCCAACCATTGACGAGGAGTGAAGCCATGTCCATCCCAGCTCGGCTCACGCGGTACCTGCTCCCAGCGCTGATGGTCGGCGCCCTGGCCTGCAAAGACAAATCCCAGGAACCCGTGAAAAAGCCGATCGAGCCCGTTCAGAGCGCGCCGGTGGCTCCGGTCAGCGCGCCAGCGGGAGACAGCAACGAGCAATCGTGCATCGGCCCATTCCGCACCGACGGCCTCGAAAAGACTATCGAGATCGCGGGTAAAAGCTACGCGCTCAAGGGTGACGTGCTGACCCTCAAGACCAGCGATCCCGACAATGTCTATACCATCGGTCATCTCACCGACATCAAGGAAGACACGCCCGAGAATCTCGAGAACATCAAGCGGCTGCTCGCGTGGTTCGAGACCGAAAAAACCGACGCCGTGGTCATCACCGGAGATCTCGGAGAGAGCCAGCCCGCGATCGAGAAGGTGATGCGCGCCGTGGCCGCCTTCAAGGGCCCGGTGTTCGTGATGATCGGCAACCGCGAGGGGTACACGGACTTCGAGAAGGCCTACGATGCGGTCAAGGAAGGCCTCTCCAACCTGTTCAACATGAACCACCTGCGGGTGTTCAACAGCGACGACGCCAGCCTGGTGAGCATGCCGGGGTACTTCAATCCGGCGTACATCCACTCGCAGGACGGCTGCCGCTACACGCAGGCCGACGTTACCGCCTTGGAGAGCGTGCTCAAGGCCGCGACCTCGACCGTCGTGCTCGCCTCGCACGGGCCGCCGCGGCAGGATTCGAACACCGGCATCGATCGCATCCACGAGGGCGTCAACGTGGGCGATCCCGCGCTGACCAAGGTACTCGGCGAGAAGCGCGTGCACTTTGGCCTGTTCGGCAACATCCACGAAGCCGGCGGCAAGGCGACCAACCTCGCCGGAGACGAGGAGATCCGCCCCGATACTTTTGTCTCCGACCTCTACCTCAATCCCGGTCCCACCGACGCGGTGCGCTGGCCGATGCTCGACGGCACCGAGTCGATCGGAATGGGCGGTCTGCTGCAGATCAAGGGTCGCCAGGGCATGTACAAGATCCACCGGCTGCGCCCGGGCGAGGTCGCGGCGCCTGTCCCCAAGGGTCCCGCGACGCCCTAGGGCGAGCCGGCGGAACGGGCAGTGGCGTTCTGGGTGGCGCTGCTGGTCGTCGCGGCGTGGCCGTTGAGCGCGGCCCTGGGTCAATCGCTGGCGCAGTCCCGAAAGCGGGACGCCGATTTTTGGCTATTTGCCTGTGCCCTGGGCGGGCCGGCGGCGCTGTTGCTGCTGCGGCTGCTGCCCCTGGGCGATGGCAAGACCAAGCGCCGTCGCCTGGCTGACCGCATCGTCGCGGTCGTCGCCGTGCTGTTCCTGGTCGGCCTCCTGGCTTTGAACATGCTGCGGGCCTGCCTCGGCGTGTGAGGTGAGCGACGTGATGTGGCTGAGCGGCTACTGCGCCATGGCTACGGTCGTGTCGACGCTGGCCGGGTCCGCTCCCGCCGTCCCGCCGGACGACGCCTCGTCGCTGCGCCTAGAGGTAGAGCGGCTGCAGGCGGCGGGCGAGGCGACCCCGCTGCTCCAGTTTTGCGACTCGGGACGACCGGAGCGCGTCTTCGCCAACCCGACCGAGTTGGCGATCTGGCAGGCGCTGTGCCGCGGCCGCGGCTACCTGCTGCTGCAAGACTGGGAAAAGGCGGAGCGCGCGTTCCAGACCGCGCTCGGCCGGGCACCGTCCCTGCCTAACCCCGGGCGCGCCGCGGCGCGCGAGTACACAGCCGAGGCCCATTTCCGCCTGGGAGAGATGTTCGAGCAGCGGTTTTGCAGCTACGCCCTCTGCCTGCTAGAGCTCGGTGACACCGCGCGCGCGCCGCGCGAGGCGGCTGCCCGCGGCGACCTGCAGCGCGCGGCCGAGCGCGCCTACCGCGAGGTGCTGAAAGCTGGCTGCCCCGGCTGGAGCGCGCGGGCGCTGTTCAGGATCACCTCGATGTCGGATTTCTTCTATCGCGCGGTGAGCGGGACACCGGCGGGTCTGCGCAGCGTTCGGGTGCCGGCGCCGTTGATCGGCGCGGCCATGCCGGAGTTGCCTCTGACCGGTGCCTACCTGGACCCCGACCGCAGCAGCCTGCGGCGCTCGATCCTGCTCAGCTACCGCAAGCTGGCGCTGCGGGTGCGCGACATGCCCGAAGAGGAGGAGCTGGCCGCCGCCGCCGCCCGCTCGCTCGAAGATTTCGAGCGCTACTTGCCCGCGATCGAGAACAGCGTCGCCCCGCAGTGGGCGACGCGCAGCGGCGAGGACGCCGGCATCGTCCAGATCCAGCGCCGCGAGGTCGGCTTCGAGGTGGTGCGGGGAGATGGCCGGCGCGAGCGCTGGTCCAGCGACGAGGCGCTGACGCACTTGCGCACGCTGCTGGCGCCGCTGGCCGCCGGCCGCTGGGCGCCGCTGGCCGCGGTCGGGTTGGGCGATCTGCGCGACCGCCAGTCATTGCCGCTGCTGCTCGACGCGATCGGTCTGGAACAGGATCCAGAGCTTCAGGTCGCTGCGGTCTATGCGCTGGGCCAAGTCGGCGATGCCAGCGCGGTGGGGCCGCTGGTCGCGGCCTTCGTGCGCGCCCAGCAGGCTCGCCCGCGCGATCTCTTCAAGCGCGCCGGCGAGACGGTTTTTGGCCTCGAGGAGAACGCGCTGCGCGCCCTGGCCGCGATCGGACGTCGCGACCCGCGCGCCGTCGAACGCCTGCTCGACGAGCCCGGCCTGCCGCCGCGAGAGGCCGCCTTCGTGCTCTGGAGCGCCCGCTCGCGCGAGCTCTACGGCCTGTACGCGCGATTGCGGGACGAGAAAGACCCGGTGGCCGCCGCCTATGGGCTGGCGGCGATCGTCGACCTCGACGGCTCCGGCGCCAGGTGGTTGCTCGTCGACCAGGGTGACGAGGCGCCCCTGCTCCGCTGCGTCAAGGAGCACCTATTGGCCAGCCTGGAGCGGTGAGCCCGACAGGCGACGTCGCAGCACCCTCCGCCGCAGGTCGTCGGCGCAGTAGCTCGACCGGACGAGCGGCCCCGCCAGCACCTCCTCCAGCCCGGCGCCGATGCCAGCCTCCCGGTAGTCCTCGAACCGCTCGGGCTCGACGTAGCGCGCGACCGGCAGGGCGGCGAGCCGCGGCCGCAGATACTGGCCGACCGTGACCGCCTGAACCCCATGCCAGGCCAGGGTCGCCAGCAACGCTCGCACCTCGTCGTCGTCCTCGCCCAGCCCCACCATGAATCCGCTCTTGACCAGCGACACGCCGGATCGCCGCGCGCGCTCGAGCAGGCGCAGGCTGCGGTCGAAATCCGCCTGCGGTCTGACCCGCGGGTAGAGCCGGGCGACGGTCTCGACATTGTGGTTGAGCACGTCGGGCCGGGCGGCCAGCACCGCGTCGAGACTCTCTCTGCGGCCGCCGAAGTCCGGGACCAGCACCTCGACGGTCGCCGCCGGCAGACCGGCGCGCAGCGCGTAGACGACGGCCGCGAAGTGCGCGGCGCCGCCGTCGGCGAGATCGTCGCGGGACACGCTGGTGACGACGACGTGATCGAGGTTCAGCTCACCGGCGGCAGCCACCAGGCGCGCCGGCTCGTCGCCGTCGACCGGCGCCGGCTCGCCGCGGAGGATGTTGCAGAAGGCACAGCACCGCGTGCAGCGGTCGCCCAGGACCAAGAACGTCGCCGTGCCGCGCCCGAAGCAGCGCCCGATATTGGGACAGCGCGCCTCCTCGCACACGGTGCTGAGCGAACCGGCGCGCAGCCGCCGCCGGACCGCCCGTCCCGACGCCGCGCTACCCTGCGGGGAACGCAACCACGGGGGCAGGCGCGATCGCCCGTCGGCGCCGGCCGCGTCCGCGGAACGATGGTCGCGACCGGTCATTCCTCCTCGTCCGGTATCATCGGATTGCCGCACTCGGGGCAGGTCCTGCTGCGAAATTGGACACCGCACGCCGGGCAGGTGCCGTACGGGATGACCTCTTCCTCGGCCGCCTGCGCGCCATCGGGATCGTGCTCGACCAGCGCATCGAAGCGCGTGTACTCGATGGTCTCGAGCGGCGGCGTCGGCAGGTTGGCTGGCACGAAGGCGCCGAACAGCCGCGGATCGATCATGCCCGGCACCTGCACCTCGCCGGGGACGACGACCGCCGGGCCAGTGTCCGGCTGCTGGTTCAACATAGTCGGCTGCAGGTCTGCAACGGTCTCGATCGGGACGTCGAGATCCTTGGCGCTCGAGGCCTCCAGCTCTTCCAGGCGCGGGGTCTCGATCTGAGGCGGCACGTAGGCGCCGAACAGCCGCGAATCGATCAGGCC
>JAFGSX010000521.1 GCA_016934455.1 Deltaproteobacteria bacterium
GTCAGCGTGTTCTGATCGACGCGGGTCAGATCCAGCACCGGCCGTCCGTCGAGGGTGACCGTCATCTCCTGGGCCGTCGGTGCGAGCCCGGTGCCGCGCAGCGTCATGAAGGTGCGGCCGGCCTTGGAGATCGAGGACGGCGTCACGCTCTGGATGCGCGTGCGCTCGACGAAGTTGACGCCTCCCCCGGCCCAGGTGACGCTGTCGTTGTACTTGTTGATCACCGCCACCGGCAGACCCACGCCCTCGGCGTGGGCCGGCGAGATGCAGGTGAGCTCGGAGGAGCTGACGATGGTGATGTCGGTGGCGGCGATGTTGTCGAACAGGACCTGCATCCCGGTCGGCATGAAGCCGGCGCCGCCGATGGTCACCGTGTCTCCGCCCGCCGTGGCCAGTGTGGTCGGGTTGACCTGCGTGATCTCGGGCATGCGGTAGTAGGTGAAGCCGTTGGTCAGGCTGACGTCGCTGCCGCCGAGCGTGGCGCGCACGGCGACCGGCTCCTCGACCAGTTGCCCGCCCAGCGTGTGCAGCGGCGTCTGCACGGTGACGCTGCGGCCGTCGGCCGCGGTGTTGGTCACGGTGGCCTCGTCGGCGCCAAAATAGACATGGACGGCGCTGCTGAAACCGGTGCCCCAGACCACCACGCTCTGGCCGCCCGTCGAGCGGCCGACCGCGGGACGCACCTCGAGCACGCGCAGTTGTCCGTCGCTGGAGTAGTAGGTGAAGCCGTCGGCGAGCTGTCCCTCGTCGCCGATGCCGCGGCGCACGATGACCGCGACCGACCCGGTGGAGCTGCCCGACGCGGGGGCGGTGACCGTGATGGTCGACGAATCCTGCACGTTGAGGTTGGTTCCGGGCAGGGTGCCAAAGACCACCGCGGTCGTGCCGTCGAAACCGGAGCCGCGGATGGTGACGTCGGTGGTGACGTCCGAATATCCCCAGTTGGGGGTCACGCTGCCGATCACGATCGGGGCCAGCACCTGCAGGCCGTCGGTCACCGACGCGCTGCGGCCGTCGGCGTTGGTGACCGAGATGTCGTAGCTGCCCTCGTCGAGCGATGGAACCTGCACCGCGATGTGACTGCTGGTGGCGCTGACCACGGTGAGCTGCGTGGTGTCGAGCCGCACGATCGGATCGGTATCGGCGACCAGGAAACCGTCGCCCTCGATGGCGATGGTGGTGGGATGATTGGCCTGGACGGTGCCCGGCTCGATCGACGCGATGGTGACGCCGACCTCGTACCTGAAGGCGTCGGGCAGCTCGGCCACGCCTCCCGGCGCCGTGACCTTGACGCTGACCGTGCCGCGGGAATTGGGCGGCGTGGTGACCACGATCTCGGTCTCGGTCTTCGAGGTCACGTTGCCGGGCGCGGTCCCGAACGCCACCACGGTGACCCCCGACAGGTTGGCTCCGCCCAGGGTGACCACGTCGCCGCCGGCGGTGAGCCCGACACCGGGATCGATCGAGGCCAGGCTCGGCACTGGCGGCGGCGGTGGCTGCGGCGTCTCCTCGGGCGGGCAGCCCCACAGCACGGTGATCGCGGCCAGCGACAGCAGCCATCTCATTCCACCCATTTTTGTCTCCTTGTCGATTGCACGAGCCATCGTTCGGGAGCGCCCGACAATGTCCCCTCTCTATTATCGCAGACTCGTGGACGGATTTCCGTTGAATTTCAGGCCGGCGCGAGGGCACCGGGTGGCGCGACCAGCGCGCCGTCGAAGATCACGGTCGAGGCTCCCTGGAGCCGCGCGCGCCAGTCGGCGTCGACGGTGACGGCCAACCTGCCACCAGCCAGCTCGACCGCCAGGGTGACTCCCGGAAGCCACTGCTGCGCCGCGATCAGCGCCGCGGTCACGGCGCATGCTCCGCTGCCGCAGGCGAGCGTCGGGCCGACGCCGCGCTCGTACACGGCGGCGCGCGCCTTGCCCGCCACCAGCTCCACCCACTCGACGTTGACGCCGCCCGGAAGCGCGGGGTGGTGGCTGAGCTCCGGCCCCAGCCGCGCCACCTCGGCCGCGTCCGGCGGCCGCAGCAGCACGAGGTGCGGGTTGCCGACCCGGATCGCGTGGCTGGCCACGATCGCGCCGTCGATCTCGATCCGCTGGTCGCGCCAGGCCTCGGCCAGGGTGCCCGCCATCTCGACGACACCCATGTCTGCGCACACCTCGACCGTGGTCCGCCACGGCTCGCCCAGCACCTGGCACGAGCGCGTGCCGGCGTCGGTCGCCAGGGCCAGCTTCTCGGCCGCTCCGTGGCGCCAGCGCAGGTAGTGGGCGGCGCAGCGCAGCCCGTTGCCGCACATCTCGGCCCGGCTGCCGTCGGCGTTGTAGAAGCTGACCCGGGCCCGCGCCGGACCCTCGGCCGCCACCGCGATCAGGCCGTCGGCGCCGACGCCGCGATTGCGCAGGCACAGCGCCCGCGCCAGCGGCGGCTCGATGTTGACCGGCCCGTTCGCCTCGTCGAGGATGATGAAATCGTTGCCGCAGCTCTGAACCTTGGTGAAGTGGAGGCTCATGATGACAGCGCGCCCTCGCCGCGTCGCACGCTACGGCCTGCGGCTGGCGGCGTCAATCGCCGCCCCGCTGGCCCTCCTGCCCGCGCTGCTGCCCGGTTGCATGTCGCGAACCCGGCTCGGCGCGACCGAGATCGCTGGCCTGCGCACCGACTATCAGGGGCAGCGCTTCTTTTTGCGGCAGTCGCTCTACTACGGCCCGTTTTACGACGACCGGGGTCGTTTTCTCGTCGACGCCCACGAGTTCTCGTCGCTCAGGCTGCTGACCGCCCCGGACGGCGAGGTGATCATCCCGCCGCCGGCGCAGGGCATAGTTCCGGCCGGCACCGAGGTCGAGGTGCGCGCCATCGAGTTTCCGGATAGCGCGGTGATCGTGCGGCGGCCGCTGTTCACGCCGCGCTACAACATCTGGGTCGTGCTGCGCGTCGCCCGGTTGCCCGACCGCTACCAGGCCGGCGATCACATCCTGGTGCTGCCGAGCGGGCTGCGCGACCGCGCCGAGGTCCGCGCCGCCCTCGACGCCTTGCTCAGCCGCGACGATTTGGCACCGTGGCTGGCCAGCCGCAGCGCCGCGGCCCGGCTCGCCATCGCCGAAAAGCGCGCCCAGACCGGGCTCAGCTACGAGGAGCTGGTGGCGGCCGTGGGGCTGCCCGACCGCATCGATCGCAGCTTCGAACGAGGCCACCGGTGCGACCGCGCGTATTACGCATCGACCGCCGTCGACCTGGTCGACGACGTCGTGGTCGCGGTGGGCCGGGCGGACGACAACTCTGTGCCGGCGAGCCAACCGGGGGCCTAATCCCTCTGCTCGCTTCAGTTGGTCCCGTCCGGCAGGGGGCCGGAGAAAGGCCTTTTTCGGCGCGCAGCGATGATAAAAGGACTTTCTCCGAACAGCGGGCCCCTGCCGAAAGTTGTCTCGATTCAAGTGAGCAGAGGGTATAGAGCCAGCTCTCTGCCCTCAGTCTGCGACCGCGGCCCGGCCAGCCAGCCAGCCGGTAAGCGCGCATAGCCCGATCCCGGCCTTGTGGCTGGCGGGGTCGTTGCCGGCGATCAGCGATCCGGCCACGTGCACGTTGCGAAGCACCGGCTGCGGGTGGCGTCCGTCGAGCGGCCGCAGCTCCCCGTTCACGGCGACGCCGGCGCGCAACACCGGTTGCGTCTGCAGGTAGTCCGGCGCCAGCCAGCGCTCGCTGGCGTCGGCCACCGGCACGCCGTCGAGGGTCAGCGGCAGACCGAGCAGCGGCTCCATCAGCCGACGGTCGGCGCGGATCCCGCCGCCCACCAGGTGGCCGCTGGCGAGCACGATGCGGCGCGCCCGCAGCGCGCGCATCGTCTTGCCCCCCGCCTCGACGACGTCGACGCCGCGGACCTCGCCGTCGCCGATCGAGGCGCCCACGGCGCGGCCGCGGATGACCTCGACTCCGTGGTCAGCCAGTCCTCGCACCAGCGCCCGGGCCAGACGCCAGCCCGGCACCGACGGGGGCAGAGCGCACACCTCGGACACCGGCAGGCCCAGGGCCTGCTCCAGCTTCTGCAGCGCGGCGCACGGTCGCTGCAGTCCGATCAGCGGGGGCAGCAGCAGGTGCTGCAAGCGGCTGCTCACCCGCAGCGTGGCCTGGGTCGCGCGCGCCAGCCCGTCGACCATCTCGTCGCTGTCAAACAGGCGCGCCAGCTCGAAGACTCCGCTGCGCGCGTCGCGACCGCGGCGCAAAAACCTGATCTCGAGCGGAAACGATTCGAATCGCCGTTCGGGCGCCGAACCGTTTACCGCCAGCCGCAGCGTCGCCACGGAGGCCCTGCCGTCGAAGAGCCCGATCCGACCAAAGTGCGCGACGCCGACGCGCGCGCCGGTCAACCGCTCGAGGTGGCCGCCGGCGATCGTGTGCTGCGCCAGCGCGGTCGCCTTGACCGTGCCCAGCGCGGTGGCCACCACCATCGCGGCCTCGGGTGTCGCCGCGCCCACCAGGTCGACGTCGGCGGCCAGCTCCCGCAGCAGGCCGAGCGCCGCTGGAAGCTGGGCGCGGCCGGCGGCCCCGATCCGGGAGTAGGGGTGCTGCGGCTCATGGCGCGCCAGCTCTTCGACCGCGCTGGCGAGCGGCGCACCGGCGTCCAGCGGATCGAGCGAGGAGGCGCCGGGATCGGCCACGTCGACCGTCCCCGAGCTCAGCGCGGTGGCGCCTGCCCCGCCGTCGACGACGATGACGCGGGCACCGCTGCGGGCCGCGGCGGCGGCCGCGACGCAGCCGGCGGCGCCCGCTCCGATCACCGCCACGTCCGCGTGCCACGTCATGCCCGACCCCGCCGGGCGCGATCCGCGCGCCAGAACCGATCGAGATTCGCCGACAGACGGTGCGCCATCTGATCCAGCGCCAGAGCTGCCAGCGGCAGGCGCGGCAGAGCGCGTCGGGCGCTCTCCAGCCGCTCCTGCTTGGCGGCCAGCAGCTCGGACAACAGCTCGGAGGCCGACCAGCAATGGGCCTCGCGCGCGATCCGCGCCGCCTCGCGCAGGCAGCGCTGACCGCCGCACGGACCGCTGCCGAGACCGGTGCGGCGGCACAGATCCGAAAGCGTGCGCGGCGCCTCGTGCCGGAGCGCGTGCATCAGCTCGGCGCCGCTGATGCCCTGGCACCGGCACACCAAGGCGAGCCCCGCGCCCGGCTCGTTCGAGCGGAGCGCGCTGTGGGCGCGCCAGCCGTAACGCGCCACCAGGCGGTCGGCGACGTCGGCTGCGATCTGGAACTGCGCCGCCAGCCGGCCGCTGTCGATCGCCGCGTCACCGCCGAGCAGCGCCCGCTCCCCGGTGACGCAGCGCCCGCCTCGCCCGAGCAGCCGGCACAGCGCGTCGGTCACCTGCTCGGCGATCCAGCGGTGCTCGAGCGCGGCGCCGCCGATGATCGTGAACAGGCCGCCGACCCCCTGTGCCCGGTGGTCGATCAGCCGGAACCGACGCGGCACGCCCTCCTGCGGCGGATCGTCGGCGGCTCGCGCCTGCACCGCGCTGGCCACCTCGAGCACGGGCTCGGCGGCCAGTCCCTCGACGGCGCGAGCCGCGATCGCGAGCATGCGCTCGACCACCGACGGCGATCGCGGCCGCGTGTCGCCGCCGCCCGGCCCCGGTTCGCGCCACCCGCCCAGCACCGAGGCGTGGGAGACCGGCACCAGGCGCAGCCCGGCGCTCGGACCGCCCAGCGCGATCGCCGCGCCGGTGCAGCGCCGCGCCAGGCGCACCAGCGTGCAGCGGATCGGTGTCAGCGCCACCGCGCCGTATGCCAGCGCCGCCAAGTCGTCGCTGCCGGCGCCTGCGCAGTTGAGCACCAGCGGCGCCGCGTGACTGCCGATGCTCTCCCCGCGGTCGTCGACCAGGGTCACCCCCACCACCGCCGACTCGTCGCGGAGCAGGGCCGAGACGCGCGCGTGCGTGCGCAGCTCTGCGCCGGCCTCGATGGCATCGCCGACCAGCAGCGCCGCCAGGTGCGGCACGTCGGTCCACCAGGCGTGCGTCAGCACGGCGCCGGAGCTGGCAGCCGCGGCGAGCGCCGGCTCGATGGCGCGTAGCTCGGGCGGCGTGAGCGCGATCCGGTAGCCGCCGAGGCGGGCGGCGCGCGGCAACTGCGCCCGCGCGATCTGCGCCCGCTGCCGGAGCCGGGTGCCGATGGCGGCGGTGGCAGAGAGCGGCCAGAGCAGAGGCAGCCGCGTCAGCAGTGGCCCCGCGATCCGCTGCAGCAGCTCGAGCTCGGCTTCGGCGATGCGCCGGCGTTCGCGATCGGAGCTGACGCCGATGTCGAGCAGGCCGGTCTCGACCGCGGTCGAGCCGCTGCCGATGTCGCGCGCCTCGCACAGCAGCACCCGCAGCCCGCGCCGCGCGCAGTCGCGCGCGATCGCGGCACCCGTCAATCCTGCCCCGACGATGATGGCGTCGAAGGCCATGCGGTCCTAGTGCGGCGCGGCCGATCGGATGAAGAGATCTGTCAGAAGCTCGTCGCCGATCCGCGTCGGGGCGTCGGTCATCAGGCAGGTGCCCTTCTGGGTCTTGGGAAAGGCGACCACGTCGCGCAGGCTCTCGGCGTCGGTGAGCAGCATCACCAGCCGGTCCATGCCCAGCGCGATGCCGCCGTGGGGCGGCGCGCCGAAACGAAGCGCGCGCAGCAGAAAACCGAACTTGGCCTCGGCCTGCTCGCCGCTGATGCCGAGCGCGTCGAACACCTTGGCCTGCACCGCGGTGTCGTGGATCCGGATCGAGCCGCCGCCCAGCTCGACGCCGTTGAGCACGATGTCGTAAGCGCGGGCGCGGCAGTCCTGGGGAGCGCTCTTCAGCTTGTCGACGTGATCGGGCCGGGGACTGGTAAAGGCGTGGTGCGCCGCCACCCACTGACCCTTCTCGTCCCTCTCGAACAGGGGGAAATCGACGATCCAGGCGAAGCGCCAGTCGCCGGGTTTGATCAGGTGGTATTTCTCGCCGAAGTGCAGGCGCAGCCGGCCCAGCACCATCGCCGCCAGCTTGGGCTCGCCGAACTGGAAAAACAAGAAATCGCCGTCCTGGGCCCCGGCCTTGCGGTTGATGGCCAGCCGCAGGGCCTCGGAGATCGACTTGGCCATCTGGGTCTGGGTCCAGGCGCCGCCCTTGTCGACCTTGACGCGAGCCAGGCCGTGCGCGCCCATGCCGCGCACAAAGCCCTCCAGCTTGTCGGCCTCGGTTCGCGACAGCGCATACGCCGCCGGCAACCGCAGGCACTTGCAGACGCCTTCTCCCTTGGCCACATCCTCGAGCAGCGCCACGCCGCCGCCGCCGTGCTGCCTGACCTCGTCGGTCAGGTCGCACAGCTCAAGATCGAAGCGCAGGTCGGGCTTGTCGCTGCCATAGCGGGTCATCGCGTCGTCGTAGGCGAGCCGGACAAAGGGGCGGGCAAGCTCGACGCCGAGGATCTCCCGCCAGAGCGCGGCGAGCAACCCCTCGATCGCGCCCTGGATCTCCTCCTCGTTGATGAAGCTCATCTCGACATCGATCTGCGTGAACTCGGGCTGGCGGTCGAGCCGCAGGTCCTCGTCGCGGAAGCAGCGGACGATCTGGAAGTAGCGGTCGAATCCCGCCATCATGAAGAGCTGCTTGAAGATCTGCGGGCTCTCGGCCAGCGCGTAAAAACAGCCCGGGTTGAGGCGGCTGGGCACCAGGAAGTTGCGGGCCCCGCCGGGCGTGTACTTGACCATGAACGGTGTCTCGATCTCGAGAAAGCCGTTGTCATCGAAGTAGCGCCGCACCACCTGGTTGACCCGGTGCCGCACCAGGAAGCGCCTGGCCACGGCCGGCCGCCGCAGGTCGAGATAGCGATACTGCAGCCGCTTCTCCTCCGCCGTATCGATGTTGTCCTCGATCAAGAACGGCGGCGTGTCGGCCTGGTTGAAGATCTCGAGCGCCTGCGCCTCGACCTCGATCTCGCCGCTGCGCAGCTTGGGGTTGGGCGAGCCGCCGTTGGCGATGCGATCCTGCACTGCGCCGGCCACGCCGATGACCCACTCGCTGCGCAGCTTCTGCGCCTGCTCGTGCAGCTCCCGATCGACCTCGGGCTTGAACACGATCTGGGTCAATCCGTCGCGGTCGCGCAGGTCGACGAAGCGCCGGCCGCCGTGGTCGCGCAGCCCGTGGACCCAGCCGTAGAGAACCACCTGCCGACCGAGCTCGGCCTTGGTCAGGTCGTTGCAGCGGTGACTGCGAGGATGCTGGCGGATGAACTCGGCTGTACTCATGGGGCTCCCTCGTCGTCAATGGCGGCAGGTGCGTGTGCTGCTCGGGTGAATGCCGTCGCGGCTTCCTCGACGGCAGGGGGCCTGGCCGACAGACCCTCTGGAAAAGTAGCAAGCGGCCGCGCCGAGGGTCAAGGCGCCTGATCGCCGCGCGATCAGCGGCGTCGCGGGGCGATGGTCTGAAAGGCGCTCGGCCGCAGATCCCACGGCAGCAGCCGCAGCAGCAACGGCAGGATCAGCGCGCCGCCGGGCAGCGCGAAGATCGCCAGCGACGGGATGGCGCGGCAGACGTCGAGCAATCCGGTGCGAACTGACGCGCGCTCATCGTCGTCGAGAGTGCCGCCGGACGCGGCCCTGGTCAGCAGCGCGGCCAGCTCGCGAGTCTGTCGGATCTCGAGCACCAGCGCGTCGAGGTTGCGCAGCACCAGCCGGGTGATGCGGTCGCGCGAGAAGGCCTCGAGGTGGCCGTAGTACTGCGACTCGGAGAACAGGTCGAACAGGTCGCGGTGCTCGTCGCAGAAGCGGCGCACGCGCCACTCGATGCGCGCCAGCCGCGGCCCCGGCACCTCCATGTCGCGGGCAAGCTGGTCGATGAAGGAACGCTCCTCGGCGTCGATCCAGCCGTCGATGAACGCCGCCAGCAGCAATTGCTCGAGCAGGTAGCCGGCGGCGCGCGGGCCCTCGACCAGCTCGGCGATCAGCGATGCCGACGGCGGGTGGCGCAGCAGCCGCTGCAGCTCGCGCACCTCCTCGCGCGGCAGGCCGGCGCGCTCGAGCTGCGCCGCGGCCGCGCGCCGGGCGGCGCCCGGGATCTCGCTGCCGCTGGCCACCAGTCCGCACAGCGCCGCCACCAGCAGACGCCGCTCGCGGTGGGTGTACGAGCGCAGCCGGATCAGCGACACCGGATCGATCCGCCGGTCGAGGGCGAGCCGCAGCGCGACGCGCCCGACCAGCCGGGCGTCGCTGTAGACGATGCCGTTGCGCAGCGGCAGGCCCAGCAGCGGGTTGCCCACCACGTAGCGCCGCCCCTCGAGCCGCGCCTCGATCGCGAGCGCCGCGCGCTCGATCAGTCGCGGCGAAGCGCCGCCGTCGGTCATGGCCCGATGGAGCTGGGTCGCCCAATCGTCGTTCTCGACCAGCACCGCCAAGCAGCACAGCAGCCATTCGCGCAGACCGGTCGCCCGCGGCGCGCCGACGACCAGCGCATCGACCTCGACCATCAGATCGCACCAGCCGGTCAAAAATGGAGCGAAAGATGGATCCCAGCTTCCCGGCCGGGTCTCGGTGAGCTGACCCGGTTGCGCCAGCGGCAAGCCATAGGCGAGGCCGTGATGGTGCAGCGACCAGTGGATCCAGCGCTTGCCGAAGCTGTTGAGCGAACGGATCCACGGCTTGCGGGCGCGGAGCGCGCTGGCCGTGGCCACGGCCGGGCCCGCGGACGCGAGGTAGTCCGAGGTAAAATCGACCAGCCAGCCCGCAGTCATGTTCACCACGCTCTGCTATGGCCCACCATAGCTCAAGGCCGAAAGGTCGCGCCAGGTTTTCGCCGTCCCGGCTTGACCGGGCGCGGTCGCCATCCAACAATCGGCCCATGCTCCGCCACTCGCTGGCCATCAAGCTGGGGATAGCGACCGGGTTGGTCGCGCTGGCGCTGATCGCGCTCGGCATGGCCGTGCTCTGGCCGCTGCCGGACAGCGAGGTGCGCGGCCTGCTCGGCGACGAGCTGCGCGTCACCCTGTTCGTGCTGGTGGTCGTGATCGGCGGCGTCATGGCCGTGGTCGCGCTGCTGGCCCGCCAGCTCGTCACGCGGCCGCTGTTGAACCTGGCGCGCGACATGAGCCGCGCCGAGGAGGGCGACTTTCTGGTCCGCGCTCCGACCCGGCGTCGCGACGAGATCGGCGAGCTGGCCAAGGCCTTCAACAAGATGCTGGCCGCCATCACCGACCTGCACGCGACCGGCATCGACCGCGAGCAGGACCTGCAGCGCGCCCAGCAGGCGCTCGAGATGCAGCAGGAGCTGGAGCGCCGCAGCCACCTGATCGAGGAGGCCAACACTCAGCTCAAGGGCCGCATCGACGAGCTGACGCTGCTGATGGATCTGACCCGGGCCGCCACCTCGACGCTCGAGCTGTCGGCGGTGCTGGACGAGATCGCGCACCGGGTCGGCAAGGCCATGGGCGTCGACGAGTTTGCGATCTTGCTGCTCGATCGCGCCCGGCGCCGGCTGCAGGTGGTGTCGACCTTTGGCGCCCCCAACAGCGCCGAGCTGATGGCCCTGACCTTCGCGCTGGGCGAGGGCATCTGCGGCCGGGTGGCGCAGACCGGGCGGCCGCTGCTGGTGCCCGATACCAGCACCGACGCGCGCTACCTCCACGCCAAGGGACTGCGCCAGGTCGACGGCTCGTTTCTGGCGCTGCCGATGGTGGCCAAGGGCCGCGTGCTGGGCGTGCTCAATTTCTTTCGCGTCCGGCGCGACGGCTTTGACAACCACGCGGTGGCGCTGCTCAACGCGGTCGCCGGCCAGGCGGCGCTGGCGATCGAGAACGCCCGCCTGTTCCAGGAGCAGGCGGCGCTGGCCCTGACCGATGCGCTGACCGGGCTGCTCAACCGGCGCGCGCTCGATCAGCGGCTGGACGAGGAGTTTCACCGCGCCCGGCGCTTTGGCAGCAAGCTCGCGCTGCTGATGATCGACGTCGACCACTTCAAGGAGTTCAACGACAAGCACGGCCACCTGCTGGGCGACCACGTGCTCAAACAGGTGGCGCGCACCCTGCGCCGTCAGTTGCGCAAGGGCGACGTGCTGGCGCGCTACGGCGGCGAGGAGTTCTGCGCCATCCTGGTGCGCACGCAGCTCGACCAGGCGGTCGAGGCGGCCGACAAGCTGCGGCGCGCGGTGGCCGAGCGGACCTACGCCCGCGTGCGCAGCGATCGCCGTCTCAAGATCACCATCAGCGCTGGCGTGGCCGAGCTGCAGGAGAGCCACAGCGGCCCGACCGAATTGCTCGACGCTGCCGATTCGGCGCTCTACCTGGCCAAGAACGCGGGCCGCAACTGCGTGCGCGTGGCCGAACCGGCCAAGACCTCGTAGCGGTCGCGGCTGGCGTTAGCGCTTGCCAGATCGCGGGCTGCTGCGCTATTGAATCGGCCCACGACAGGCAACCGGGACGGTGCGCGCAGCGGGCGATTAACTCAGCGGTAGAGTGCCATCCTCACACGGTGGAAGCCACTGGTTCGAACCCAGTATCGCCCACCAAATAGTGACGCGGGGTTAGCCGATCGGGTTGACCCCGCGTTTTTTTTGCGGGGGCCAATCGGCAGCCGAGATGCAGATCGAGAGTCTATTTGCAGTCGGTCCCAAAATTCGCGAGTGATCAAAAGATCAAAAGAAATGCTCAAGGCGATTGCCTTGTATCCCGCGGTTGGGCATCATTTTCGCAAGAACCGGGGAGTCAATCGACTGCGCTCAGGCCACGGCCTTTCTCCTGCAAGGTCTTCGGGCGACATGAAAACGCACCGGCTGTGCACGATGGTCATTCTGATGGCGGCGCCGATCGCAGCCGAGCGCGCGGCGCAGGCGCAGGTCGCTCCGGCCACCGATCTCGAGGCGCTGTACGCGGACGCCAAGGCGGACCTCAAGGCACAGCGGTATTCGCAGGCGCTCGAGAAGTTCAGGCGCGGGCTGGCGGCCGATCCCGCCGACGTCGAGATGCGCTGGGCCTATCTGGTCGGTGCGGCTCTTTCGTATCAGGGGCTCCAGCAGCCGCTCGCCGCGCTGGAGTTCTATCAGCGCTTCGCGACGGCTTCCGATCTGGGCAAGATCAAGCTGAGCGACGAATGGAGGCATCGCCGCGGCCAGATCGAGCTGGAGGCCAGCAAGCTCGAGGCGCAGGTGCTCAAGGATCGCGGAGCGGTCAGCGTATCGAGCGTGCCGCCCGGGGCGCGCTTGACCGCGGACGGCAAGGCGCTCGGCGTGGACGGCGACGCTGGCACGCCGTTCGTGGCGTATCTGACGCGGGGCAGGCACGCCATCGGCTTTCGGTCTGACGGCTACCAGACCGCGGCAAAGGAGATTGTCGTCGAGACCGGCAAGCGCGTCTCGATGCAGGTCGTGCTGCGGCGCAAGACAGAGCCATCTCAGGTTGCCGGGCAGCAGACAGCGACGCGGCCGGCGACCGCGGCAACGGCGGAGACCGCGGCACAGGGCGGCATCAGCCCGCTCGCCATCGGCGGTCACGTCGCTTTCTGGAGCGGGCTGGCGATCGCCGCCTTCGGCGGGGTCGCGACCTACCTCGCGTACGCCAGCGACCAGGCCTATCGCGCTGGTGAATGGGATCAGGAAAGCGTCAGGACGGTGTGGAACATCGCGGCCATCGCCGCCTTTTGCACGGGCGGCGCGGCCATGGCAGGCGGATTGGTGATGTGGTTGTGGCCGACAGGTGAGTGAGTCGAAGTATTGCCGCGAAGAGGGGCGGGTCATGCGCGACAGCAGGAAACTAAGGGTTGGCGTCGCCACCGTGCTGTCATTGCCGTTGTGGTGCTGTTTTTGTGAAGAGATCGGAGGGCTCGGGCAACCTTGCTCAGCCAACAACACTTGCCGGGGCGATCTGATCTGTGTCGAAGGAATATGCGTTACCAATACGCCGAACGTCGATGCCGGTGACACCGATAGTGGCGCGTCCGATAGATATCCTACCGACAGCAGTCTCGCTGACGTAAATCCTGGCGATAGGAGGCAGAGCGATGGTCTGCTGGCCGATTCCGGGCCGCGCGATTCGACGAACGACGGCACAGCACCAATCGATGCACAATACGACAGTTCACCGATCGACGCGGGCGCTGTTGATCGGAACCTGGATGCGACGGCTGATGTCCTCTACTCCGACGTTGTTGCTGATGTAGCGATTGCCGATTCTGGTTTGGATGTTGCGTCAGCCGATGTGGTCGCAATCGACACCCAAGATGTTTGGAGCGGTCTCGGTGGTTCCGATTTCGGACCTTGGAAGGAATTGATAACGGGAACATCATGGGGAGGCGGCATTAGCGCCAATTCAGGCGACTCTGCAAGTCCTTCGCTGGCACTCGATGATTCGGGCAATCCAGTAGTCGCATGGGCAGATGGTACCTCGGGCAATTACGAGATATACGTCAAGCGTTATAACGGCAGTCGCTGGGTGGATATAGGCCCGACTTCGTCTACCGGCCGCGGGATTAGCAATAGTACGGGCTACTCTCAATCTCCCTCCTTGGCGCTGGATCTGTACGGGAATCCGGTGGTAGCCTGGTCAGATAACACCTGCGGCAACAATGAGATCTATATCAAGCGTTTTGACGGAACTCACTGGGTGGATATTGGCACTGGCTCTTCTTCGGGCGGAGGACTAAGCAACAGCGCGACCTCATCAGAACATCCCTCGGTTGCATTGGACAGCAGTGGAAATCCAGTTGTTGCATGGACTGAGAGATGTACTTCTACCAATTATGATATTTATATCAGACGCTTCGATGGTGTTGATTGGGTTGACCTTGGCGCCGGGTCATCCACTGGGGGAGGGATCAGCAGCAATTCGGGGCGGTCAGAAAGTCCTTCTCTGGCCTTGGATATTTCTGGGAATCCTGTCGTGGCCTGGAGTGACAACACCTCCGGCAACTACGAGATCTACATAAAACAGTTTGTAGGCGGTGGCTGGGTCGATGTGGGCGCCGGATCGTCATCGAGCGGCGGGATAAGCGATAGTACAGGCTCATCTTTGGCCCCGTCCCTCGACCTGGACGGTTTAGGCAAACCGGTCGTGGCGTGGCAAGATTACGCTTCAGGCGACCACGAGATCTACGTCAAGCGTTTTGACGGTAGTGTCTGGGCTGATGTTGGTGAGGGATCTTCATCGAGTGGCGGGATAAGCAATAATACTGGCCCATCGGAAGCCCCTTCCCTTGACTTGGACGGTTCAGGCAAGCCCATTGTGGCGTGGCACGACTCCACTTCGGGCTACTACGAGATCTACATCAAGCGTTATAACGGCAGTGTCTGGGTCGATGTTGGCACGGGCTCGTCCACGGGAGGAGGAGTCAGCGACAGTCCGGGCAGATCCTACTATCCCTCCCTCGCTGTTGGTTTTTCTGGGAATCCAGTCGTTGCCTGGGAGGAGAGCGATGAGATCTACATCAAACGTTTTGATGGAATCGCATGGCTGGATGTGCTCAGCTTTGCGTCGTCAGGCGGAGGGATCAGCGACAATACTGGAAACTCGGAAGACCCTTCTCTTGCCGTGGATTCTTCAGGAAATCCAGTGGTGGCTTGGGTAGATGACACTTCAGGTGACGATGAGATCTATGTCAAGCGCTTTGACGGCAGCGCCTGGGTTGAAATAGGCGCAGGCTCGTCAGCAGGCGGCGGCGTCAGCAATAATACTGGATACTCGTACAATCCCTCGATCGCCCTGGACGATTCGGGCAACTTGATGGTGGCATGGAGTGATCGTACGTCGGGCAACTACGAGATCTACATCAAGCGTTACAATAGCATTTACTGGACCGTTGTGGGCACGAGCTCCGATTCCGGCGGTGGCATCAGTAACAATACTTCTACTTCATATACACCTTCCCTCGCCCTGGATCCTATGGGCAATCCCGTTGTTGCGTGGAGAGACTATCCCTCGTCAAACAGTTATATTTACGTGAAACGGTTCGACGGTGCTCTTTGGGTGGACGTGGGATCAAATTCTTCAACTGGCACTGGTATCGCCACCACCAGTTCCTACGAACCGTCCATTGCTCTTGACACCAATGTAAACCCAGTCGTCGCGTATTCTGCGGGCGCCTCCGCCCGCGACATATATGCCAAGCACTTTAACGGCAGTACCTGGTCGAATGTCGGTTCAAATGGCAGAGTCTGCAGCAATTCTGGAAGCTCGCAACACCCTTCTCTTGCCCTGGATTCTTCAGAAAATCCTTTTGTGGCTTGGGAAGACAGCACCTCAGGCAACTACGAGATCTACGTCAAGCGTTTCGACGGAACCACCTGGGTGGATTTGGGGACAGGGTCATCTTCGGGCGGAGGGATAAGCAATAGCACAGGAATCTCTCAAAGTCCCTCGATGGCACTGGACGCCTCGGAAAATCCAGTTGTGGCGTGGCGTGATGGAACGTCGGGAAAGTATGAGATCTACGTCAGGCGATTTGACGGTAGCGAATGGGTCGAGATCGGGCAGGGCTCTGCTTCGGGCGGCGGTGTTTCGAACAACAGCCTGCAGGACTCTTCAGCTCCCAGTCTGTCTATCGGCGGTGGCAGGATCTGCGTGGCGTGGTACGAGAGAGGTCGATCGTCGACCGAGATCGTCATGCGCTGCGCGGCTGATTGAGGCGCGAGGGCGCGACTGGCTTCGACGATCTTTTTTAGTTCCCTGCAAGTGGAGTGCACCGGGTAGCGTTGTCCTATTTGGCCTCCATGTTCCAGATCCCATCCCACTCCTTTTTCTCGGATGACGCCTTGCCTGTAATGAATCCCTGGACCCGCTTGCGCATGCACGCCGCCGGCGCGTCGCCGTACATGCGCTCGGCGTTCGCGAACGCCTCGAGCGCGCCGGCGAAGTCGCCGGCCCGGTACCTGGCCAGCCCATCGCCGTACCATTCCAGGTAACCCAGCGCGTCGATGTCCTTTCTCTTGACGCCGGGTATCGTCTCGGCGCGCTCCCACGTCTGCGAGCGTTCGTCTACGGCGAAGATAGTGATCGGCGTCTGCTTGCCCTTGACGCGAATCGTGTCGATCTCGCGCAGGTGGCTTTTGTCCCGCAGCTTGGCGTGAAAGGCCGCATTGACCATGATCCGCGTGCCGTACAGCTTGTTGATGGACTCCAGCCGCGACGCGGAATTGACGGTGTCGCCGAGCAGATCGAGGTTGTCCTCGGAGTGGTAGCTGAGCTCGCCCAGCGCCAGACCGAATCTGAGCTGACAGCCGCTCTGGTCGCCGAAGAAAGCTCTCGTCTGCTCGCGAGCGTACACCGACGCCTCGCGCACGAACGCCAGCGCCTCGTCGGTCGCCGAGTAGCGGCGGTCGCCGAGCGGCCAGATACCAAACGCGGCCATGATGCCGTCGCCCAGGTTCTTCAGCGGGCAGCCGCGGTGCAGCAGCACCTTGTCGTCGAGCACCTCGAACACCCCGCGCAGGGCATCGACGAAGTCATTGCCGCAGCGTTCGGTCAGCGACGTGAAACCGGCCACGTCCGCGAACAGCACGATGCCCTCGTCGGCGTAGGCGCCGCCCCGGCTTTTCGATTCCTCGACGACAAATGACTCGTCCGGAAAGCCTATCCTGTCGCCCGGGCGGATCACCGACACGCGGATCGTGCTGCCGTTGACCGTGACGCCATTCGTCGAGTGCAGATCGCGGACGAGAAACTTTTTTCCAGATCGGTAGATCGCGGCGTGAAAGCGCGAGGCCTCGGTCGAGGCGAGCACGATCGAGTTGGACCGGTCGCGCCCGACCAGGATAGGTGTGATGCCGATCCGGTAGGTCTGATCCTCGACGTGTATCAGCAGATCGTTGGGATCGGCGACCACGGGTTTGAGCACCGAGCCACCCTTGGTGAGCTTGGCGGCGGTCTTGAGCTCCATCGGGGAACCTCGCGGCGTCTCTATCGTTCCCTCTCGTCGCGCGATGATACTACAGCTCGAGAAGGCGGGCACGCCGGTTTGTGGAGCGCGGCGTTCTGTGCTGAGATCGAGGTTGCAGGCTCGCCAGCGCGAGGGAGCGCGACGTGCGCTATTTTTGCCCGGTCTGCGACAAGCGATTCGACACCGACGTGGGCGAGTGCCCCGAGGATCACTGCGCCCTGTTGCCCGTCGACGATCCCGCTGGTCTGGTCGGCCGCGAGGTGGACGGCCGGTTCGAGGTGATCGAGCTGCTCGGCTCGGGCGGCATGGGCAGCGTCTACTTGGCGCGCCAGAAATCGGTCGACCGGCTGGTGGCGCTGAAGGTGATGTACCGGCGGTTGCTCGAGGACGCGACGCTGATCAAGCGGTTTCTGCTCGAGGCCAAGGCGTGCGCGAGGCTGGCCAACCCGCACACCGTCGTCATCCACGATTTCGGCAAGACCGACGACGGCGTGCTCTACATAGCGATGGAGTACCTCAAGGGCCGATCGCTGCGCAAGAAGCTCGAAGAGACGCCGCGGCTCGACGTGTACGAGGCAGCGCGCATCCTGGACCAGGTCGCCGACTCGCTGACCGAGGCCCATGCCAACGGCATCATTCACCGCGACCTCAAGCCCGAGAATGTTTTTCTGGCCGAGACGCCGGACGACGCCGAGTTTGTCAAGGTGCTCGACTTTGGCATCGCCCGTGCCGAAAGCCTGATGACATCGGCCCGCATGACCAGCACCGGCGCCGTGCTCGGCACGCCGTTCTACATCTGCCCGGAGATGATCCAGGGCGACCAGATCGACGAGCGCGCCGACATCTACGCGCTCGGCATCATGCTGTACGAGATGCTGGCCGGCCGGCTGCCCTTTGTCGCCGACACGCCGATGAAGATCCTGCTCAAGCACATCAACACCGATCCCGAGCCGCTCGAGGTGATCAACCCCGACCTCTCGATTCCGGCGGCGGCCAACGAGTTCGTGTGGAGCTGTCTGGCCAAGGACCGCGATAAGAGGCCGCGCAACGCCAGGGCGTTTCGCGACGGCCTGCGGGACACGATCGAGAGAACGGAGTTCTCGGGCCTGGTGCCGATGCTGCAGTTGACGCAGACCAGCCAGGGCCTCAGTGTGGCCCCCGACAGCGTCGCGGCCGCCGCCGTCGAGCTTTCTCCGGCGCCACCGGCACCGCAACCGGCCCGGCCCCCGGTGCCGCTGCCGGCTGTCCGGCAGCGCCGCCGCTCGCTCCAGATCGTCGTCGCCATCTGCGCGATCGCCGTCGGTATCGCAGCCGGCGTCCTCCTCCTCAAATCCATTTTGCCGTCGTCGACCGTCGCCAGCACGGCCGCGGACGCCGCTCCGGGCAAGCCGCTTCCGGCGCTCGCCGGCTCCGGCGATGCCGATGCCGGCGCCGGTGCCGAGACGCGGGAGCCCGAGTCGAGCCCTGCGCCGGCGGCCGTGGCGAGCACTTTGCCCGCTGCGGCTCCTGAGCCGCCTGTCGCCGGACCGATCGAGACACCGCCCAGGGTCAAGCACGGCGCCAAGGCATCGCCCGAGCCGCGCGGAAAAACAGCGGGTGCCCGCAGCGCGGGCTCGAACGCGATCGACGACCTGCTCCCGGACGTTCAGAAAAAAAAGAAAAAGGGCGAGTCCGCGACGGCCAGGAAGGTCGAGGCTTTGATTCCCTGATTGCGCCGCGACGTGTCATGCCACTGTCCTGTACCCTCTGCTCACTTGAACCCGAGCTTGACGCGCCTGCGCACCAAAAATCGCGAAAAACTTCGTAGCCACGCCGGGTTGGGCGCCAAGCGGAAAAACCTGTATATAAGCAGGTCAGGCGCCGATCTTGAGGA
>JAFGSX010000522.1 GCA_016934455.1 Deltaproteobacteria bacterium
AGATGAGCGCCGACGGCCTGCGCGACAAGTTCGGGGACTTTGTCGCCGAGGGCAAGAAGAGATTCAGCTACCAGGCGTTTCAGGATTTCATGCGGCAGAGCGGCGAGCAGGCCGCACCGTCCAAGCGAACCGCCGCCCGCAAGCAGGCGGCCAGGAGACAGCGCGCCCGCGTCGTCGATTCCGAGGCCGCGGCCAGCTCGGTCGAGGCGACCTGGGACGACGGGCCGGCCTCGTTCGCGCGGCCCGCGCCCCGCGCCGCTGGCCGGACCTCGGCTCCCCGCCGCGGCACGGGCCAGGGCGGATCGCGCCGGAGCGGTGCCGGGCGGCGAGGCCGGGGCGCTTGAAGCGGATCGCGATCGCCAGCCTGGGTTGCCGGGTCAACCGCGCCGATGGCGTGGCGTTGGGAGCGGCCTTCGATCCGGCGCGGGTCGAGCTGTGCGACGCCGCCGCCGACGCCGATCTCTACGTCGTCAATAGCTGCACCGTGACCCACGCCGCGAGCGCGCAGTCGCTCAAGCTGGCGCGCCAGATCGCGCGCCGGCATCCGGATCGTCCAATCGTCTTCACCGGCTGTCACGCCCAGCTCGATCGGGAGGCCGCGGCCGGTCTGGCGGGCGTGGTGCGGGTCGTCGACAACCCGGGCAAGGCCGAGCTGCCGCGGCTGATCGCCGAGCTGCTGCAGCGACCGGACCTGTGCGACGGACGCAGCCGTCCGCTGGCGGATCTGGCGCGCCAGCGGAGGCCGGCGCTCAAGGTGCAGGACGGGTGCGACAGCCGCTGCAGCTACTGCATCGTGCCGTTCGTGCGCGGGTCGTCGCGCTCGACACCGCTGAACCAGGTGGTGGCGCAGGTGGCCGCGCTGGCCGACGCCGGGGTGGCCGAGGTGGTGCTGTCGGGCGTGCACCTGGGCGACTACCGCGCGCGCGATGAGGTGACCGGCGCCGCGATCGACCTGGCTGGCCTGGTGGAGCAGATCCTGGCGCGCACCGCCATCCCGCGGTTGCGACTGAGCTCGGTCGATCCGCTCGAGATCACGCCCCGGCTGGGAGACCTGCTGGCGGGCGAGCCGCGGCTGTGCCGCCACCTGCACCTGCCGCTGCAGTCGGCGTGCGACCGGATCCTGGCGGCCATGAATCGCGGCTACCGGCTGGCCGACGTGCGCGAGCGGATCGACGAGCTGCGTCGACGCTGCCCGGCGCTGTGCATCGGTCTCGACGTGATCGTCGGCTTTCCGGGCGAGGACGCGGTCGCCTTCGAGCAGACCCGGGCCGGCCTGAGCGGCGTGGGCTTCGCCTACCTGCACGTCTTTCCCTTCAGCGCGCGCCCGGGGACTGCCGCCGCTGACATGTCCGACCGGCCACCCGAGCGCGAGGTCAGGCGGCGCTGCCGGATCCTGCGCGAGCTGTCCGAGGAGAAGCGCCGCGCATTCGAGCGCGCTCAGATCGGCTCCCGGCTGCAACTGGTCGCCGAGAGGAACGGCCCGGCGGGCACGGCGGTGCGCGGCACGACCGACAATTACCTCGACCTGATGGTGGCGACCGGGCGGCCGCCGGGAACCCTGGTCGACGTCGTGGTGGAGGCGATCGGCCGCCCCGGTCTCGCCACGGAGGTCCGCGGATGATCAGCGCGCATTACCTGGTGTGCTTTGGCGACACCGACCAGATGGGCGTCGTCTACTACGCCAACTACCTGCGCATGTTCGAGTTCAGCCGCGTGGTCTTCATGCGCGACTGCGGTCTGCCCTACAGCCAGGTCGAGGCCGCCGGCTTCGCGCTGCCGGTGGCCGAGGCTCACGTCCGTTACCTGGCGCCGGCGCGCTTCGAGGACCGGCTGACGATCGATGCCGCGCTGGTCGATCTCGGGCGCGCGAGCGCCGAGTTCCACTACCGCGTGCGGCGCGGCGATCGGGTGATCGCGACCGGCATGACCCGCCACGCCTGCGTCGACGGCGGCGGCCGCCCGACCCGCATCCCCGACGATCTGCGCCGGCGGTTGCCGGTGGACGGCGCGGGCGTCTTCGATTGAGATCACCGCGCGGGGGCTCGACTGCCAGCCGCTGCCGCCAGGAGGGATCGTCGCGTGCCACGCGGAGACCGCACCATCGTCGTCAACGTCCCGCCCGAGCACATGTTCGACGTCGTCGCCGACTACGAGCGGTATCCGGAGTTCGGCTCCGATATCCTCGAGGCCCGGGTCGAGCAGCGCGACGATCCGGTGCAGATCGTCTTCTTCGCGGTCAAGGTGGTCCGGCGCATCGAGTACACTCTGCGGCTGGTGCACGATCGCCCGCATCGCGTCGACTGGACGCTGGTGAGCGGGAACATGATGCGGACCAACGTCGGCGGCTGGCAGTTCAACCCGCTCAGCGGAGCGCGCACCGAGGTGCGCTACTTCTGCGAGATCGGAATGGGTGCGCTGGTGCCGCGCGCGGTGACCATGGCGCTGGTCGACATCAACTTGCCCAAGATGCTCGGCGAATTCAAGGCGCGTGCCGAGCGGCTCTATCGAAAAAAATGATCGCGAGGACCACCGTGGATACCCAATCGTGTCTCTTGCAGCGAGATGGCAGTGTCGTGACCGTGACTCTCAACCGGCCGCAGCAGGCCAATGCGCTGAGCCGCGATCTGGTGGCAGGTTTGATCGCGATCGTCGCCGACATCGAGGCCGATCCCGTCGTCCGCGCCTGCATCCTCACCGGCGCCGGCGAACGGGCGTTTTGCGCCGGCGCCGACCTCAAGGAGCGAGCCGCCATGGCGGGCGACGAGGTGATCTCCTTTCTCGGTCAACTGCGGCGCCTCAACGACGGCCTGGCGGCGCTGCGCTGCCCGGTGATCGCGGCCGTCAACGGCGCGGCCATGGGCGGTGGGCTGGAGCTGGCTCTGGCGTGCGATCTGCGGCTGGTCGCGGCCGACGCCAGCATGGGGCTGACCGAAACCTCGCTCGCCATCATCCCGGGCGGGGGCGGCACCCAGCGCCTGCCGCGTCTGGTGGGCGCGGCCCGCGCCAAGGAGATGATCTACGCGGCGCGCCGCATCGATGCTGACGAGGCGCTGCGCATCGGCCTGGTCAACGAGGTGGTGCCGCGCGGCCGCCTGCTCGAGCGCGCGCGGGAGATCGCCGCCGAGATCGCGGGCAACAGCCCGCTGGCGGTGGCGCAGGCCAAGCGCGCCATCGATCGCGGAGGCGAGCGGCCGCTCGAGCAGGCGCTGGCGATCGAGCAGGAGTGCTATGCCCCCTTGCTCGAGACCGCCGATCGCGTCGAGGCGCTCAGGGCGTTCGCCGAGAAGCGCCGGCCTGTTTTTGGCGGCAGGTAGAGCCGCATAGTCGTAGCCGGGCTGAGGTGTTTGCTTTCGATGCGCCGGCTCACGGCACCTCGTCGCAGCCGATGTCGGGGAAGCCGCCGCCGCGCGGCCGCTGCTCGGCGTCGATGTCGAGCATCGTGTGGTATGCCGATTGCCAGTCCAGCATGTGGATCCCGCGCTCGCGCATGGGCGACGACGCGCTGCAGCCGGCCGAATCGGCAGCGCAGATGTGATAGCGATCGGCGAGGAAGATCGGGTCCACGCTCCAGGTGTGGTCTTCGGCGGTCGGACCGGCGCGATAGGGCACCAGATCGTCGACGTCGGTCAGCAGGGTGACGTTGGCGGTGCCGCATGACGGCGCCAGGTGCGCGTCGCGGACCAGGGCGGTGTTGCCGGGCGGCCACAGGTTGTTGTTGCGGCCGCCCTCGGTGGCGTTCTCCCAATATGGCTCCGCGATGAGCCCGAGCGCGGTGAGGCAGCGCGCGTTCTCGAAGATGTTGTAGCTGTCGGTGTTGACGCCGGGATCGATGATGTTCCCGACCAGCACACCGACCGGATTGGCAGCGGGATCGCTTGCCAGCTCGTGCCCCAGGTACACGCCATGGCTGATGGTTCCGACAGCATCGGCGGTGCCGCCGCCAAAAATGGTGTTGCCCACCACGCGCAGCCCGTCGCCTGCCGTGCCGTCGAGCTCGAGCCCGCGCGCGTCGGCTCCGGGACCACCTCGGATCACGTTGCCGTGGATCAGGGTCGGTGCGGCGAGGCTGTCGGCGGCGCCCGTGAAGCGCGCACCCACGGAGCGTCCGGGCGAACCTGCGGCAAGAGCCCCGCCGCCGATGATGTTGCGGTTGATATTGCAGCCCCGGCAGTCGACGCCAAAATAGGCGCCAGCCGTCAGCGCGGCGCTGCCGCTTGCGGTCGCCACTGCCGTGCCGCCCGACAACCGGTCGTAGACGACATTCAGGTTGGTCGATGTCTGGCGTGTATCCGAGAGGTAAAGGCCGGCCGTGATCGGCGCGCTGCCGCCGCTCGCCGTCGAGTCGGCCAGGAAGAGCTCGTCGAAGAGGCCGTCGAGATGGATACCGGCGCTCCGGTACGCCGAGGTGCCGCCCACCGCGGTCACCTGGATGATCGACACCCGGCTCACGAGCTGGCCGATCGGATCGGAGGTCAGCCGGATGCCGTTGCTCAAGCTGCCGCCGCTGGCTCCCGCGGCCGCGCCCGCGATCGCGCCGCCCCCGTTGATCTCCGATTCGCTGGCGTTCTGCAGCCAGATTCCGTACGAGTTTTTGCCGCTGTTGCCGACCGCGGTGATCGCGCTCGCCCTGAGCGCGGCGTTGTCGACTCGCACCGCGGCGCTGTGTGCGCTGCCCACACCGCTGGCGGCACCCGCCAGAAAGCTGTCGTTGTTCGAATGCACGACCGTGGCGCTGGCGTGCAGGCCATAGCTGTCTCCGTTGGGCGCGGCGCCCGCGGTCACCTGGTTGCCGTCGAGCTCCAGCGCCGGACAGCCGGAGATCCCGATGCCGATCGAAGCCCGCAGCGGGCCAGCGGTGCCGCGAATGTCGCCGGCGCGGATGACCGCATCGGTGATGGCATGGGTCGCGCTGGTCGGCCCGGCGCACAGGATGTCGATGCCTTGCGAGATGTCGTCGCCGCTGCCAGCGTCGATCGTCGTCGCCTCGCCGCCGGCGAGCGATTCGATGAGCAGCGATCCGCTGCGCACGACCACGCCGATGCTGTGCGCCGGGACCAGCGTGGTATGGCCCGCGATCACCTGCACGCTGCGCAGCGTGACCGAATTGGCCAGCTCGTCGGCGATCACTCCCAGCGTGCTCTGCGCGGCGTTGCCGCTGCGGATCGAGCCACCCTCGAACAGCGCGTTGGCACTCGACTGCACCTCGACGCCGCGGGTCGCGAGCGGATTCGCGTCGTCGTCCGGCGCGGTGACGTCGACCGCCTGGAAGATCCCGCTGGCCAAGTTTTTAAGCGCCACCCCGACGGCGGTCGTGCCGCTGCCGCCGACGATGACGTCGGCGTTCGAAGAAAAATCAAAAGGCAGCCGCAACCCCAGGTGGTACGGATCGCAGTCCGCTTGGAGGCCGGTCGCCGTGGCCCCGTGGCCGCCGCGGATGCTGTTGCTGCCGAGCGTCGCCTGCGACGAGAGCACGATCCCGATGGACTGTACGGCGGCCACCGGATCGGCGGCGCCCACCACCTGGTTGGCGCGGATGGTCGGCCCCTTGGCGGCGGTGGCGACCGCGATTCCGACATTGGCCTGGGGCGAACTGCCGCCCGAGATGC
>JAFGSX010000523.1 GCA_016934455.1 Deltaproteobacteria bacterium
GATCGTCTCCCGGAGCCGGGTCGCCCGCAGCGACCTGGCGCGCTACGATGCCAAGAGCGACGAGCTGACCCTCGACGGCAATGCCCGCGTGGCCCAGGGGCAAAGCCGGCTGGCCGGACAGGTGATCGTGCTCGATCTCGAAACCGGCGACGTGCAGGTCGAGGGCAAGGTGCGCGGCGTCCTCGGGCCCGAGATCGTCGGCGGCAAGAAGTAGCGCCTGCCGGTGACAGGTGGTGTCGTGGGCGCGCAGAGGCTATCGGCACAGGGCCTGGTCAAGAGCTACCGCCGCCGCCGCGTGGTCGACGGCGTCTCGTTCGACGTCGATGTCGGCGAGGTGGTCGGGCTGCTCGGCCCCAACGGCGCCGGCAAGTCGACCTCGTTCAACATCGTGGCCGGCCTCGTGGTCGCCGACAGCGGGCGCGTATTTCTCCATCAGCACGAGATCACGAGGCTGCCGGTCTACCGGCGCGCGCGCCTCGGTCTCGGCTATCTGGCGCAGGAGCCGTCGATCTACCGTCGGCTCACGGTGCGGCAGAACCTGCTGGCCGTGCTCGAGCTGCAACCGCTCGCGCGCCGCGAGCGCGAGCGCCGCGCCGACGAGCTGATCCGGCAATTCGATCTCGGCCAGGTGGCCCACAGCTTCGGCCAGTCGCTGTCCGGCGGCGAGCGCAGGCGGGCCGAGATCGCGCGCACGCTCACCGCGCGTCCGACGCACGTGCTGTTCGACGAGCCGTTTGCCGGTGTCGATCCGATCGCGGTCGCCGAGATCCAGCGCATCATCCGAGACCTGAAGCAGCAGGGCATCGGGGTCTTGATCACCGACCACAGCGTGCGCGAGACCCTGGGCATCTGCGACCGGGCCTACCTGATCGACCGCGGCCGCATCCTGCTCTCCGGCACTCCCGAGCAGATCGTCACGGATGAGCGCGCGCGGCAGGTCTACCTGGGCAGCTCGTTTCAGCTTTAATTCTTGCGCGCCGCATTGCCGAGCGGCGGTCGGCTTGCTAGCCTTGGAGTAAGCGGTGCAGGTAAGGCACCGCGTGAGGTCGAGCATGAAAGCACATTGCACAGCACTGGCATTGGCGTCTGCGTTGTCTCTGAATGCGTGCGCCTGCAACGACCCGTTCTGGTTCAACCAGCTCAACTATCCGCAGGTCGATTCGATCGATCCCGCCAACGGCCCGACCAAGGGCGGCACCCAGGTGACCATCCAGGGTGAGAACTTCATCGATAACACCAAGATCTTCTTCGACGAAGAGAGCAAGCCGTGCCTCGATATCGAGATCGTGAGCCAGACGCAGATCAAGTGCATCACGCCGGTGCACGATGCCGGCGAGGCCACGGTCAAGGCGACCCATGTGACCACCGGCACCGGCGAGCGGACGGCGACCTTTACCTACGAGCCGCCCCCCGAGTACAAGCTCAAGCCCGGCGACGAGGTGGGCATGGGCAAGACCAACATCACCTTCTGCCCCTCGAGCACCTGCTCCGGCAACGAGACCGAGGTGGCCTGGATGTCGAGCTGGTTCATCCTGACGCCGGAGGAAAACGGCAACGAGGATCCGGTCTACATCTCGGAGACGACCGGCCAGTGGGAGGTCAAGGCCAGGTACTACCACAAGGTCACCAACATCAAGGACGCGCAGGGCCCGCCGTCGTCGCTGTTCAGCAACTCGTGGCTGGCCGCGTTTGGGCCGTGGGACCAGCCGGAGGACTCGGTCGATGACGGCGTCGGCACCTTCACCACGTCGGAGCCGCCGATACCGACCGGCTCGTCGTCGTATCCGTTTTTCGACATGGCCAACTGGGATGCGGCGGACGCCAAGTTCACCGAGTACGTCAAGGCGATCGACCCGGAGGCCAACATCAAGAACCAGCAGGCGTCGCGGCGGCTCGAAGCCTGGTACGTCGACAGCGAGGACAACAAGGAGCACCACGTCTGGATCATCTTCCACAGCGTCGGTATCGTCTGCTCGGTCGACGAGGAGATGATCGACGCGCCGGCCAGCCCGCTGCGTGAACAGGGCGACTTCACCGCCGCGCCGTACATCACCCCCAAGGCCAACGCCTCGTTCGCCTACGTCACCCGCGCCAGCGGTCCCCTGGCTGGCCAGAAGCAGACCTGTAGCTGCGCCTTCGATACCGGTTGCGAATGACCACCCCCAACCGCGCCGGCCTGGCACCGCGCGCACGGAGAGCCCGACGCCCGTGAGCCATCCCATCCGCGCCGTTATCTTTGACCTCGACGGCACGCTGGTCGACACCAGCGGCGATCTGCGCCGTGGCATCAACCACCTGCGCCAGCGCTACGGACTGGACGCCATCAGCTCCGAGCGCGCGCTCTCCGCGGTCGGGCGCGGCGTCGAGCAACTGGTGGCGGCGGTGATCGGCGAGGGCAAGACGGTCGCCATCGATCAGGCGGTGCACGAGTTCAGCGACTACTACCTCGAGCACTGCACCGACGACACCGAGCCCTACCCGGGCATCGTAGATCTGTTGTCCGAGCTGCGGCAGCGCGGCATCAAGAGCGCGGTGATCACCAACAAGCCGCAGCAGAGCGCGCAGACGATCGTCGGCGAGCTCGGGCTGCCGATCGACCTGGTGCTGGGCGCCACCCCGACCCGGCCCAACAAGCCCGACCCGGCCGTGCTGCTCGAGGCGAGGCGGCTGCTCGACGTTCCCCTGGCGAGCTCGGTCTACGTCGGCGACATGGAGATCGACCTGGCGTGCGCCCGCGCCGCGGACTGCCCGTTCGTCGGCGTCGACTTCGGCTTTACCCCCAACTCTCAGCTCTGGACCCGTACCGCGGTCTGCGTCGACCACGTCGACGCCCTGCGCCGCGCCCTGCTCGAAAGAGATTAGGGCGGCGCTGCGCCCGCCCCCCGCCGCGGCAGAGCCGCGTCGGTGCCCCCCACCCGGCTCGCGCCGCGTTGCGGCGCGGCCAAGC
>JAFGSX010000524.1 GCA_016934455.1 Deltaproteobacteria bacterium
AGGTCTTTTTATCTTCGCAGGCTCAGAAAAAAGCCTTCCGCCGGCCCCCTGCCGAACGGGATCGACTGAAGTGAGCTGAGGGTCTAGTCGCGGATCAGGGTCCGCGGGTCGAGGAGCTTGCCGCTGGCGTCGAACACCGCGGCCAGGCTGTAGTCGCGCTCCTGGTAGAAAGCAGCGTAGCCGGCGATCTCGCCGTCGACCTTTATGAGGTCGACGCGCTTGCCCTTGAGCGCGTCGATGTGCCGGTTGGGACCGGCCATGGAGATCCAGTCATCGGCGGCGCGCTGGTTGCGCTCGAGCCATTTCTTGACGAACGCTGGCACCTTGGCCTTGGCGAGCTTGTGACGCTCGATGTGCCGGTCCGCCACGCCGGCACCGTCGTCGTGGAAGCCGTTGACCAGGAGATGGGCGCGGGTGATGTCGTTCTCGGCCTTGGCCAGTTGCTCAAGGCCCCAGGACTGGGCTTTGCCACCGACGACAAAGCCGACGAGGTCTGCGACGCCCGCCTGGGCGTTGTTCCGGCCGCGGACGCGCGTGTCGTAGTCGGAGGCATAGCTGCCGCTGAGAAAGTTGAGCTCGCCGTCGCGGAAGGCGTGGATCACCTTGACCGCGTCGCCGGTGAGCGTCGCGTCGGTGGCCGGTCCCTGGTCGAGGGACACGGGAGCTACCGCGGTGCTCTTCCCCTCGACCTGGTCTATGGCGTCCAGCAGCGACTGCGCAAAAGCCTTGGCCTCGGGCGCGATGTCCTCGGGGTGGGCGTTGATCTTGACCAGGGTATCGCGCGCCACCGGCAGGCCCAGGTACTGCACCAGCAGCTCGCGCACGGCTGCCCGGGCGTCGGCGTCGAGCTTTCTCTCGGCCGGCAACAGGAGGTCGGGATCTTTTTGTTTTGCCAGGTCGATGCGGGTGTCATCGGGGAGCGCCAGCTCCCAACTGTCGCCGTGGTGATAGATGACGGCGAGCCCGTCCGTGGGCATGTAGGCGCCGCGATGGGAGTCTGCGGTTCGCAGGTAGATGCGGCCGTGCGAGGTGCTGACGTCCACCTCGGTGACCGGGCCGCCGAGGGCTTTCTGCAAAAAGGGGCTCTTGGACGTGACCACCGTGTCGGTCGTCGCCAGCAGCCGCAAGGCCTGCGCCGTGTCGCCGCGCACCTTGGTGTCGTCCAGCAGATAACCCTCCTTGGCGAGGAGAGCGAAGAAGACCTCGGCGCGCAGCCGGGCAAAGGTCTCGCTGTCGGGCTTGTGGCCGGTGGCCTTCTCCCAGGTTGAGCGCAGCATCTTGTCCGTGATGAAGCCCTCGACGGCGACGTCGCGGATGGTCTCCTGTACCTGCTGCGAGACCTCGGCCGGGAGCTGCTTGGTGGTCTGTAGGTCTTTGACAATCTGGTTGAGGAACGCCGCATCCCCTGATCCGATTCGTGGCATCGTCTATCCCCGTTTGTTCTGGTTCGACTTGTTCGATCCGGCGACGGTCTCTGCCCTGCTCGGGCCGTCGAGACCCATACGCACGGCGAGTGGACTTTGGCGCACCCGCTCGAGGACTACGGCGAGCTGGCCCAGAACCTTGCGGTCGCCGCGGGCCAGAAACACCTGTCCCGACCGCCCGTCGAGCTGGTTCTGCAGCAGGCCCACGAGACCGGCACCATTGCACAGCACCTCGAGTGCGGCGTTCCCCTGCGACGCCGCGGCGGGTTGCACCTCGCTCAGGGCAGGGCGCGTCGCGGTATCGAGCACGAATGTCCGGCCGTCGAGCAGCGCGAACAGCACCCGCACCTGGTCTCCGGGCAACGCGTTCGATTCGACGATGTTTGCAAACGCCTGCAGCGCGATCACGGCTATCCGGTCGGGTGGGGTTCCCTGCGGTGGTGTTTGGCGATCGGATTTGTCGTTCAAGGCGGTGCCAGGATAGCGCCAAAGGGCGACAGCGGCAATCAGGGAGGCTCGGCTCAGGGAGGATCGGCTCAGGGAGGATCGGCCGCCGCATACTCGAGGCACTGGTCGGGCTTGCCGGCGTTGGCGATCGCGACCCGCCGGCCCTCGACGCTGACCCGGCCCTCGGCCAGCAGGCGCAGGCCGCGCAGGTAGAGGCGGCCGCCCAGGAGACCGAGCCGCACCGCCAGCGACTCCTCGCTGTCCTCGGGCCAGACGTAGAGCGCGCTCTGCAACAGGATCGGCCCGGTCAGCCGGTTCTCGTCGACGAAGTAGAGCGTGCAGCCGGCGATCCTGGCGCCGTGCTCGACTGCCTGGCGCACCGGCCCGTCGCTGGCGAAGGCGGGCAGCAGCGACAGATGCAAATTGAGCAGGCGCAGCTTGAACGGCTGCAGCAGGATCGGCCCCAGCAGCGTGTCGTAGTCGAGCAGGCAGACCACCTCGACGTCCCTGGTCTGCAGCGCCTCGAGCAACGCGGTCTCGTAGGCGTCGTCGCTGTCGAATGCCTCGCGCGGCACCACCCGCGTGGTCAGCCCGGCGCTGCGCGCGCGCTCCAGCGCCAGCGCCTCCTTGCGATTACCGATGACCACCTCGATCGTGGCCGGCGCGGCGCTCTGCGCGATGCCATCGATCAGCAGTTGCAGAACAGCGCCCGAGCCCGAGACCAGCACCCCCAGCCGCAGCGGGCTGTCGGCGTTGCAGGGCGCACGCTCGATCGGTCGGTCCGGCATCGCAGCGGCCTCCACGTCGTCAACGACCCTGCAGCCTGGCGCGCCGGGCCCGCCCGGTCAAGCCCTGCGCAGGGGACCGTTAGCGATTTGCAGATCGCGGTCATGCAGGCTACGCTGCGCGCCATGGAGTCGCTGATCATCGTGGCCAAGCGCCCGCAACCGGGTGCCGTGTTGACCGAGATCGCCGAGCGGCACGGCGCCGACAAGGCGACCAGGCTCTACATCGCCTTCATGCAGGATCTGGCCTGCGTCGCCAGCGCCTTTCGCAACAGCCCGCTGCCGAGCGACGCCAACCGCAAGGCGCTGCTGCTGGTCGACGAAGGCACCGACGACCCGGTGGTGGACGAGGTGGCGCGCCTGGCCGGCGGCCGCGCGCTCGGCGTCGAGAGCGCGCACTGGAGCGGGCGCATGATCGCCGGCATGCGCAACGAGTTCGATCGCGGCGCGCGCTCCGTGGTGGCGCTGCTGACCGAGGCGCCGACCGTGCCACCGCACCTGGTCGACCACGCCTTTCGCGCTCTGCTCTTTCACGACGTCGTGGTCGGCCCCACCTGCGACGGGCAGATCTACCTGGTCGGCGCCTGCCGGCCGCTGCCGGGGCTGTTCGAGCAGGTGGACTGGACGAGCCCCGAGCTGCTGGCCGCGATCCTGGCGGCGGCCGGACGCAGCACCAGCCTGCACCTGTTGCCGTACTGGTACCGGGTCTGCCAGGCGTCCCATCTGAGGCCGCTGCGCACGTACCTGGCCTACCTGCGCGGCCGCGAGAGCGCGTCGAGCATCGCCACCGCCGAGGCCAT
>JAFGSX010000525.1 GCA_016934455.1 Deltaproteobacteria bacterium
CCTATGCGGTCAACGAGCGGGATGCCGAGGCCGAGATCGCGGGCGCCCGCATCCTCTACCTGATGCCCGACGTCGCCGCCGGACCTCTGGCCGAGCTGAGCATCCGCGCCGGCACGCTCTCGGTCTCGGGCGCGGCCGGCTTTGCCGAGGCCGGCCAGTGCGCGATCGGGCTCGGGCTCGACACGGACGGTCGGCCGCGGATCGTCGTCAACCTGGACCAGGCGCAGCTCGAGGGCCATCGCTTCGCGCCGCAGTTCCTGGCGTTGACCAAGATCATTCGCTGAGGCACGCGGGACCGCCGCAGGCCGCCACCAGCGCGCGATAGACAGCGGCGCAGGTCGCCAGCGAGCTCGCCTGCCGCGCCGCGTCGAGCGCGGCGAACTCGCGCGTCAGCCCGCACAGGTCGGCGCCGATCACCCGGCGGCAGCGGGCGATGGCCGCGATCAGATCGAGCAGCTCGGCCAGCGACAGGTCGCCCTGGTTGTCGGCGACCCGCCCACCGGCCGCCCCCCCGGCCCGGGACCGGGCGGGGGCGGCAGCCGGCAGCTTGCGCCGCCAGTCGGTGACGACGCCGCCGCGCAGCACGTCGAGGTCCACGCTCAGGTAGACCTGGTCGCCGGCGATCGAACGCGGGTCGAACGCGCCCAGGTCGCGCCAGCGCACCAGCAGCCCGCGTCTGAACTTGCGCTTGTTCTGGGGCAGGCGAGCCGAGCGCGCCGACGCCACCGACGGATTGCGCCGGGCAGCGATGCCGTCGGCGCGGGTGTGGCGGAAGTGCGCCTCGGCCACGGTCGATGGCCGCGCGCCGTACTGCCGGATTTTTTTGAAGTAGTCGCAGCGGTAGTAGCGGAGATCGTTGCCGAGCACCAGGCCGGGCGCGTCCTCGAGGTCGGGCGTCAGGTGCAGGCCCAGCAGCACCGCCTCGGCCACGGCCGGGATCTCGGCGATGGCGCCGACGAAGGAGGCGCAGTCGAGCCGCCAGCGGAACACCGTGTCCTTGTCCGGGTGTGCGTCCAGGTGCAGATAGGCGAAGCTGGTGCGCCGGCCGAGCGCCTCGAGGATGGCGTAGGTCTCGTGGTGATAGTGGCCCGCGCCGTTGACGACGACGAACGGGCCGTCGGGCAACGGCCGGGTATTGGCGTCGAGCGTCCTGGGCCGCAGGCCGACGCCGGGCCACACCGCGGCCGGGACCACGCCGTGGCGGGCGTGCAGGTCGACGGCGATGCGCTGCGCCTCGGGATAGTCGATGACGACGGTGGCGACCATGCGCTGTCGCGATCGCTAGAGCAGCAGGTAGATCGCGAGCGCCGCGGCCAGCCCGACCACCAGCACCAGCACCGCGATCAGGATGATGATGTCGGTCTTGGGGCCGGGCACGTTGATCGGCTCTTCGGGAACGCCCGCGGTCTGCTCGTGCTCGAGCGCAGCCATCTGATCGCCGAACGCCGCCTGGTCGTCGGCCGGTGCGCCCTCCTCGGCGCCCGGCTCCGGCTCGGCCTCGACCTCCTCCTCGCCCTGCTCCTCGCCCTCGGCCGACTCATCCTCGTCCCCCTCGCTCTCGCCGTTGCCGCCGGCCGCGACCGTCTCCCGGTCGTCGAAGTTGGGGATATCGTCGAGAGCGTGGATCAGCGAGGCGGTGGGATCGATGAAGGTGAGCCGCACCTGGCCGAGCATGATCTCGTCGCGGTCCTGCAGCGCGGTGGCGCCGTCGATCTTCCGGTCGTTGATGACCACGCCATTCTTGGAGCCGAGGTCCTCGATGGTGATGCCGCCCCAGTCCTTGCGCACCATGGCGTGGCGGCGCGAGATGTTGGCGTCGTTGACCACGAAGTCGCACTCGCTGGCGCGACCGATCACCACCTCGGCGATGGCGTCGGAGAGCTCGAAGCGCTTGCCCTCGTCCGGGCCGTTCATCACCCGCAGGTAGGGCTGCTCGGTCGCCTCGCCCATCGAGGCCAGCACCTCCTGCACCATGCGCCGCGCCAACTGCTCGGTCTTCTCGCTCGAGGCGAACTCGAGCGGCTTGTCGGCCACGCGCTGGAACTGGATCTTGAAGTGCATCACCTGCACCAGGTCGCCATCGCGCAGCAACTTCTTGCCGCCCTGGCCCAGCGCCCGGTGGTTGTGCAGCGTGCCGTGGGTCGAGCGCAGGTCCTCGATAAAGTACTCGCCGTTCTCCTGCACGATGCGCGCGTGCTGGCGGCTGACCGTGGTCAGCGGGATCTGGATGTCGTTGTGGCTGTCGCGGCCGAGCGTGACCACGTCCTGGTCAAACTCGTATAGGAATTCCCGAGCCTCCTTGCCCGGGATCTCCATCCTGACGTTCAGCCGCAGTGGCAAGTGGGTTTCCTCGCTACCTTCCAGGGGCGGTCCCGCTACCGGGACTTCCCAGAGTCGTCGGGCAGCCCCTCGCCGGTCGGGCTCAAGTCCCGGCCGGCTCACCCAACCAGCACCCCCCGCGGAATCACTGCACCTCGAGGGTGCGCACGGTCTCCTTGCAGGCCTCGGTCTCGGTCGCCTGCTCGGGCCTGGCGCAACCGATGAAAGTGCGGCAGTACTGGATCGCCTTCTCCTTGTCCAGAACCTTGCGGTAGTGCTCGGCCAGCTCGTAGTTGGCCATGCAGAACTCGGGGTCGAGCTTGAGCGTGTTCTCGCACTCGATCACCGCGTAATCGATCAGCCCCTTGGCAAAGAAGGCCTGGCACAGGCCGTAGTGGGCCGGCGCGTAGCCCGGGTTCTTCTGGATCTGCTCGATGTACTTCTTGATCGACTCGCTCTGCATGGTGGCCCGGCTGTAGGCGAGGGGCAGCTCCTCCAGGCAGACCGGGTTGTTCTTGTTGGCGGCCAGGCACTGCACGAAGTGGAACATCGCCTCGTCGTAGCGCCCGGCGCCCAGGTACAGGTGGGCCAGGTTGGCGTGGCAGGTCTCGTGCACCGCGTTGAGCTCGATGCAGCGCTTGAAGAAGCGCTCGGACTCGCCGACGTGGGTGCGGCGGTCGTTCTCGATCTTGGCGTCCTCGGCGCGGTAGCTCTCGATCACGCCCATGTCGTGGTAGCTGTTGGCGTGCTGCGGATCGAGCTCGAAGATCTTGCGGTACTCCTTCTCGGCCCGGCGGTAAAAATCGAACTGCCTCTGGAAATCGCGCTGCTTCTCGGGCTTGCGCATCTCGGCCGCGCGCTCGTTCTGGCCGAGCCGCAGGTTGCACAGCCCCAGGTTGTAGCGCGCATCGAGATAGGCCGGATCGATCTCGCACGCCGACTCGAACAGCTCGCAGGCGCCCGTGAAATCGCCGTTCTTGAACTTGAGCACGCCGAAGTTGTTGCGCGCCTCGGCAAAATCGTTGTTGAAGCTGATCGCGGTCTTGAAGTACTCGCGCGCCTTGTCGTCGACGCCGCGGTAGAACCAGACCAGGCCCATGGCATTGAGGCACTCGGGATTCTTGGGGTCGTACTCGAGACAGATCTCGCAGCGCGTCTCGGCGCGATCCGCATCCTGCTTCTTGATGTACTCGACGCAGGCCGACTGGTTGCGCAGCATCTCGGGATTGGGCGGCGCTTTCCCGGTGCAGGTGGCGCCCCCCTGCAGGGTCGCGATCAGGACGGCGGGCGTGGCCAGGATCGCCCAGCGGGCGATGGTCAGGAGCGAGCGAACGGGCTTCGAGGTCATAGGCAGTACTCGCTTGCGGCGCAGCGGTTAGACGTTTCTCGTCGGGAAAATCTTTTTTTGATATTAGAGAGCGCGCCTGGGGGTGTCAATCGGGCCGCGCAGGAGCCCCCGACAGGGGCTTTCGGAGCAGCCCCAGCCATGGTAGGTATGCGCAGCAGACAAGGAGTATGCCGTGAAGACCAGATCGCTGTTGCCGTTTGTCGTGCCGCTGACGGTCGCGCTGCTGGCGGCTGTGCTCTATGCCAATGGAAAATCTGCTTCCCCTGCCTTCCCCAGGGTCCAGCTCGAGACCAGCCAGGGCAAGATCGTGATCGAGCTCTACCCCGAGAAGGCGCCGCTCTCGGTCGAGAATTTTCTCAAGTACGTGAACGACGGCTTCTACGACGGCCTGATCTTCCACCGTGTGGTTCCCGGCTTCGTGGTCCAGGGCGGCGGCTACACGCCTGACTTCAAGCCGCGGCAGGTGCGGGCGCCGATCAAGCTCGAGGCGCAGAACGGCCTGTCCAATGCGCGCGGCACGGTCGCCATGGCGCGCACCGGCAACCCCAACAGCGCCACCAGCCAGTTCTTCATCAACCTGGTCGACAACACCCAGCTCGACACGCTGGGCGGCGGCTACGCGGTGTTCGGCAGGGTGGTGAGCGGGCTCGAGGTCGCCGATGCCATCGCCAAGCTCAAGCTCGGGCCGCAGGGCGGCCCGCGCGAGGCGCCGGTCGAGGGTGTCGTCATCAAGAAGGCGCGCCTGCTCAAGTGATTGCTGTCGCCAAGTGGTGGCCGGACCCGCGACTGTGTATGATGACATGATGTCGGTGTGACCGGCTCGAGGGCGCGCGTTGGCCTACGCCTGTTCCCATTGCGGCTACCAGTTTCAACCGCTCGAAGAGGAGGTGACGGGTCCTTTCTGCGACTGCCCGCGCTGCGGTGGCCTGTCGGTGCGCGAAGAGGTCAAGCCCGCCGGTCGCAAGGCCGCAGCGCCGATGCCGGCGCGAGCGCAGAGCCGGGCGCCCAGGGTCGAGGATCCCTTCGATCAACCCGCGGAGGAGGACGAGTTTTCGGGCATGACCGGCGCCATCCCGCTGACACCCGGTCTGTTCGACGGCTACTTCCAGGAGGCGGCGGCCAAGCCCCAGGCGCTCGACGAGAACGGCATCGAGCTGCCGCCGTTCGACCAGGTGGACGACTGGGGCATCGAGGCCGGGGACATCCACCGCGAGCCGACCATGCTGCTCGACGAGGCGGACGCCGGCCGATCGGCCCCGGCGCGCCGGCCGGTTGCGCCGCCGCCCCCTCCGCCCGACGAGGGCGCCTCCTGGGGCAGCGAATACGAGGCGCGCGCCAGGCTCGTCCGCGACGAGGGGCGGCGCCAGGACGCACCGGCTCGGGGTCGGCCCATACCGGCCGAGGTATCGGCGCTGCGAGAGGCCGTAGACGACGAGGGGGGCGACCCCTTTGATGTCGAAGTCGAGGTCGATGCATTCAGCGACAGCACGGTCGCCGTCGACCAGAGTCTATACCAGCAGTCCGTGGTCGAGCAGTCGCGGCGCGAGCCGGCGCGGCGCGAGCCGGCGCGGCGGGACATTCACGACGAGAGCACGCGCCTGGCCGACGGCCATGGTCAGCCCGTGCGGGGGGAGACCGGTGGCCCCGAGGCCTTGCCGCGGCCGCCGGGCGGCGGGGCCGGACGGCCGCGAGTGGCGACCGCAGAAGCCCGGGTCCCGGTGTCATCGATATCTGCGGCACCGGAGGGCGTCGACTTCGGTGCCCCTGACGCCAGTTTTCTCGACGAGACAGTCGCGGCCTCGGCTGGCAATCTGCCAGACCTGCAACAGCCTCCGGCGCTGGCCTCGGAGTTCCTGCAGCCGGTGGCGGCGCCGGCCGCGATCGCCGTCGGCGAGGCAACGCCCGGCTCGTTCGACGAACCGGCCGATGCCGCCGAGCTGCTCGCCGCGGCCGAGGCGGCCGAGGCCGAGGCTGCTGCCGCCGCAGCCGGCGCTTCCTGGGAACCCCAGCCGGACGACGACGACGCCGACGCCATCGATGCCGCCATCGCCTCGGCCGACCTGCCGGTGCCACCCGACGTAGAACCGGGAGAACGCGAGCTGGCCGACGTGCCGTCCGAGGTCTACGAGGACTCGGCGGTCGCCGACAGGGTGCGCGGCGAGGCGGTCTTCGTCGTCGACAACCTGCCACGACCCCAGGACTACGTGCCGCCCCGCGCCGGCGAAGAGACCAAGCCGGCCGGGCCTTTTGCCGCTCTGCTTTCGGCCCAGATGCTGATCGGCGGCCAGCCGCCCGATTCGGAGCTCGATACCAGCGACGAGTTCCTGGAGGGTGATCATGACCTGGCCGAGATCTCCGACCGCTTCGACCGGCCTGCGATCGAGGACCAGGGCGACGAGCAAGCGGGCGACTGGGTTGTCGCGGTGCCTTCCAAGCCGCCGCCGGTTCCGCCCGGGCGTCAGGCCGCGGCAGACTCCGGCGTCGAGATCAGCAGCTCGGGCCTGAGGCTGCCCAAGCTCGAGCTGCCGAAAGAACAGGTCGAGGGACCGACGGTCGCGGCCAAGCCAGGAGCCAAGTCGGTCAGGACCGCCAAGGGTGCCCGGCCGGCTCCCGTCAGCAAGGCCAGGCCGGTGCCGGCCGAGCCGGCCGAGCCACGGCTCTTCTC
>JAFGSX010000526.1 GCA_016934455.1 Deltaproteobacteria bacterium
CCAGGGTCGTGGTGCCTCTTCAGGGACTTCCAGGGGTCGTCTGCTCACGATCCGATAGATGGCGTTTCACGGCGCCCGGTGTAGTGATAATCTGCCCGAAGTGACGTCGTCGGAACGTCAGAGCGGGCACACCGGGCCGGGTCGGAGAGCAAAAAGGGCGCTCATGTTTCCTAGACGCGGACGATTGTGGCGCTGAATGTTGGAGTAACCAACATGGCTTGGTTGTGCGCCATCTTGTGCTGCTTGTGCAATGGCCCGACCTCGGCACCCGACTCCGGGCCCTGCGCGGCCGAAGCGGGACCAGCTTCGGTCACCAGACCAGCGCTCACACTTGAGCAGTGGCATGTTCTGCAGAGCAAATTTCCAGAGCTTATGGGGTACCAGCCCAGCCCGGACCAGAATGACCTGTTGCATCAACTTGTATCGTGGGTCGAGGTCGGCCAGACGACAACTCTGTACGACGCCACTTGCCGCCCCATCATCAATGCCGGCGAACACGAGGGAAAATTGCAGGGCGATGTGCTCGGATCGCGGCACGTCGCCGACGGGCATAAAAGCGAATACTGGTATTCGGTCGTGCTGGGAGTCGACGTGACGGTGCTTTGCGGCACGACTTACGAATATGTCCGGGATAAAAACAAAAAATGGAGAGAGATGAGCGTGACCGCGAGCGGCTGTCTTGAGATGGGGCCAAAAAACCTTTATCGGGTCACGGAGAAGGCTGCCTGGTATGGAGCGCCATTCTATGTTTTCACCAAGGCGCTCAAGCACGAACACGAGCGAAACGAGCGTTGCCGTGACGGCGGCCTGCGGACCTGCTCTTGGAAGTCATACCATCTGGCACCAAGGATTGTGACACCGGACTTCGGGATGAGCACCGGGGTCTCGATAACAAAAGCCGTCTGGACCGAAACCAACGCGGACTGCAATGCGCTTTGTCCTGTCTCCAACGAGGCCGAAGTCGACGCCGCAGTAAACCTGATGGCCGGGCAACAATTCATCCGGACCAGCGACGTGCAAGCCCATCCGCCGACTGTCTACAGGACGCTGCACGCTTGCCGGGAAAACCAGAGACGGTGACAGCAGTGCAACTGGCTCTCGTTTTTTTGGACGCACGCGGGGCTCTTGGCGAATTCTCGCAACAGATCGTCTATTCCCTCATAGCGCTGCCCACCTCGATCCGGCGCCCTTGTAGATCGAGAAGTGCAGGCAGGCGACCCTGATGGCGGCGCGTTTGGCGCTTTCTTCATCCCCGCGACGACGGCTGGACTGCGCAGCACTGAACGGGGCCTGGGCGGACGCAGCCGGAAGGCTGTGCGCCACGGGGGATAGACGATGGCGGATCAGTACGAGGATTTGATCGCTGCCGTTCGCGCGCTCGCGACCGAGCCAGACGGCCCGCGCCGGGCATTCGAGCGCCTGCGGCCCACCCTGGAGAAGGTGGCCAGCTCCGGCGACAGCCTGGAACACGGGCGAGCCCTGTCCGTCATCGAAACCGCCATGGAGCTCGGTACGCCACAGGCCATGGCGTTCATTGCCGACTGGCCGTGCCGGACCATCGGCCAGGCGGAGGACTTCATCGAGCGGGCGCGTCGCGTCCTGGGCGATTCGCGCGCCGCACCGCTGGTGGTGGCACGGCTCGTCGCCATCACGCGCAGCCAGATCGAGACCGGCCGCAGCAAGGGGAGATCCGACCTCAACACGGTCGACCGCCTGTGCGCCAAGCTGCTCGGTGTCCTCGACGAACTCGACGCGGCGCTGCTCGCCGGCCACTGCGCAGAGATCTGGGCCGGGCTGGCCTCATGCGAGGGCGGGCTGGTCCGAGAAGCGGTGGCGCTCCTGTTCGCGCGCTTCGGTGACTCGCAGCTCCCGCTGCTCGAGCGGGCATCGATCAGCGAATCGGACGCCGAGCGGTTCACCGTCATCCGCGCGCTCCAGTCGATGGCGGGCAACGTCAGGGCAGCGGGCCTGCTAGACGCCATGCAGGCGCGGGAAAGGAATCCCACCAATCGTAAGCTGTTCAAGCGGTCGACGGTCCCGAAAATCGAGACGCCGCCGTCGTACGCCGTGGATCGTTTCGCACGGGAGCTCGCCCGCGCCGCGGTGGGCATCCTGCGCGAGAACACCAAGCCGGGAGAGGCCGTCGACGAGATCGGCTACACCATCTCGAATCTCTCGTTCCGCGCCGAGGGCCTCTTCGTGCGCGGCTCGGGCCGTCTGCGCGGGTGGGAGATCCGAAACCCCAAGACCACGATCCCGGCGACCGCCGAGTCGGGCAGTTGTGACAAGCTGCTCAAGGCGTTCTTCGCCTCACGGGGGCTCGCCTTCACGCCCCAGCACCCGTCGTGCCCCTCCTGGAAGCGAGTCGACGAGGACGGGATCATGCCGGCGCTGTTCCAGCGCGAGCTGATCCGCGCTCTGCGCGAGGGCTTTGCGGCCCTGTGCTTCGAGGGCGCAGAGAAGCAGCGCTCGCTGTTGCGACCGCCCAGAGGGCGCCCGCGCGTCACGAATCGCACCGTCGGCGAATAGGCGCAGCGAAGCCGCCACCCGCAACCTGGCGCGCGCGCTGCACTGCTCGCCGCAACAACCGCTGCCGGTCCATCGGGTCCAGCGCAGTCGGCGCCATCGACGGCAGCCAGCGGCGGTCCGGGTCCCGTGACCGCACGCGGTCGTCGCCACAGTGCGCGTGACGTCGCGCGATCTCCTGGTAGGGGTTGGCAGACAGTTCCTTGCCCGGACGAGTCTCCCGTCCGCACACACAGCAGCAGTGGACGCCTCTGCTCACGACGACACACGAGCATGCGAGCACCCACGCGCGTGCTATGCTCTTGCCGTCGACGACGCAACGGCGGCGCCGGAAGGATGCATGCACATCTGGGTCGATGCCGATGCCTGTCCCCGCGTGATCAAGGAGATCCTGTTTCGCGCCGCGGACCGGCTGCAGGTGCCGGTCACCCTGGTCGCCAACAAGCTGCTCCACACGCCGCGCTCGCCGTTTGTCGACGCGCTGCAGGTGGCGCGCGGCTTCGATGTGGCGGACAGCGAGATCGTGCGGCGCGTGCAGGCCGGTGATCTGGTGATCAGCGCGGACATCCCGCTCGCTGCGCTCGTCGTCGAGAAGGGTGGCCACGTCATCGACCCGCGCGGTCAACTGCTGGACGCCGACAACATCCAGCAGCGGCTCACCCTGCGCAACTTCATGGACGAGCTGCGCGGTGCGGGCGTGGACACCGGCGGACCTGCCGCCATCGGTCACCGGGACCGGCAGGCGTTTGCCAACCAGCTCGAGCGTTTTCTGAGCGCGCGAATCCGGCGCTGATCAGCCGGCATCGGGCCGGTAGTCGCAATGGCCCGGCAGGTACTGATCGTTGGATGGAATGAAGATGCAGCGCAGGTCATTGCCACAGCGCTTGGGCGTCTCGTACTCGGGACACGGCCGATCCTCGACGCAGTACGACGTCATCACCGCGCAGCACAGACCAGCCACCGGTTGCTCGGCCGAGTCGAGACAGACGTCGCCAGCCGTGTTCCAGTGCGCGTGAACGTCGCAACTGAGGACGCAGCTGCAATCCAGGTCGAACGGGTCGCAGGTGCAATCCGGGTCGTCAGGCATGAGGCCAGTGCCGTCGCGGTAGAACCAGTGGCATCCGGCAGAGGTGTTGCACTGGGCCCAGTCGAGAGCGCCACACAACGAGGTCGCGACCGGCTCGCAGCTGGCGCCCAGCCACTGGCATTCGGTGTGGGCATCACACGCGGCCTGGTCGGCAAAGTCGCAGGGTATCGCTGGCAGGTCAGCTCCGGTCCGGTCGAAGAGCGCCGCATCCACGGCTGCGTCCGTGATGACCGCGTCAGGGTCCGACCCCGAGCCGTCGATGAGAACCCCGCTTTCGGGTGCTTCCGGTTGCGGCGGACAGGCAACCGTCAACGTCGCGAGAGAAACGATGGCAAACAGACGCATCGGCAGCATGGCGTCGCGCGCAGGCATGTCATCTATTCTACCACGTGCGTGGCGGTAGCGTTATTCTCCACGTCGGCAGCCGAGAATTCGAGCACTCGCTGCGCGTCGAGCCGCGCGCTGCGCTGGCCCGTGATGCGCGACGAGACCCACGCCACCAGCCACTCGGCCGAGCCAGCGAAATCGAAGCGCGCCCACGGCTTGACCAGCGCGAGCCAGAGCAGCAGGCGCAGCGGCGCGAAGATCAGGAACAGGAAACCGGGGCTCTGGGCGAAACCAGGGACGAAGAGCGCGACCAGCCGCCGCAGCAGCGCCGACAGCGATTGCCGCCGTGACGATCATTTTCTGCCCGCCCACGTCGAGGGCGAGCTGCGGCGATTTCTCGACTGCGGCATCCTGGGCCGAGCCTTCTGCCGTCTGGTCTGCGACAAGTGCGGTGCCGAGCGGGTGGTGGGCGGGGTTGGAGAGCGGAAAGGGCGCTCATGTTTCCTCCGCGCCAACGGCCAGCAGCCGCCTGGTCAGGTCGAGGTCATCGAGCCAGAGATTGCGCAGCAACCGGTAGAATCGATTGAGCGCGCTATCGAGCCTGATGTCGTCGTGGTGCCGTGCCCGGCGATCCGGTCCTAACGCCCGCTTGCAGCCGGTCGCGGAGTCGGCTCTCATGTGGCCAGGTGTATCGGGCGCCATTTCCCGGGCGCCTGCCGCCATCGAGGGGAACGATGCCGCTGGCCGAGAGCGTCGCCGCCATCGCCAAGGGTTTGATGAGCCGACTTCGGGCGCTCCCTCGCGGGTCGGCGGCCATCGCCGTGAGCAGCGGGCTCTGGCTGATCGGTGGGCTGGTATTGCTCTTCGTGGTCGACCATTTCATCGTCGGTGACGCCAGGCTGCGCTTCGAGGCGCTGCAGGGCTTGCTGGAGCACGGCAATCTCCCGAGCCGGGATGGTCACGGCTGGTTGCCGCCGGCGCAGTATTCCCTCATGGGTCCGCTGGTGTCGTCTCCCCTCTACCTGCTCGGCTACTGGATCAAGTCACCCAGGTGGTGGTGCGAGCGTTACAACACGATTCTCTTGCTCGGTTTTGGCCTGGTCCTGGTCTGGAGTCTGCGCGGCCGCATCAAAGCCGAGGCCGTGGCCGCCGTCGTGCTGCTGCTGACCTTTTGCTCGATGTTTCCCAACCATGTCATGGGTTTCTACGGTGAAGTCTTCACCACGACCATGATTTGCAGCGGCCTGGCGGTGGTGGTCCTGAAGGACCGCGCCTGGGGCTGGCTGCTCGTGGTCATGGGCTGCGTGAACACCATGTCCTTGGCAATCGGGCTGGCGCTGGCGGCGGCCTTTCACGCAATCAAGCGCCGCCGGCTACACCCGCTGCTGGTCCCGGTCGCGGCCGCGATCTGCATCCTGATCGACGCTCGCATTCGCCAGGGCCGCTGGTTCGAATTCGGCTACAACTCGCTCGGCTTTGCCCACTCGGTCCTGCCCTACGCGCGGGAATGGAACTTCGAATTACCGCTGCTGGTCGGCCTGGTCTCGCTGCTGCTGTCGTTTGGCAAGGGTTTGATCTTTTTCACGCCCGCCTTCTTCGTGCCGCTGCCCAGGGACACTGCTCCCGAGGTGGTCCACTTCCATCGCCTGCTGCAGATCCTGCTGGTCGGGATGCTGCTCGTCTACGGCAGGTTCTCCGCCTGGAGCGGGGACTGGTACTGGGGGCCGCGCTATTTTCTGCTGGCCAGCGTGCCGTCGTCGCTGGCGCTCGGGCTGTGGCTCAAGCAACCGCGGGCCGCGCTCTGGACGCGGTGGCTGACCTTGCTGGGCGTTGCGCTGTCGACGTGGGTCGCGATCTCTGGCGTCGTCTTCATGCTCGAAGGCCTCGGCGCATGCCAGGCCGACGAATATCGCTACATCCCCCTCTGCTGGTATGTCCCGGACTTCAGCCCGCTGTGGCGCCCGATCCTGACGAGAAACTGGGCGCAGCTGGCCCGCTACTGGCAGTTCGCCGTCTTTGCGGTCGCGATCTTTGGCTGGGTTTCTTTCTTCACCTGGCGTTCGGCACTGAGCGACACGCTGCAGGTCTGCCGGAGCGCGCTCGGCAAACTGTTCACCCTCCCGGAGTGGCGTTTCTAGGCAACCGGGCCCACCTGGCAGCCGATCGACCGGTAGCCCACTCCACGGACCAGCAGTACGACTCGGCGAGTGCGCCGGTCAGCAGGGAGTCCACCTGGCACCGCCGCGCCAGCGCCTCGCTGCGGAGGAGGCGAGATGAACAAGAAGAGGAACCAGGGGTCAATACCCGTCACTTGCCACGCTGCCCGCGAGCTGACGATCGGCCGAGTCGGGGCTGACCAGGGTCGTGGTGCCTCTTCAGGGACTTCCAGGGGTCGTCTGCTCACGACCCGATAGATGGCGTCTTGCGGCGCCCGGTGTAGTGACAATCTGCCCTAAGTGACGTCGTCGGAACGTCATTGCGCTGCTCACTTTGCTTGAGCCTATTTTTGGCGGGGTCCCGCTGATCGGCGGAAGTCTTTTTGTCGTCGCTGCGCGGCGAAAAAAGCCTCCCGCCGGCCCCCCGCCACGCAGGATCAACTGCGG
>JAFGSX010000006.1 GCA_016934455.1 Deltaproteobacteria bacterium
AGGGCAGCAGCGTGAACAGCGAGGGCTGGTAGAGATCGAACGGCCTGCGCTCGAGGTCGCCGACCAGCAGCACGGCGAGCGCCACCAGCAGCGCGGCGCTGCCGAGGCCGTACCAGGCGGCGCGGCGCGCGGCCGAGCGCGTCGAGGTTCCGCCCAGGGCGAGCAGCAGCACCAGCAGCGGCGCGAGATAGAGCGGCGGGGTGACGGTCCAGCCGACGACGCTGAGCGCGGCGAGCGCGCCGCAGCCGATCCCCCACCAGCGGGAAGCCCGCGGTGTCTTGGCGCGCAGGCAGGCGAGCAGCGTCCCGTACATCGCGAGCACCACCGGCGCGACCAGCGCGTGGTGGTCGGCACGGCCGAGCAGCGCGCTCTCGGCAGCGCCCGGTAAAATCGCGAACAGCAGCGCCGCGACCAGGCCGGCCGCCGGGTCGAGCAACTGGCGCCCGAGCCGGTAAACAAGGTAGACAGCGCCGCCGCCGAGCAGCGGGGGCAGCAGCGCGGCCCAGACCTCGACCGCCTGCCAGGAGGCGCCCAGCAGAGCCGGCAGCGCCAGCAGCAGATCTAATCCCGGCGGCCACGGGATCGACGCCCCCCAGGGGAACCCGATCCAGGGGTCGAACTGCGGCAGGGCCGGGAACTGCTCGACGATGAGCCGGGCGCGCCGCAGGTGGTAGTATGGGTCGACGTCGAAGAACAGCACGCCGTCGCCGCCAAACACGCTGCGCCACGGCGTGCAGCGCGCCAGCACGCCCAACAGCGCGCAGCCGATCGCCAGCAGCTCCGCTCGCCATCTCGCCGGTTGGACGCGCGCCTGTGCCGCCGGTGTCGCGCGGCTCATGCCGCCCCCCCGTCCGCGCCGGCCGGCCCGCGGGCCGCCACCAGGACGTGATATTCGCCGAGCGCTGAGTCGCCGTCGAAGCGGCGCAGCCAGGGGACCAGGAAGCCCGGGGTGTTGTTCTGCGAGATCCATCCGCTGCACCACGCCGCCCGGCAGCGGAGACCGGCGCGCTGGACCAGGGAGCGCAGGAATCGTCGCGACGAGCGCAGGCCCCGGCGCTCGGCCGGCACCAGCAGCGCAAAGGCGGCCATGATGGGGTTGAGGCGGTTGGGCTCGATCAGCACGACGGCGGTTCGCGCCACCCGCGCCAGCTCGTCCACCACCGCCTGCGGCCGGTCCGTGTGGTGCAGGAGATTGGCGGCCAGCGCGACGTCGAACGCGCGATCGGCAAAGGGCAGCCGGCAGGCGTCGGCGCAGACATAGCCGCGGCGGTCGGTCTGGCGCAGCATGAAGGGCGACAGATCGGTGGCGACCACCAGGCGCGCGCGGCGCCGCAACAGACGGGTGAAGAGTCCGACGCCACAGCCGACGTCGAGGACCGTGCGATCGGCCAGCGGCAGCACGCGCTCGACCAGATCGAGCTTGGGTTGCGCGTACGCCAGCGCCACCGGATCGTCGGCGCTGCGGTAGCGCGCGCGCCGCCAGTGGCGCTCCTGGCGCGCTCGCGCATCGCCGCTGCCGCGCCGGGTCACGGATCAGCTCCGCTCGGGCGCGGCCGGCTCTTCGGCTTCGCGGCGCGCCGCGCGATCCACCACCTCGAGCACGGTGCGCACGAGCGATCCCCACAGCGCAAAGGACAACCCGAGCAGGAACAGCAGGGCGCCGGTGACGACGTAGGACCAGTGCGAGAAGACCAGGCCGGTGGTGAGGTAGCTGTAGATGCCGCTCCAGTCGAGCGCCAGCGCGGCCAGCATCAGCAACACGCCCAGCAGCCAGCACTGCCGCAGCAGCGCCGGCCGCAGCAGCAGCCGGCCGAGCACGCTGTTGCGAAACGGTGGCAGGCGATGGGTCGCCGCCAGCACCACGTTGGCCACGGCGCCAAAGAAGATCAGGTTGATGCCGGAGACGACCGCCACCAGCACCGCCAGCAGGCGGTAGATCGCCCAGTCCTCGACCCGCTGCACCGAGAGGTAGTAGGCGACCGGCCCGACGCCAAAGCCGATGCCCACGGCCAGCAACAGCGCGCCCAGCGCGCCGAAGATCTTGAGCGGGTTGTAGCGGTGGGCGGTGCCCAGGATGATGGCCAGGAACCGCAGCCCGTCGACGACCGGGTTGAGCTTGGAGGCCCCCACGCGCTGGTCGTAGGGCATCGGGATCTCGCGGATGTCGAGGCGCTGGTGCAGGGCGGCGGTGCTCATCGCCGGGGTGAAGTGCAGGCCGGCCGGCAGCGGCCGCAGTTGCTCCAGCACGCTGCGCTTGAAGATGCGCATGCCCGACGCGGTATCCGTGATCGAGCGCCCGGTGAGCCAGCTCAGCAGGCGCGCGAAGAAGACGTTGCCCACCCGCCTCACCAGCGGCATCTGCGACGCGGCGCCGGCGAAGCGAGAGCCGAGGACGATGTCGGCGTCGGTGTCGAGCATCGCCGCGACCAGATCGGCGATGAACTCCGGCGGATAGGTGCCGTCGGCGTCGAGAAAGGCCAGCCACTCGCCGCGCGCGGCGGCAAAGCCGGCCAGCAGGGCGCCGCCGTAGCCGCGGTTGGCGGGCAACCTGACGACTTTGACGCCGGCCACCGCGGCCGCGACCTCGGCGGTGCGGTCGCGCGATGCGTCGTCGACGACGATGATCTCGACCTCGGCCACCTCGGCGTGGCGGGCCACCACGGTCTGGGCGGCCTGGCGCAGCCGCTCGAGCACGGGACCGATCGCCCGCTCCTCGTTGTAGGCGGGGATCACGACCGTCACCGCGATGGGTGTGCGCGACGCCATGTGGCGCGCATTATCGAGACCGCGACCGCGCTTTTCAAGCGGCATTGGCGCGGCGCGGTCCCGCCGTGCCGTGCCCGACGCCGGAGCCCGGCGGCAGCGGCGGCGTTGACCGGTGTCGTCGCATAAAAATAGACTGGCGGCGCGCGGAGGCGGAGGCTGGTGGTCATGCGGTGGCGCGTCAGGTTGAGCTGGCAGCAATGTGCGCTCGCCGCGCCCTGCGCGCTGCTGGCGGTGCTGGTGGTGCTCAGCAACGGTCACGACTGGGACCACTTCTTGACCGGGTTCGAGGTCGACCTGCGGTCGTGGCTGATCGACCGCACCCCGCCGCGCTGGAGCTACCAGCTTTGCGGCGGGGTGACCCGCAGCGGTGACCCGCAGGCGTTCGGGCTGTCGCCGCTGTTTGTCTTTGCGCTGCTGTTCGGCTCGTTCTGGGGAGTCAAGGCGCTGGTGCTGGCGGCGGTCGTCGCCGGTTACTTCTTTCACAAGCAGTTGCTGTTGCTGCTGGCGCGCCGGCTGTGGCCGGCGCCGTCGGACGCGTCGGTTTTCGAGCTGGTGGCGGCGGCGCTCAGCCTGCTGTTCGTGACCAGCAACTACTTCATCTGGCATCTGCACGTCGGCCAGGTGACCTTTGCGCTGCACTACCTGGCGCTCGGGCTCTGCTACCTGGCGGCCAAGGCGCTGCTCGAGGGCCTGCGCTGGCGGGACGGCCTGCTCGGCGCGGTCCTGCTCTGGGCGTACGCCAGCGCGGGCTGGTATGTCTCGCTGTTCTTTTTTGTGCTGCCGCTCTCCCTGTGCGCGCTGGCGATCGGGATCGGCTACGGCGTCTGGCTCGCCGCCCGCGATCGGGCCGCGCTGGGCGTTCTGCTGCGGCGCAGCGGCCAACTGCTGGCGCTGATCGCGGGCGGGCTGGCGCTCGGCGCCTACAAGTGGCTGCCTTTGCTGGAGTACCAGCTGCGCGTGCCGCGTTCCTTCGACGGCGCCGTTCCCGAGCGCGGCAGCGTCCTGGTGGCGCTGGCCATGCAGTTCGTGCCGCTGTACGGCGACCGGCCGCCCGGCTGGGCGATGTCGACGGCCGCCGACGGCAGTCGCTGGTCGTACGGGGTCTGGGAGTGCAGCAGCTTCAGCCTGCTGGCGTGGGGCGCGGTCGCGGCCGCGGTCCTCCTGGGCTGGCGCGCGCTGCGGCGACCTCGCGTCGCCGTTGCGCTGCCCGATCCGCACCGGCGCTGGTGGATGGCGTTCTTGCTGCTCTACCTGACGATCGTGCTGCTGTTCATGCTAGGCGAGAGCTTCGCGCTGGCGCCGCACGCGCTGCTCAACCGGCTGCTGGGGGGATCGGTGCGCGCCATCGGCCGCTACGGCGTCGGGCTCACCTTTGCCTGCTCGCTGCTCGGCCTGTACCTGGGGCGTCTTCTCTGCGAGCAGCGACCGCGGCTGCTGGTCGGCGCGCTCTGGCTCGGCGTCGCGCTGTGCGGCGTCAACCTCGGCCTGCATCTCGGCAACGCCTCGGTCGCGGATTTTTTGCGCATCCAGCGTTTGCCGCAGCAGCCATTGGCCCGGATGCGCCTGCTGGTGCAGACCTTTCCCTACGATGGCCGCTCCTACATGTACCCGGCGGTGCTGAAGGGAGCGGCCGTGCTCAACTGCTACGATCCGCTGGCCCGGCCGAAGCTGATGGCGTTGGAGCTGGGCACCCTGGACCCGCTGCGGCAGCACGCTGTTCCGCTGCTGGCGGGCGACCTGAAGGCGCTGGACCGGCGCTGCGTCGAGGGCAGCCACTTCACCCAGTCGACACTGCACCTCGATCCGGCATGCCCGGCCGGCACCTGCGTCAACCTCAATGCGCTGGATGACGACGCGGCGCAGCGGTTGCGCTGGAACCTCGAACAGCAGCGCTGGTGTCTCGCGCCGTGAGAGAGCGGCGCCGCCGGTTCCGGCCGCGCGATCAGCGCGCCGGTGCGGAGGCGGCCGGCCCGGAGGCCGCGGCCGGCTGCGATTCGAGCGCGCGCCTGAACAGCGCCGCTTGGGCCGGCTGGCCTTTCTGCTCGAGCCGGGCGCTCATCCCGGCGTACACCTCGGCCAGCGATCGATCGAGCTGCAGCGCCCGCTCCAGGTGCATCGCCGTGGCGCTGTCGCGGCCGAGGTTGAGCTGGTCGAGCGCCAGGTTGTAGTGGATGCGCGGGTAGCTCGGGTCGAGCGCCAGCACCCGGGCGTGCGCGGCCGCCGCGCGCTCGAACTCACCGGCGCTGCCCAGGGCGTTGCCCAGATCGTTGTGCGCGTCGGCCCAGCTCGGCCGCAGCTCGACCGCCATCGACAGCGCCCGGATCGCCTGGCGCGGATCGCGCTGCTCGAGCCGGAGCAGCCCGAGCCCGCGCCACGCCTCGGCCAGACCGGGGTCGCGCTCGAGCGCGGCCTGCAGGTGGGCCAGCCCCTCGTCGCGGCGGCCGCGCCTGATCAGCTCGCCGGCCAGGTTGGTGTGAGCCATGGCGTGGGTCGGATCGATCTCCAGCGCGCGCCGGTAACGGGCGAGGGCCTCGTCGTTGCGGCCCAGATTGCCCAGCACCGATCCCAGGTTGACGAGGGCGTCGGCGCTGGCGGGGGCGAGCGCGAGCGCGCGCTCGAGGTGCTGCACCGCGGCCGAGACCTCGCCGCGCTCGGACAGCAACACGCCGAGGTTGATGTGGGCCTCGACCGCGTGCGGCGCGATCGCGATCGCGCGCTGCAGGTGCCCGATCGCCGCCTCGCGCCGGTCGGCCTCGCCCAGGGCCTCGGCCAACTGCAGGTGGGTCCAGGGGTCGTCCGGGTTGAGCGTCAGCGCCAGGCGATACCACCCGATCGCCTGGTCGAAGCGACCGGCCCGGGCGCGGCTGTAGCCGATGTGGGCGTACGGCGCCCACGAGAGCGGGTTGCGGGCCAGGTTGGCGCGAAACAGGGTCTCCAGGTCGCGGTGGTCGCGGGCGTGGGCAAAGGAGCCGGCGCCGAGCAGCGCGCAGCAGATCGCGGCCGCGGCCCACGCTGGCCATCTGGTCGTGGTCAGCGCGGCGGCCAGCCGGGCCGCCGTGGCCGCCGCCAGAGCGATCAGCGACAGGCTGGCCAGGTACTGGAAGCGATCGGCGACGAAGGTGTAGCGCATGAAATCGAAGTCGACCAGCCCGAGCACCGGCGCCAGGGTGACGCCGAAGCAGCAGACCGCGGCGCACGGGCCGCGGCCGATGCGGTGGCGCAGCGCGAACAGCGCGACCGGCAGCGCCAGCGCGGTCAGCGGCCAGAGCAGATGCCAGGCGGCGACCGGGGTCGGCCAGCGCGGGTGGATGGCGGTCAATCCGGCTGGCCAGAGCAGGGTGCTGCCGTAGAACCAGAGCGCGCGGCCGGAGATGACGGCCCGGTCGAGCCACGTCAGGTCGAAGCGCAGCGTGACGTGGCTGCGCACGAACCAGAAGTCGGCGGCCGCGTAGGCTATCGCCAGCGCGAACAGCGGCAGCAGCCGCAGCCCGTCGCGACCGGTCAGGCGACCCGCGGAAGTCCCTGACGAGGGGCGGCCGCGCTGCCACCACAGCACCAGCAGCAGGACCAGGGGCAGGCCGATCGCGATGCTCTTGCTGAGCAGCGCTCCGCCGAACAGCAGCAGCGCCGCGCCGTACCAACGGCGGCCGGCGCCGTCGTCGAAGCGCAGGTAGCAGAGCGCGCTGCCCAGGCAGAGCGCGGTCGCCAGCAGGTCCTTGCGGCCGAAGATCCAGGCCGCGGCCTCGACGTGGACCGGGTGCAGCGCGAACAGCGCGGCCGCGGCCAGCGCGCCGGGCACCCGCAGCCGGCGCAGCAGGTGCCAGGCCAGGATGCTGTTGAGCGCGTGCAGCAGCAGGTTGCTGACGTGATAGCCGGTCGGCGTGTCGCCCCACAGCGCGTGCTCGAGCCAGAGCGTGGTGTAGAAGAGCGGCCAGTAGTGGAACTCGTTGTGGATCTGCGACGGCTCGAGCCAGATCGCGCGCAGCCCGGCCAGGGTCTTGAGCAACGGCCCGTCGGTGATGATCCGGTCGTCCCACAACAGGCCGGCGCCCAGGGCCGGCAGATAGGCCAGCAGCGTCAGCAGCAGCAATCCCAGCGCGACGATCCGCCGCTGGCGCGCGTCGAGCGCGTTGCCGGACGAGGTCATGAATGTATGGTAGACTGAGAACATGCGTGCACGCCACATACCTATCGTCGTCGTCGCGATCGCGCTGACCGGGCTGGCTCCGGCGCAGATGGAGATCTTTGGCCCGCCCAAGCCGGCGCCGTTTTTTCACCCCAAGGGCTTTTACGCGCTCGGGTTCCCCGGCGGCTGGAGCTACGAGCTCAACAAGAGCGGCGACCTGGTCGCCAGCGCGCAAAAAGGGATGGACCGCGCCGAGCTGACGCTCAGCATGCGCAGCGTGCCCAAGGACGCCGATACCGAGAACGTGGCGCTCAACGCGGCCAAGGCGCTGCGCAAGCTGCCGCACTTCAAGGACGGCGGCGGCGGCCGGCTCAAGATCGCGGGCAAGCCGGCCTCGGTGCGCTCTTTCGAGTTCGACTGGCAGGGCAACACCGAGTACACGATCGCGGTCGAGGAGCTGTACGTGGTCAGCGGGCCGGTGCTGTTCACCCTGCACTTCGAGGCGATGAAGCGCTCGTTTCCCGCCTACCGCAATGACCTGAAGACGATCTACGACAGCCTGATGGTGGCCGAGATCGACGCCGACGGAAAACCGTTCAAGGTGGTGTCGCCCAAGCCGGTCAAGGACAACAGCGGGGTCCCCAACGTCAACCAGATCGGCTGGTGACCGCGGTCGCGGTCAGAACCTCACCTCGACCCGAAGCTGTCCCTCGACACCGGCCTCGTCGACGCCGGAGCCGTGCACGCGGTAGCTGGTGTCGAGCAGGTTGTGCAGCGCCGCGCTCACGAAGACGTGCTCGAGCGCCAGGAAGCTGGCGCGCAGGCCGAGCACGAAGTAGCCCGGCGTGCCTCCCGCGGGGATGCGCGAATCGGCCAGGTCGCGCGCCGAGAGCCGCGTCTGCGCCAGCGCCCACAGCGAGTAGACGCCCAGCATCAGCCGGTCGACCGGGTAGGAGCGCAGGCCGACCGTGCCGTTGGGCGGCGGGATGCGCGACAGCGGCTCGGCGTTGGTGATGTCCTGTCCGTAGCAGTAACTCAGCGTGCCGTAGGCCTCGGTGTGGGCCGGCAGCTCCAGCCGCGCCTCGGCCTCGGCGCCCCAGAGCAGACCGAGCCCGGCGTTCTGCCGCTTGAAGACCAGCTCGCCGTCGAACCGGTCGCGGCCCTGGTAGAGGCCCGGCCGGCGCACGATCAGATCGTGCAGCGCGCTGGCGTAGGCCGCCACCGCACCTCCCAGCGGGCCCAGGTCGAAGCGCCAGACGCCCTCGATGCTGGTGATGCGCTCGGGCCCGAGCGCCACCGCGTCCGCGAACTCGTAGCCGCCGCCGAACACGTCGCGGCCGGTCAGGTCGTACAAGTTGGGCGCGCGAAAGCCGTGCGCCACGCCGAGGCCGACGCTGATCGGCAGCGGGGCCCGGTACTCGCCGAACAGGCTGGCCGACGGGGCGCCGAAGCTGCGGTCGAGCGGCTGCTCCAGGCGCACGCCGCTGGCGTCGGCGGCGCTGGCGCGAAAACCGCTGAAGCGCGCGCCCGCCACCGCCGACAGCCGGCGCCCCAGCGTCAGCCGCTCCTCGACGAACAGCCCGCCCGCGGTGTACTGGCTGTCGTCGGCGACGGTGGTGTCCGCTGGCATCGGCTCGCCGCGGCCGGCCTCGGTCTCGGCGTCCAGGCTGCGCAGGCTCTTGCGCCAGGCCTGGCTGTCGACCAGGTCGTGCGAGACCTCGCCGCCGACGGTGGTGTGGAGCGCGACCGGACCGAGCTGCAGCGGGCTGTGCGCCAGCCGGGCGCTGCCGCCCAACACCAGGTCGTCGTCCTGCTTGGTCTCGAGCCGGCCGCGGTCCCAGCGCAGGCGCTCGGTCAGCTCGTGGAAGTTTTGCAGCGAGAGCTGGGCGCTGGCGTCGTCGAAGAGGCCGAGCTGGCGCGTCCGGTAACCCAGGCCGGCCAGGTCCAGGTTCTGCTCCGCGACCGTGCGGCAGTCCTTGATCTGGCCATTGCCGTAGCGGCTGCACTTGTCGGGCCGCGGCGCGTCGAGCTGGCGCATCCCCAGGTAGCTCGCGGTCAGCAGGTGCCCGGTCAGCGGCTCGTACAGCACCTTGGCCTCGGCCGCGCCCTGGCGGTAGCTCGAGAAATCCTGCACGCCGGTGGCCCTGCCGCCGCGCAGGTTGCCAAACTCGGCCAGGTCGCCGCCGCCGCGCACCGCCAGGCTGCGGCTGCCGCTGGCGGCCTCGATCCGCACCTGCTTGGCGTCGGCGGCCGAGCGGTAGCCGGCGGCGAGCTCGCCGTGCAGGTCGAAACCCTCGTCGAGGAAGTGCGGGCTCTTGGTGTGCAGTTGCACCACGCCGCCCAGCGCGTCGCTGCCGAAGCGCACGCTGGCCGGGCCGCGCAGCACCTCGACGCGGTCGAGCGCCTCGGGGTCGATGGTGTTGAGGTACTGCAGTGGGCCGGTGCGCCAGATCGCGTTGTTGAGACGGATGCCGTCGACCAGCACCAGCACCTGGTTGCCGACTAGGCCGCGGATGATGGGCGAGCCGCCGCAGGGCGAGGTCTGCTGCACGGTGACGCCCGGCAGGCCGGCCAGAGCCTCGGGCGCGGTGCGCGGGTTGGCGTCCTCCAGTTGCCGCTGCTCGAGCACCGAGCTCGCGCGGCCGGTGGAGTCGAGCGGCTCGGGCTCCGGCGGCGTGGCGGGCGGCGCGGAGTCCGTCGATGCGGTGACCACCAGCGGCGGCGCCGGGGCGACCGTGGGCGCGGGCGCGGACTCGGCGGCGGTCTCATCCGGATCCTCGGCCCGGACTAGCGCCGGCACCAGGAGCGCAGCGAGCGCCAGCCAGCGGCAGGGATGCGCGGTCATCTATTTTTCACCCTTCCCCTCGAGCAGCTCGAAGAAGCGCTGCTCGGTGATGATCTGGATCCCGGCGCCGGCCTTGTTGTACCTGTCGGCGCTCTGCTGCTTGCTCGACTTCTTGTTGTCGCCCCGCAGCGGCGAGCCCTCGTCGCCGACCACCAGGTAGTCCAGGTCCTTGACCACGCTGCCCGGGGTGGTGCCGCCGACCGCGCGCACGCGCTTCTGGGCGCTCTTGCGGTCGAGCCGGATCAGGCCGCCGGTAAAGACCACCGACTTGCCCGACAGCGGATGGTCGCTCGGCGCGGCGGCGCGGGGCATGGTCACCTGCACGTGCCGCAGCAACTCGTCGATGCGCGGGCCGAGCTGGCGCAGCCCGTCGGCGATGTTGCGGCTGCGCTCCTCGCCCAGCCCCTCGATCTGCGCGAGCTGCTCGGCCGTGGCGCGCCGGATCGGGTCGAGCGCGCCGAGGTGATCGACCAGCTTGTCGGCCATCACCGGCCCCAGGTCCTCGATGCCGAGCGCCACCAGGAAGGTGGCGAGCGGGATGTTGCGGCGGGCGGCGATGGCGTCGACCAGCTTGTTGGCCAGCACCTCGCCGATCCGCACCTGCTTGGGCTCCTGATCCGGCGCCGGCGCGAGCGCGCTCTCCTTGAGCGAGAGAAGCTGCTCCGCGGTCAGCTCGAAGAAATCGGCCGATCGCCTGACCAGACCCTGGCGCACCAGCGCGTCGAGGTGCTCCCAGCCAAACCCGTCGATCTCGAACACCTTGCAGAAATGGTCGAGCGCGGCCACCAGCGCGTCGTGGCAGGTGTCGGGCCTGGTGCAGAACAGGAACTTGTCGCGGCGCTCGGTCGGCGCCCCGCAGGACGGGCAGCGCCCGGGGACGGCGCTGGCGCGGTCGCCCGCCTGCACCACTCTCTCGACGTGGGGGATCACCTCGCCGCGGCGGGTCATCTGCACCAGGCAGCCGTCGGTCACGCCCAGCTTCTCGAAGTACTCGAGGTTGTGCAGCGAGGCGCGGCTGACGCTGGCGCCGCTGAGCACGACCGGATCGACGATCGCGACCGGCGTGATGCGGCCGGTGCGCGAGACGCTCCATTCGACGGACTGCAGCGTCGACTCGCCGGTGTCGCCCTGGAACTTGAAGGCGATGGCGTAGGTCGGATGGTGCGCGGTCCGCTCGTGCCGGCGCTGCTCGGCCAGGTCGTCGGCCTTGATGACGACGCCGTCGGCATCGCAGTCGAGGTCGCGCGCGGCCTGCGCGGTCCGCTGCACCGCGTCCCACACGGCGTCGAAATCGGCGGACTCGACGCGCAGCATCGGCGGCACGGCAAAGCCGTGCTGCTCGAGCCACCGCCGTTTGTCCCACTCGCAGCCCAGGCGCAGATCCCGTGCCGGAGACCCGCCGGGGGTTTCGAGAAGGTCGTAGGCGAAGAAGGAGAGGCCGTAGTCGGCGGTTCGCTGCGGGTCCTTCTGCTTGATGGCGCCCGCGGTCAGGTTGCGGGCGTTGGCGAAGGTCCCGGCGAACTTCTCCTCGAACCGGGACCGCGCCAGGTAGAGCTCACCGCGCACCTCGACCGCGCCGCCGTCGAGCTGCTGCGGGATGGCCTGCACCCGGCGCGCGTTGGCGGTGACGTCCTCCCCGCGCTCGCCGTCGCCGCGGGTGGCCGCCTGCGCCAGCCGACCCCGGGCGTCGTAGCGCAGGCTGCACGCCACGCCGTCGATCTTGGGCGAGAGGACCAGCGCGCCGACGATCTTGCGCTTCTTGGTCCGGGGCGTCTCGATGAAGGCCAGCACCTCGTCGCGGCTGTAGGCCTTGTCGAGGCTGAGCATGGGGGTGAGGTGCGCGACGGCGGTGCCGGCGACGGTCTCGCCCAGGTCGCTGAGCAGCGGGCTGGCGGGCCTGAGGCGCCGCAGGCGGCGTATCAGCCGGTCGTAGTCGGTGTCGCTGATCTCGGGCCGGTGCAGGTCGTGGTACAGGTGGTTGTGGTGCGCGATCAGCCGCTCGAGGTCGTCGGTGCTCAGCGTCTCCAGCGGCGGCAACCTGGCCATGGCCGCGTTATAGAACGGCGCGTCGGCGCTGGCCAGCGGTCAGCGCGCGGTCGCCAGCGCGATCGCCCGTGCTATACTGCCGGACATGCGACGTCGCATCTTGCCATCTCTGTTGCTCGCCGTCGTCGGGCTGGCGCTGGCCGTCGGCTGCCGCGGCGGCTCAGACCCCGAGGCCGCGCTGCAGGGTTTTCTGTCGGCGCTGCGGCGCGGTGACGCCGAGGCGGCCTGGAACGGCTTCTCCCGTCAGACCCGCGACGGCCTGGAGGCCTTCTGGCAGGCCAAGGCGCCGCCGGGCAGCGCGCGCCGGCCGGTCAAGGAGGTGCTTTTTGAAAGCGGCCTGGTGCGCACCATGCGCGAGGTGGTGCGGGTCGAGGTGATCACGCAGTCGGGCGGCAAGGCGGTGCTCGAGTTGATCGACGACGCCGACGAGAAGCAGCAGTTGCGCATGGTGCTCGAGGACGGCGGCTGGAAGGTCGACCTCGATCTGCCCAAACCCCGGGCCTGACCATGCTGGCGGTCCCGGTCATCTGCGCCGTCGCCGGTGTCTGGATCGGCGCGGCCGCGCCGGCGGCGCACAGCTACGATCCGCCCGACGACGCGGCGCTCGAGCTGTTGATCGCGGCGGCGCAGGCCGAACCCGACCTGGGTCGCCGCGTCGAGCTGGTGTCGCGCCGCTTTCTCGATGCGCCCTACCGGCTGTCGCCGCTGGGCGAGGGGGCTGGCCCGTCGCCCGATCCCGACCCGCGCTTCACGGTCGCGGCGTTCGACTGCACCACCTTCGTCGAGACCGTGCTCGCGCTCAGCCTGGCGCCCGATCTGGCCAGCGCGCACGCGCTGCTCGACCGCATCCGCTATCGCGACGGTAGCGCCGAGTTCGGCCGGCGCAATCATTTCCCGATGGCGCAGTGGGTGCCCAACAACATCCGCGCCGGCTTTCTGGTCGACGTCACGCGCCGGATCGGTGGCGAGCGCACCGCGCTGGCGAGCAAGCGGCTCGGCCCCGACGTCTGGCAGAAGAGCCGCGCCAAGAACCTGCCGCCGCTGACGCCGGAGATGATCCCGGTCGGCACCTTCGAGCTGCCGGTGATCCCGATCGCCGCGGTGCCGGAGGTCGCCGACCGGATCCCGGCCGGCAGCGTGCTCTCGATCGTGCGCGCCGATTACCGCTCGATACCGTTTCGGGTCACCCACCAGGGCGTGGTGGTGCGCCGGCAGGGCCGCACCTATCTGCGCCACGCCGGCCGCGCCGGCTTCCAGCGCGTGGTCGACGAGCCGCTGCTGCGGCACCTCGAGCGCGCCGCGGCCTATCTGAAGTGGCCGGTCACCGGCGTCAACCTGCTGCAGCCGCAGGTGCCCAGGGATCTCGACGCCATGCTCGGCCGCGCGGCGTCGGCGCCGCAGTGACGGGCTAGCTGTCCGCGCTCGCCGTGTCCTCGGACCCGCTGTCCGGCGGCGCCGCGTCCTCCCTAGCCGCGTCGGTCTCGGCAGCGTCCGGCTGCGCGGCATCCGCCTGAGCGGCGTCGGGCTCGGCCGAATCGGGCTCGGCCGAATCGGGCTGGGCCGCGTCCGGCTGCGTGCAGCCGCAGTCGTCGTCCGCGCTGTCGCGCGCCGCCTGGTCCGGCGCCGCGGCGTCGGTTCGCCGGTCGCGCGGGCCGGCATCCTGCGCACTGCGATCGGACTGTGCGGCGTCGGGCGGCGCCTGCCGGCAGACGAAGTTGATGCAGTAGAGAGGCTCCGGGCAATCGCGCGTCGTCGAGCAATAGATGACGCCACCACCGTCGAAGGTGGGGTTGGGGGTATCGGGAGTACAGGCGGCCAGGGCCGAGCCGGTGACCGCAGCCAGCAGCAGACAGCGCAGGGTGATCATACTGCCCACGCTAGCAACTTCCTCTGCCATCGCTCAAGCGCGAAGCGACGCTGGCGGCAGCCCGGGGGTTGGCGTAGGCGCGGCCCTTCCAGGTCAGCGGCGAGCGGCCGAAGCTGACCCGCACCAGCGTGGCAGCCACGATCGCCGACGCCAGCGGCGCCAGCGGCGCAAACAGCGGCGCGGCGCGGGCGCGCGCGCGCAGCGCGATCTGAAAGCTCGTCGGCAACAGCCAGCCGACGGCTCCCGCGGCCGCGCTCCAGCGATCGCCGGCGATGGCGGCGGCGAGGCCCGCCAGCAGCGACGCCAGCGGCAGCCAGGACATGAGCAGCACGAAGCCGGCCACGCCCAGCGCCCGCCGGCGGCTGGACCCGAGCAGCGCGAACAGGTTCTTGCTCCAGCCCGCCACGTGCTCGGCCAGCGTGCCGTACATGCGAGTGCGCACCAGCGCCTGGCCGTCGACCACCAGCAGCCGCAGCCCCTGCGCCTTGGCGCGCTGCGCCAGCGCCACGTCTTCGAGCACCTCGCCGCGTACCGCGGCAAAGCCGCCGCTGGCGGCGTAGGCGGCGCGGCGGAACAGCATCGCCTGGCCGTTGAGAAAGGCGCACTGATCGGCCGCGTCGTTGACCCGCGGCGGCGGAAAGCGCAGCGTGGCCACGCTGGCGAAGTTGGGTCCGAGCAGGCCGGCCCAGAAGCCGTCGCACGCCAGCTCGGGCAGGGGCGAGACGACATCGGCGCGGTTAACCTCGAGCGCCGCCACCAGCGCCGCCACGGCGTCAGGCGCCAGCTCGACGTCGGCGTCGATGAACAGCAGCAGCTCGGCGCCGCCGCCGTAGGCCTCGAGGCCGCGGGTCAGGGCGTGCGTCTTGCCGCACCAGCCGGCGGGCAGCTCGCCGCTGCCGTGCACCACCCGCCAGCTCGGATCGCCGGCGGCCGCGGCGTCGAGCAGGGACGCCGAGCCGTCGGTCGAGCCGTCGTCGTAGAACAGCGCGTCGAGCCGGACCCCGCGCTGCGCGGCGAGCGCGGCCAAAAACGGCCGCAGGCCGTCCGCCTCGTCGCGCACCGGCACCAGCGCCACGACGTGCGGCGGCGGTCGGCCGGGCGGCGCGGCCGTGAGCCGGGGCGTGCGCCGGATCGCGACCTGGGCGCGGATGAAGGTGGCGACCCAGAAGACGATCGCCAGGGTTGCGATCAGCTCGGCCATGGGAATCGGTGCGCCTGTCCAGGGCGAGCGGTTAGGCGGTTATTCGACCGGGCCGTCGACGTAGATCTCGACGAACTCGTTGTTGTAGGTGCCGCTGCCGATGGTGTCGCAGAACTCGCTGATGTAGGCGCCGTTGGGCGGGGTGCCCAGGATCTGGCCGCCGCCCGGGTTGGAACCGCTGCCAGCGGCCGCGCCGATGATGTTCCAGGCCGCCTCGGAGTTGGCGCTCTGCAGCGGCAGCTTGCGCTGGTAGCACTTGCCGATGGTCAGCGCCACGGTGGGACCGTCGACGATGTCGACGCCGCCGGCGCGCTTGAGCGAATAGGTCTCGGCGCCGTTGATCATCGGGAAGGTGTCGCCCGAGTTCAAGTAGACCACGTTGCTGCCGAGCGTGACCTGCCAGAACGACTCGAACGAAGCCTTGGCCGCGTTGCGGGCCACGATCAGGTAGCCGCCGATCGGCACCGTGGTGCTGGCCGGGATGGTGAAGGTGCGGGCGCTCTCGGTCTGGATCAACTGGTAGCCCGAGAGATCCTGCACCAGCGCGCTCGGATCGACGACCGTCACCGTCGCGCTGACGGTGTGGTTGAGGGTGGCGCTGACGCTGCCGACCACGGGCGTGGCGGCAGCCACCAGCTCGAAGCTGCCGCTCATGGCGTTGAACGGGATCGTCATGCTGCGCATGACGGTGCCGACCTGGCCGGCGTTGAGATCGACGGTGGCGGCGCCGAGCGGGGCCGGCAGGTCGAGGCCGACCTCGAAGCTGGTCGTGGCGCCGGTCAGCACCGTGGCCGTGGCCGGAGCGATCGAGACCACGCGAACCGTCTGGTCGTCGGCCAGCACGCGCACATCGGCCCCGGCGCTGGCGCTGCCGATGGTGGCCGTGATGTGCGCCGGATCCGCGGCGGCGGCCAATCCCTGCACCAGCACCTCGGCCCGGCTGGCGCCGTTGGGCACCACGACCGAGGCCGGTATCTGGGCGATGCCACCCGGCGCCAGCGCCAGGGCGACCGTGGTGTCGGCCTCGACCGGCCTGGTCATCTCGACGAACAGGCCGTGCGGGACGGTGGAGGTGGCCGCCGCGCCGACCCGCGCGTAGACCAGGCTGTCGCTGAAGCGCGCCAGCGTGGCCGGCCCGCTCATGACGTCGTTGGCGTCGCGCGGCAGGATCTTGAAGTTGCTGAAGGAGTAGTGCAGCGGGCCGACCAGGGCCGAGAACGAGGTGCCGACGGCAAATGTGTTGTCCAGCTCCTGGTAGATCAAATCGTCGACGCGCAGGCCGCCGGTGACCGCGAACTCGTCGTAGTCGCCGGGAGCGTCGGCGTTCTGCACCGTGACCGTCACGTCGTTGACCCGGATCAGCACGCCCTCGTATTGCTCGGCCAGGCTGCCGCCGTTGGCCACGTCGGCCGCGTCGACCACCGCGGGCGCCAGCACCGCGCCCGAGCGGAGCCAGGTCAGCGTCGGCGATTCGATCTCGGTCATATCGAAGTACTCGCTGTAGACGCCGTCGATCCGGAGGTCGTCGCCCCGGACCGGGGTGCGCGGAGTCGCGGTGCCGTCGTTGGCGGTCGGCGTGGCGTTGGCGTAGACGTAGATGCCCGACCAGGCGCCGCCGCTGCGCTCCTGGCACCAGATGCCCTTGAGCCCGACGGCGGTGACCGCGCACTCGAACGCGACGCGCGAGCCGACGTCCGGGTGGCTGGCCGAGGCGATGTCCTGGATGTCGTGGATGGTGGTCGGGCAGCCGGCGTTGCCGGGGTTGGCCACGTCTGGACACGGGTCGCACGGATCTCCGTGGCCGTCGTTGTCGCGGTCCGACTGCGGCGCCGGGTTGGGCACGCCCGGGCAATTGTCGACGGTGTCGAGCACACCGTCGCGATCGGCGTCGTCGGGATCGAACACCGTGCACTGATCGGTGTTGGCGTCCAGCGGGCAGGGATCGCAGACGTCGCCGATCAGGTCGTTGTCGAAGTCGCCCTGCTTGCCGTGGTCGAACGGCCGCTTGGGATTGAAAATGGTGGGGCAGTTGTCCTGCTCGTTGGCGATGCCGTCGCCGTCGAGGTCCGCCGCGTTGGGCGGCTCGGTGTAGACGGTGGAGCCCATCACCGACTCGTTCTCGCCGCGGTAGGGCACGCAGGTGGGCTCGTTGGGAGGTGTGCCGCAGACCACCAGATCGTACATCTGACCGACCGAGGCCAGCAGCGTGCTCAGGGACTTGCCCACCTCGCGCTGCACGCACACCCGGTACTGGCTGCCGCAGACATCCAGCGGGTCGCAGTTGCTCTCGAGCGCGGCCACCAGCGCGGCGCGGCCGGACAGCACCTTGCCGCCGCGTATGACCAGCACCACGTCGTCGGGCTCGGCGCGCACCACCGAGGAATAGTGGTCGCCCTGGCCTACCCGGAACAGCGCCAGGTCGGCGATCTTGCCGGCCTGCAGCACGCCGATGCTGTTGGCGACGCCGGTGGAGCGGGCAGCGCCGATGGTGGCCATGCGCCACAGATCCTCTTCGCTGAAGTAGCCGCCGAAGTAGTTGTCGTTGAGAAAGGCCGCGCAGGCCAGCTCGCGCAGCATGTTCATCGAGCCGGACGGGATCCAGTCGCTGCCGAGACCGATCGGCATTCCGAGCCGGTGGTAGAGCGTGACCGCGGCGGTCTCCCCGTACAGGCAGATGTTGGTGCGCGGCGACCAGATCAGCTTGGCGCCGCGCGCTGTCAGCTCGGCGATGGCCGAGGCGCTGAAGCCGACGCCGTGGATGATGCCGGCGTTTGCGCCCAGCAGATCCTGACCGCCCGCGGCGTTGCCGCTCAGGCACAGGAACTCGTTGAAGGCGTAGTCGTCGATGCCCTCGCTCACGTGCGGCGTGTAGGCGTTGGCCGAGGCCACCGCGCTCGCGCTGTCGTAGCTGGGATAGCCGCAGCCGGTGCTGAGCTGAGTGCCGTCGCTGTCGCCGAGCGGAAAGGTCGAGTAGAGCACCTTGCCCTCGGGCAGCCCCTCGAGGCCGCCCGCGTTGTCGAGGTTGCGCAGAAAGCCGGGCGCGGTGCCCGAGCCGTTGATGCTGGTGGCGCCGCCCAGCACAAAGCGCAGCTCGCCGTAGATCTTCTGGTCGGTGGTGGCGCCGCCGGCGGTGGTGATCTTGGGCTCGCCGTCTGACGAATCGCCCTTGCGCCAGTCGTGGCGGTGCTCGTAGCGGATGGTGCCGGGCGCGGTCGGCGCGCGCGGGATGTCGGCCATCCAGCCCATATGATCGTGGGTGTTGATGAGCCCGGGCGAGATGGCGACGCCGTTGCAGATGATCTTCTTGGCCGCGCCGGCGCTGCCGAAGCAGTCGCAGCCGACGCAGTCGATGACGCCGTTGGCGTTGAAGACCACGGCGCCGCGCTCGTAGACGCGGCCCGGCGTCAGCACCGTGCCGACGACCATGGTCGTGGTGTTGCCGGCGACCACCTCGCACTCGCCCGGGTTGGCCACCGTGGTCGGCGCGCCGGTGCAGGTCTCCACCGCGGTCGCGCTGTCGGGCTGAGAGGCGTCGCTGCCGGAGGCATCGCTGCCGGAGGCATCGGTGCCCTGGCGATCGACGCCGGGGCCGGCGTCTTGGCCGCCGTTGGCGTCGACGCCGGGGCCGGCATCGGTGCCGGGCTCCGGCTCGCACTGGCAGCGGCACACAAAGAGAAACAGACAGGGAATGACCAGCAGCGCAAGACGATTCTTCATTGGGCACCCGAGGCAAAGTTGACGAAAGGCAGTGTAGCACGCCGGCGCGATTTGTCGCGCGGCGATGAGCCGCCGGCGCCGATTTCGGATCCGCCGTCGGTTTCGGGTATCGCCGCGGTCTCGGTTGTCTATTATAACGTCGGGTCAGCGCAACGACGCCCCGGCAAGGAGGCTGGACATGGCTAACGGACCATCCGGGCATCGACATCTGGCGGTCTCGATCGCGGCGCTGTGCGCCGTCGGCTGCGCGACCGTCTCGCCGTCGCCGCTGCCTCCGCTGCCCAAGGGCTCGGCGCCCGAGGTCGCCGGCGCCTACCGCGGCGCGGAGAAATCCTATGACCGCTGCTCCCGGGCGTACCTCGCCGCGCAGTGGCCATGGCAGCTCTACCCGGCTCTGGGCGGCGGCGCGGTCGCGGTCGGAGCGGTGGGCACCGCGGCCGGCCTGGCGGGCTATGCCCATCTCGACCGCAATGCCGCGCTGGCCACGGTCGCCGGCCTGGGTGCGCTGGGCGCCGTGGCGGCGGGCGCGGCCGCGTTGTTCGGCATCGAGGCGTGGCGGCAGTGGCAGCGCGAAGAGGCCTACAAGCAGGTGCTCGACGTGGCCAACGGCCGGGCCGCCGAGGCGATCGCCGGCCGCGACGCGCTGGCCATGACCGAGCTGACCCGCATCCTCAACGAGGAGTGCCGCGCGGTGTCGTCCTCCAACGGCAGCACCGACGCCTTTTTGGTGCTGCAGGACGAGCAGCGCTGGCGCGAGCACGTGGCCAAGCTGGAGTCCGAGCGCACCGGGATGGTGCGCGAGCGCGACCAGGCGCTGCGGGATCTCGACGGCGCTCGCGGCCAGCTCAACGCCGACGCGGTGCGCATCCGCGGCCTCGAGGGGGCGGTCGCCGAGCGCGAGTCGCAGAACACCTCGCTGCGCGGCGAGGTGGCGCGCCTCGAGGAGGCGCAGGCCACGCTCTCCAAGCGGCAGCAGCAACTGCTCGAGGAGAAGCGCAAGCTCGAGGAGCAGACCACCCACTACGCCGAGCTGGAGAAGGCGCTCAAGGCCGAGGTCGCCCAGGGCCGGGTCGCGCTGCGCCGGCTGCGCGATGGGGTGGTGGTCGAGATGCCCAACAAGGTGCTGTTTCCCTCCGGCTCGGCCGATCTCAACGACGTGGGCAAGCAGACGCTGCAGGCGGTTGCGGGCGCGGTGCGCAACCTGACCGACCGCCGGATCCGGATCGAGGGCCATACCGACAACGTACCGGTGGGCAAGGATCTGCCGTACGCCAGCAACTGGGAGCTGTCGGCGGCGCGCGCCATCACGGTCACCAAGTTCATGCAGGAAAACGGCGTCAGCCCCTCGAACATGAGCGCCGAGGCGCGCAGCGAGTACGCGCCGATCGCGCCCAACGCCAACGAGGACGGCAGGTCGCGCAACCGCCGCATCGAGATCTACCTGGTGCCCAAGCCGCTCGGCTCGACCGAGGCGCTCAAGCTCGAGGGCGCCGCGCCCTAGCCACCGCTGGCGGGGGAGCCCGCGGCGTCGGCGGGCCGGCCGGGGACGGGGCGGCGGCCGCGCGCTTCGGGTGCCAAAGCCGGCGGTTTGCGCTACAAAGCGGATCCCGGAGATCAGGGCGGGCCAGATCGCCCGCGGACAACAGGAGCGTGACATGGCGACCAGCGAATCCCGTGCCGTGCATCGCGGCAAGACCCTCGGCATCCTCGTCGGCGGCGGCCCCGCGCCCGGCATCAATGGCGTGATCCGCGCGGCCACCATCGAGGCGCGCGAGGCCGGCCTCAAGGTGTACGGGCTGCGCGACGGCTGCCGCTGGCTGGTCAAGGGCGACACCAAGCATGTTCTCGAGCTCGACGTCGACGATGTCTCGCGCATCCACTATCTCGGCGGCTCGGTGCTCGGCACCTCGCGCGTCAATCCGACCAAGCAAGAGGAGGACATGGCGCGCACCATCGACGCCCTGACCGCGCTCGGCGTCGACTTCCTGGTCACCATCGGCGGCGACGACACGGCCAACACCGCGCAGATGATCAACCGCAAGGCCGAGAACCGCATCCGCGTCGCCCACGTGCCCAAGACCATCGACAACGATCTGCCGCTGCCCGGCACCATGCCGACCTTTGGCTACCAGACCGCGCGCCACCTCGGCTGCGCGCTGGTGCAGAACATCCTGGAGGACGCCACCACCACGGCCCGCTGGTACTACCTGGTGGTGATGGGGCGCTCGGCCGGCCACCTGGCGCTGGGGGTGGCCAAGGCGGCGAGCGCGACGCTGGCGATCATCCCCGAGGAGTTCCGCGGCAAGCCGATCCGGTTTGGCAACCTGTGCGACATCCTCGAGGGCGCGGTGCTCAAGCGCAAGCTGCGCGACCGCAACTACGGCGTGGTGTGCCTGGCCGAGGGGCTGGCCGCGCACATCCCGCCCGAGGATCTGCAGGGGATCGACGACGTCGAGCGCGACGCCCACGGCAACATCCGCTTCGCCGAGATCGAGCTCGGCCGGCTGCTCAAGAACGAGGTGCGCAAGCGGCTCAAGGCGCGCGGAGTCGACGTCACCATCGTCGACAAGAACATCGGCTACGAGCTGCGCTGCCAGGCTCCCATCCCGTACGACATGGAGTACACCCAGGACCTGGGCTTTGCCGCCGTGCGCTACCTGCTCGAGGGCGGCAACGGCGCCATGATCTGCATGATCGACGGCAAGCTGGTGCCGATCGGCTTCGACGAGATGCTCGACCCGCAGACCAAGAAGACCAAGGTGCGGCGCGTCGACGTCGACGGCGACTACTACCGGGTGGCGCGCGAGTACATGATCCGCATCGAGCGCAGCGACATCGACGATCCCAAGCGGCTGGCTCAGCTCGCGCTGGTCGCCAACACCACGCCCGAGGCGTTCAGACAACAGTTCGGCTACCTGGCCGAGCCCTGGTAGCGCCATGTTGCAGATCGCCCCCGTCGACCGCGAGCTGCAGCTCGCCGAATACGAGCAGGTGCCCGGCCTGCTGACCACGCTGGCCGAGCTGAGGCACGAGGCGCAGCACGCCGTCAAGCGGCTGCGGCAGCGCCGGGTGATCGTGATCAGCGAGGCTTCCGGCGTCGGCTGCGACGCCGAGATGCTGCCGTCGCTGGTGGCGCTGCTGCGCGCCTGCGGCATCGACGCGCAATGGTGGCAGCACCGGCCCGACGACGCCCGGGCGGTCGAGCTCAACCGCCGGCTGCGGCGGCTGGTGCTGGGCGACGCGGCGCTGGCGCACACCCTGGACGACGAGGACGCGGCGCTGTTCCAGGCGCAGGCCCAGGCGGCGGCGCGCGAGCTGGCACCCCAGATCGCGCGCGACGACGTGTTGCTCGTGCACGGCATCGGCACCGCCGCGATCGGCGCCCTGCTCAAGCGCGAGCGGCGGACGCTCGCGCTGTGGCGTTGCACGCTGGGGCTGGACGAGCGCAAGCCGCAGACGCGTGCGGCCTGGCGTTTTCTCAAGGACCACCTGACGCCCTACGACCGCGGCCTGTTCAACTGCGCCGAGTACATCCCGCAGTACTTTACCAACCGCGCGTCGCTGGTGCCGCCCGGCGTCGACCCGCTCAGCGACAAGAACCGCACGCTGTCGCTGCACCAGGTGGTGGGCACGCTCTGCTCGGCCGGGCTGGTCGAGCCCGCGGCGTCGATCCCGGCCCGGCCGTTCTCGGGCACGGCGCAGCGGGTGGACCGCGAGGGCCGGCTGCGCGATCCGGGCGAGCTGGAGCTGCTGCATCGGCCGCTGGTGCTGCAGATCTCGCGCTGGGATCGGCTCAAGGGCATGGTGCCGCTGATCGAGGGCTTTGCCCTGCTCAAGCGGCGGCTGGCGGCCGGCGAGCTGCGCGACCTGAGCGAGCCCGAGCAGCACCGGATCGAGATCGCGCGCCTGGTGCTGGCGAGCACGGATCCGGCGGCGCTGGGCGACGATCGCGAGGCGGTGGCGGCCTTTGACGAGGTGGTGGCGACCTGCGCTGCGCTCGATCCGGAGCTGGCCCGCGACGTCTGCATCCTGGCGCTGCCGGCCGGATCGGCCCGCGAAAACGCGCTCATCGTCAACGCGCTGCAGCGCGCGGCCAGCGTCATCATCCAGAACTCGCTGCGCGAGGGCTTCGGGTTGACCGTGGCCGAGGCCGGGTTCAAGGGGGTGCCGGTGATCGGCAGCGCCACCAGCGGCATCAAGCTGCAGCTCCGGCACGAGATCGACGGCCTGCTGTGCGACGATCCGGCCAACCCCGACGCTGTGGCAGACAGCCTGCTGGCACTGTTTTGCGACCCGGAGGCGTGCCAGCGCTACGCCGCGTCGGCACAGCGGCGGGTGCTGGCCGAGTTTTTGATCACCTCGCAGCTTCAGCGGTTGCTGCGCCTGTTGAGCGAGCTGGCGTAAATCTTCTTTTTTTTGTCGTTTTGTCTTTACAGGCCAATTTTCTCTTGAGCTGAATAGGTAGGTATGATTTGGCTCGCGCCGTCTTTAACAGGTAAAGACTCAACGCGAGCCGTTAAATTGGAGGATGAAGATGAGGAAGCTGTTCGGATTGTTGAGCACGCTGGCGCTACTGGCGTTGCCGCTGGTGGCCGTGGCACAGGACGCAGGGGAGCCTGACGCCACCACGACCGACGCCGCCACCCCTGACACCGCCGTCCCTGACGCCGCCACGCCCGACACCTATGTGCCGCCGCAAGATGGTGGCACCGGTGTCGACGCTGGCTTTGGCGGGCCGTGCGGCACCATCGACATTCTGGGCGAGTGCCGCGGTACCCTGCTGGTGTACTGCTATGACAGCGAGCTCACCGGCGGCGACTGCGACGAATACAGCTCCCAAGTCGGTAACAATGTTGTTTGCGCTATGGTCGACTGCGACACCAGCGTCGAGGACTGCTATGGTTATGGCTGCGTCTCGGTCACCGGCGGCTATTGCGATGGCCAGTACATCCTGTGCGGTACGCCCGAGGGCTGTCTGAATCTCGGCTCCCAGGGCGGCACCTGCGGCGCCACGTCCTCTTGCGACGACTCGTATACCTCCACCTGCACCGGCAATGTGCTGGGGTTCTGCGTGCTCGGCGCCGTGTGGACCATGGACTGCAGCGAGGGCGGCACCCAGCCCTATGTCTGCGCTCCCGACAGCACGGGCGAGAATGGCTGTCTCGGCACGGCCGGCGGCACCTGCGATCTGACGCACGATCCACCGTGGGAGTGCGCCACTGGCTTCCGCTGCAACAGCAACACCGGCCAGGGCACCTGCGTTGCGGCATCGGCCGATGCTGGCCGGCGCGACACCGGCACCCGCCGCGACACCGGCACCAGCAGCGGCAGCGACGCGGCCACCGGTGACGGCGGCGATGATGATGGCGGTTGCGGCTGCAGCGGCGTCAACGCCGGTGCTTCGGCGCTCGCGATCGTGGTGGCCATGATCGGGATGGCGCTCATCCGCCGCCGCTAGACAGCGGCGCGCTTCGACCTGAGTTGACACCGAGGGCCCCTGGAGACAGGGGCCCTTTTTTTGTGTGCCCGCGGCGCGCACGCCGGCGTTGCGTTTGCCGTTGCTCAATGCTAGCAAGAGCCCACATGTGGAGGATGCAGATGAAAAGGGCGATCTTTGCGATCGGGGCGGCTGGCCTGCTGTGGGTGCCGCTGTCAGTGCTGGCGCAGGATGGCGGCGAGCCCGATACCGGCGTCCAGCCGGATGCTGCGGCGGCCGACTCGACGGTGCCCGATGCGGCGGAGGTCGATGCGACGGTGCTCGACTCGGCCGTTTCCGATTCGGCCGTGACCGACTCGGCGGCGACCGATGCCCCGGTGCCCGATTCGGCAGCGCCCGATTCGACAGTGGCCGATGCTGCGGTGGGTTGCGGCACGGTCACCTACATCGGCCAATGCCAAGGCGACAGCGTGCAGTATTGCCTGGGTGGGCAACTGCGCGTCGTCGATTGCGTGGACCGCTACGGCGCTGACGCGACCTGCGGTCTGCTCGACTGCACCGACGCCAACGATCCCGATTGCCAGGGCTACTGGTGCGTTCCCACTTCCGGCTCGTCGTGCACGGGGGCGCTGACGGCTTGCGACGTGGGCGCCGTCGAGGGGTGCCTGGGCGGTGTCTGCGCCACGTCGCAGACCTGCGATCCAGATTCTTTTCTGCCCGCCTGCGCGGGCACCGTGATCACGAGCTGCGGCTACACCGTCAACAACCGCGACTGCGCGGAGGGCGGCAGGCCGTACGTCTGCGGTCCGGCCAGCGGTGGAGGCAATGCCTGCCTGGGCCTGGCGGGCGCCGCCTGCGACGTGGCCCAGGGTCTCGGGTGCCAGTCGCCGCTGAGCTGCATCAGGGGCGTGTGCGGCACCGAGCAGCCCGACGCCGGCCAGCAGCCTCTGGACGCGGGCCCGGTGCCCGATGCCGGCACGGGCGGCGAGGACGACGGTACCTGCGGGTGCCGGGCGGCGTCGGCAGGACCGGCGGCGCTGGCGCTGCTCGCGCTGTGCGGCGTGGCGCTGTTCCGGCACCGTCGGAGGTAGGCGCCCGCGCTGCGGCGCTTTCTCCGTTGACAGCGCGCCGCCCGTTCTCTAGAAATGCCCGGTCCTGATCGTGGCCCCATCGTCTAGCGGTCTAGGACGGCGGCCTCTCACGCCGCAGACCGGAGTTCGAGTCTCCGTGGGGTCACCAGAGCCCGGCAGTTGCTCGCGCAACCGCCGGGCTTTTTTTTACTGGGGCGGCGCTGCGCCCGCCCCCCGTCGAGGGTGAACCTCGCCGGGGCCCCCCACCCGGCTCGCGCCGCCGTGCGGCGCGGCCACGCGATGCGCCGAGCTGATCCGAATGACGCCAAGGCTACCGGCAGAGAACAGGGAGGCCCTGCGGCCTCCGGTTTCTTCTGCGGGGGCGTCGGCCGCCCCCGCCCCGTCGGGAGTGAATCCCGCCGGGGCCCCACCCCGGCAGCAACGCACGACGGGTCCCCCCACCCGGCTCGCGCCGCCGTGCGGCGCGGCCAGTTCGTATTACTCCGAGAGCACCTCGACCACACCGGTGTCGCCGTTCACGCTCAGGGTGGCGCCGTCCGGCAGGCGGGCGAGCGCGCCGTGGCAGCCGACCACCGCCGGGATGCCGAGCTCGCGCGCCATGGCCGCGGCGTGGCAACCGTATTCGCCAAAATCGGTGACCACGGCCGCCGCGGTGGCGAGCAGCGGCGCCCAGCCCGGCGTCACGGAGCAGGCGACCAGCACCTCGCCGGCGGCGAACGGATCGCGGTCGGGATCGCGAACGATGCGGCCGCGGCCGACCGCGCTGCCGGCCGAAGCGGCAAAGCCGGTCAGCCGCCGCTCGGAGGACGGGGGCGATCCCGCTGCGTCTAGGGCGCCGTCCGAGCGCACGGTGTCAGGCGGAGCGCTCTCGGCGTCGAGCAACAGCGCGCGCCGGCGCGATTCGATCAGCCTGGCGATCGCCTGCAGATCGCTGCGCAGCGCCAGCAACAGGTCCTCGGCCTCCTCGATCTCGAGCAGATCCAGCGCGCGGGCGTCGGCGATCAGGCTCCGTTGTTGCAGCCTCCGACCGATCTCGAGCAGCAGCACCCGCAGTCGATGCAGGCAGGCGGCAAAGGCATTGCCGGGGACCGCGCGCAGCGCTGCCACCGAGGTCAGGTAGCGCAGCGCCGCGCACAGCGGCCGGCCGAACACGGGCAGGTGTGCTGCCGACTCGGGGCGGGCCAGCCCGGAGACGCTGGCGCGATCTTCCAGTGCGGCCCGCAACGGTAGAAGAGCTGGTGCGCCGCGGCCGAGCAAAGACCGCAGGGCGCGCAGCAGCGGTGTCGGATCCTCACTCCAGCGCGGGCTGCTCACGCCGAGCTCGCCCGCGCCGCGGTGGCCGTGGCTGTCGAGCAGGGCGAGCCAGCGCGAGCGCGCCACCAGGCCCGCGCCTTCCAGCAGCCGGGACTGGTTCCAGAAGCCGGCGTCGTCCGAAATCTCGGCGATGCCGACGGCCGCCAGGTCGGCCGCGATCGCCCGCAGCGCCACCGCCACCTCGGCCGCCGGCCCTGGCTGGAGCTGCGCCGCCACCTCGTCGAAGCTGCGCCGCGCCAGCCGCGGCCAGAGCGCGCGGCACAGGTAGAGCGCCCACACCGAGAGAAACTCGTGCGCCAGTCCGCGCTGCAGGCAGTCGCGGCTCTGCGCCAGCGCCGCGCCGAGATCGGCGATCAGCTCCTGGTCGTTGCGGCCGGCGAGCGGCTCGCCCGCGGCACAAAGCTGGGCGGTGGCAACAGCGCGATAGCCCTGCGCGGTGGCGTGCGCGGCCAGCCCGGCGAGCGTGCGCCGGACCAGCCGCCAGAAGCCCAGCAGGCTGTGGCCAAAGGCCCAGACCCGGCGCGGGCCGGTCAGCGGCGGCGGCTCGACCTGCTGGCGATCGAGCAGCCGCGCCAGCTCGGCCCCGGCGCCGGGGTCGAGCCAGCGCGCGATCGCCAGCAGCAGCGCGCCCATCGGCGTCGCGCGCAGGCGGTTGACGCACCAGTAGATGCGTCCCGAGATGCGGTCGACCGGCAACATGCGGCGCTGGCGCGTGGCGCGGCCGGGCAGGCCGGTCAGCGTCTCGAGCACGATCGGCAAAAAGGCGTCGCGCCAGATGCTGAAGGTGAGCGGCGTCATCGGCCGCTGCAGGTTCTCGCGCAGCGCGAAGTTGGACCAGACCTCGAGCCCCGCGGCCTGCGCGCCGAGGCGCGTCAGCACGCTGCGGTCGTCGCGCTGCGGCGCCAGCCTGGTGAGCCAGAGCCGGGGGCCGCTCCACAGCCAGTCGATCGCGGCCGGCGTGCCCAGCAACTGCTCCGCAGCGTCCGCCAGCCGGACGATCGCCTCGAGCTGCGCCGGCGTCAGCAGCGCCGGCCCGGCCGGCGGCCACTCGCCGAAGCCGTCGCCGCGCACCGGTATCCGCTGGATGGCGGCCGGCCGCGCCGGGTCGAGCGCCTCGATCAGGTAGACCCGATCGGCCACGCCCAGCGGCGTGCACGGGCGGGCGTGCCCGATCAGCGCGGGCTCGAGCGCGTCGGCGATCAGGATGGCGCTGCCCACCGCCTCGGGATCCGCGGCCATCTCCTGCTGCGCGCCGAGCATGGCGCGCACGACCTCGGTCAGCTCGCGCGGGCCGACGGCCCGGCGCGGGCCGCGCGCCGCGCGCGCCGACCAGTCGCGGGGCGGGACGCTGGCCGGCGTCGAGAGCCGCACCGCCAGCGGCTTGAAGCAGCGGCCCCAGCGTTCGAGCGCGTGCGCGATGGCCGGCGGCAGGGGCGGCGCACCGTCGTCGCCGCGCCGCAGGCCCGGCGCCGGAATCCGCACGCAGTGGGCGCGCTGGACCGGCAGGCCGGCCCGCCGCGCGCGGGCCAGCCAGGCAGCCTTGGCGCCGACCTGTCCGCTGTCGCAGGCCGCGCGGTCGTCGAGCGAGAGCAGCAGCGCGGTCCCGTCGGCGCCTGGCGGCAGCGGTTGCATGCTCATCGCCGATCCCCGATCACGCCTTGCCGGGCGCCTTGCCGGCTGCGCCGTCCGCCAGCCAGGTGCTGCAGCCGCAGGCGTCGCCGAGGTGGCACTCGGCCTCGACCTGCAGGGTGACGTGGCCGAGCCCGAACTGATCGCGCAGCAACTGCGCCAGCCGGCCGCGCAGTTGCTCGCGGCCGGCCGCGTCGAGACCGCCGGCGGCGACGACGTGGGCGCTGAGCGCGTTGTCGCCGGTGGTCAGCGACCAGACGTGCAGATCCCCGATCCGCTGCACCCCGTCCTCCTGCTGCAGCGCCCGCAGCAGCAGGTCGCCGTCGATCTCGCGCGGCGTGCCCTCGAGCAGCACGTGGCTGGCCTCGAGCACCAGGCGGCCACCGCCGTAGAAGATCAGGGCCGCGATCGCCAGGCTGATCGCCGGGTCGATCCAGTAGCGCCCGCTGTACGCCATCAGCAGCCCGGCGCCGATCACGCCGACCGACTGCGCCACGTCGGTCAGCGCGTGCAGGTAGGCGCCGCGCACGTTGAGGCTGCCGCGCTGCGCGCGCCGCAGGATCAGGGCCACCGCGAGCTGCGCCAGCATCCCGACGGTCGCGATGGCCACCATCGCCAGGCTGGCGACCTCGGGAGGCCTAAAAAAGCGGCGCAGCGCCTCGATCGAGATCAAAGCCGCTATCAGCCACAGGGTCACGCCGTTGAACAGCGCGGCCAGGATCTCGGCCCGCTTGTAGCCGTAGCTGCGCCGCGCGTCCGACGGCCGGCCGCCGAACCACTGCGCGATCAGAGCCAGCGCGATGGCGCCGACGTCGGTCAGCAGATGCCCGGCGTCCGACACCAGCGCCAGGCTCCTCGTCCACAGGCCGCCGCCGAACTCGACGCCGAAGAACAGCGCCAGCACGATCAGCGCACCCCACAGCGCGCCGCGCTGACTGTGGCGCAGGGCGGCGCGATGCTGCTGCTCGTGCTGGTGCTCGTCGCCCGGCATGGGGCCGCTCCGCGTGGATCGGGCTCTGATTGTAACGACAATGCGGGCCAGGCCAAGCGCCATTCGCGCCGCGCGCCGCGCGTTGCCAGACCGGCCGGCACTCGCTATGGTCGCTGCGCATGTGGATCTGGTCGCCGCTCGCGCTGGCCCTGACGCAGACGCCGACCGCGCTGACGCTCACCGTGGCGCCGGGCGCCGACGTCGACTACTCGGACGCGCTGCTCGCCGGCGTCGTGCTCACGGCCGACGGCGCAGGCCTGGCCGGCCAGCGCGTCGATTTTTTCGTCAGCAACGGCGAGCACGGCATCTCCTACACCCCGGGCTCGCTGCTCGCCACCGGCAGCGACGGCCGCGCCGGGCCGCTGCGCATCCGCTTCGTCGACGGCGCCTACGGCGTCGATCACCTCTACGCCGCCGACCCGGACGGGGTTGCCTACCAGCTCGTCGCGAGCTACGGCGGCGACGCCAGCCACGCCACCTCGCACGTCGGCGTCGAGCTGCGGCTGCACCGCGAGCCGGTGGTGGTACAGCTCTTGCCGGAGCACGCGGCCGCGCTCGGCGATCTGCTCCAGATCTTCGCCACGCTGCTCGACGAGAACGGTGACGCCGAGGAGAGCGGCAGCGGCACCACCGGCCGGGTCGCCAAGCGCATCGCCGGTGCCTCCATCTACTTCTACTGCGACCTCAACGGCGACGACGACTGGGGCGATCCGGACGAAGAGCTCGGCATGGCGACGACCAACGGCGACGGCGTGGCGGTGTTGGCATTCGACACCACGCCGGTCGGCGGGCTGCCCCGCGCCGGGTTGCACGTCGGCGCGCTGCGCGCCGAGTTCGCCGGCGACGATCGCTACAAGCACGCCGCCGGCGTCGGCGATCTGCGGCTCGAGGCGGCCGCGGTGGCGGCCGAGCGCACGCGGCTCACCGCCGCCCCGCCCGGAGCGCCCGCCGACGGCTACAGCCGGGTGGCGCTCGAGGCGACGCTGGTCGACCGCTTCGGAAACGCGCTCGGGCCGGACGACGAGGCGCACGCTGTGTTCTTCACGGCCAGCGCCGGCACCCTGCTCGAGAGCGTGCAGCGCGACCCGGCGACCGGACGCTACCGGCAGGAGCTGGAGGCGCCGGTCGCGGCCGCCACCGCCGCGGTCGGGGTCAGCGTCGACGGCGTGGCCGGGCCCGGCATCGAGGTCGCGTTTGCGGCGGGCGCTTGCGGCTGCCGGGGCGCGGCGCCGCCGGCGGGCGCGTTGCCGGCGGCGATCGCTTTGCTGCTGGCGGCGGTCCGGCGCCGACGGGATCCGGCATGACCGGAACCGAGAGCGCGACCGCGGCGCTGGCCGCGCCCGAGCTGCGGCAGAGGTTGCTGGCGCTGGCGCCGGGGCGGCGCGTCGATTTTCTGATCGGGCTCTCCAACTGCCGCCAGGTGCTGCGCAACCTGCATCCGCAGGACCTGTTGATCGCGATCCATGCGGCCGGGGTCAGCGACAGCCTGGAGCTGATCGAGCTGCTGCCGGCGGCGCAGGTGCAGTGCTTTATCGACCTCGAGGCCTGGCGGCGGGACCGCATCGATCCGCATCGCCTGGTGAGCTGGCTGAGCGTGCTGTACGCGGCCAGCCGCGAGCGCGCGCTGGCGCAGGTGATGGGCCTCGACGCCGAGCTGGTGACGCTGCTGCTCAAGCTCTACACGCGGGTCTACGACCTGGCGCAGGAGGCGGCGCCCGAGCCGTTGCCCGAGGGCAGCCTGCGCACGCCCGACCATCGTTTTCTGGTGACCTTCGTGACGCCGCTGCCGCCTGCCGACCGCGACCAGACCGATCCGCTGGACGAGATCGGCGCCACGGTGGCGCGGCAGATCGTCGCCGGTCTGATCGCGCGCGAGCCGCTGACCGCGGCGCGCTACCTCGAGGCCACGCGCTGGGAGCTGCCGAGCGAGCTGGAGGAGGCCAGCCTGCGCTGGCGCCAGGGGCGGCTCAACGATCTGGGCTACTTCGATCTGTACGAGGCGCTCGCCATCTACGCGCCGATCGACCTCGGGCGGCCGCCGCGCAGCCGCCGCGTCGACGTGGGGGCAGATGCCGAGAGCGCGGACGCCGCGCTGGCCCTGTTTGTCGACGAGCACGGCCGGGCGCCGCTGCTGCGCCGCGCGCTCGACGAGCTGGCGGCTGCGGCCTCCGATCAGGTGCGGCGGCAGCTAGTGACACTGGCCAACCGGGTGGCCGCCGCGCGCGCGGCCACGCCCGACGATCTGCCGGCGCTGGCCAGCGCCGTGGTCGAGGCGCTGGCCACGGTCAACCTCGGCCTCGAGTACCTGTCGCGCGGCGCCGCGCCGGCCGCCGTCGACCTGCTGGGCCGGGTCAGCCTGATCGAGCTGTTCCGCTATGGCCACACGCTGGCCTGGCAGCTAGGTCAGCAGGCGCGCAAGCTGCGCCACCGGCTGCGCCTCGACGCCGGGCACACGCTGCTGCCCGCGGCTGCTGCGGGCCTGTTCGAGGCGCTCTGCCGCAAGGTACCGCGGCTGCACACCGGCCTGCTCGACCCGCAGCGCGACGAACCAGGGGAGTCCCTGACGAGGGACGACGAGATACCATTCGAGACGCTGTCGCAGCTCGCGCGCGCCGCCGAGGCGGTGGCCGAGACCGCGTTTCTGGCCGCGCTGCTGCTCGACGTGCTGGGCTTCGACCCGCGGCGCACGCCGGCGCTGGTCGAGCAGGCGGTCAACGTCGGCGACACCGCGGCCGTCGATCTCGAGCTGATCCTGGCCACCGCGCTCTGCCGCGCCGCGCTCGGCGGCGAGCTCGAGCCGCAGCCGTTCGATCGCGCCGAGCTGTCCGAGCTGCGGCGGCTGGTCGCCCGCGGCGTCGAGCAGGTGCGCGGGCCGCTGGTCGAGCTGCTGGCGGCGCGGGCACGCCCGCGGCTGCCGCTGCCGGGGGCGGTCGACGAGGATGCCGCCCGGCGGCGGGCGACGGCGTTTGCCGAGCGCCTGGCGCGCCGCCTGGCCGAGGACCTGGGGGCGGTGTCGGGCGACGTCGACCCGCGCTTTGTCGCCGCCCTGCTGTGCCGTCTGAGGTGAACGGGATCGTGCTGCGCGCGTCAGGCGCCGCTTGACGGTGCTGCGCCCGCAGCCTCGCGAGGGTACGGTGAGACACCTGCTGGTGCTGTTGAAGGGGCTGCTGATCGGCATCGCCAACGTCATTCCCGGCGTCTCCGGGGGGACCTTTGCCCTGGTGCTGGGCATCTACGACCGCCTGATCGCGGCGCTCAAGTCCTATGACCTGCGCGCGGCGCGGGTCGCACTGACGGCGCTGGCCACCATTCACCGGCCGGCCTCGCGCCAGGCGCTGCGGGAGGAGGCCAGGCGCTGCGATCTCGTCTTCTTGCTGTTGCTGGCGCTCGGGGCCGGGCTGGCCATCAAGGGGCTGGCCGGGCTCCTGCAGTGGTTGCTGGCCGAGCAACCGATGCCGACGCTGGCCTTCTTCGTCGGGCTGATCGTGCCTTCGATCGCGATCCCGCTGCGGATGATGGAGCGCCGCGGCGCGATCGAGGCGATCACCTGCCTGCTCGGCATCGGGCTGACGCTGCTGGTCTCGCTGGCCCAGGTGTCTCAGGGCGGCGGCGAGCCCGCGCTCTGGTTTGTCTTTGTCGGCGGCGCCGCTGCCATCGCCGCCATGATCCTGCCCGGCATCTCGGGCTCGTTTTTGCTGCTGGTGCTCGGCCTCTACCAACCGACGCTCGAGCACATCCACCACCTCACCGCCCACAGCTTCGTGTTCCTGGGGGTGATGGCGCTCGGCTTCGTCTTCGGGCTGGTGACCATCTCGCGCCTGATGGCCTTTCTGCTCAAGCGCTGGCGCTCGCCCACCCTGGCGTTCCTGATCGGCCTCGTGCTGGGCTCGTTTTACGTCCTGTGGCCGTTCAAGGACTTCACGCCGCCGGCCTCGGCACCGGCGGCGGTCAGCGCCGCGGCGCCGGCAGCGACGGAGAAGGCCGATATCCGCATCGCCACCGCGCCCAACCGGTTGCCGGCGTCGGCGTCCGAGGCGGCCTGGCCGGCGCTGTTCGTGCTCCTCGGCCTGGTCTGCTCCATCGGGCTCAACAAGCTCGGCGCCAGCGGGGAGGGGGGGGCGCCTCCGCAGCGGCCGCAGCGCTCGGGACCGGAACCGCCGGCGCCGTGAACACAGGCGGCCTGACGTGGTACTGTTGAAAGGGGGTGCATTGCGGGCGCCGAGAAGGCGTGATCGAGGATCGCGTCATGAGATGCGTGGTGATCGCGGGAGCCGTCTGGTCAGCGCTGTGGCTGGCGGGCTGTCCCTACAGCGTGGTGGCCGAGGGGTTCGACGCGCGGCCGCCGGGGCGCGACGCTGCGGTCGCCGACGCGGCCGCGGCCGACGGCGCGGCGATCGACCGCGCGGGCGCCGACCGGCAGCAACCCGATCAGCTCCCGGTCGAGTGCGACCAGGACAACGACACCTACCAAAGCGTCGCCTGCGGCGGCGGAGACTGCGACGACAACGACAGCAGCGTGCATCCGGGGGCGGCCGAGCGCTGCTCGTTCGTCGACGAGAACTGCGACCAGCAGAACAACGAGGGGCTCGACTGCACGTTTGTCGCCTGCGGCAGCAGCGTGCTCTACCGCATCGACCCGTTCCGGCAGACCGTGACCCAGAGCACCCAGGTGACGTTGCCCGACAGCCACGGCCTGCTCGACATCGACATCGACACCAACGGCCAGCTTATGGCGGTCACCGCCAACGGACTGTACGCCGTCAGCAGCAGCGGCCAGATGTCGCTGGTCGCCAACGTCACCACGCCCACCAACACCAACGGCATGGCGATCGACAGCCACGGCGCCATCTTCATCACCAACAAGGACGGCGTCAACTCCGGGGCCTACACGGTCGATCGTGCCACCGGCTCGCTCACGCTCATCGGCGACCTGACGCCCTACGTCAGCTCGGGCGACTGCGTGCAGACCAAGGACGACAGCCTGTACATGACCGCGCCCAATCCCGCTGACATGAGCAAGGATCTGCTGGTCTACGTCGACTCGCACACGGCCGCCACCCACTCGATCGGCGCCACCGGTTTTGGCGAGGTGTACGGCCTGAGCGCCAGCTTCGGCTTTTTGTTCGGGGTGACCGATTTCGGGGACGTGATCGAGATCGATCGCTCCACCGGGGCGGGCCGGCTCCTGTTTCATTCCAGCGGACTGCGCTTCTGGGGTGCGGCCAACGGCGATTGATCGCGACTACGGGGTGCGCTCCGGGCCGGGCTGCTGATGCAGGATCGGCCGGTGCGCCAGGTCGCGGGCGCTGGGCGCGCTGCTGATGCGCAGGAACAGCCTCGGCAGCGGCCGCCGCGCGCCGGCCAGCGCCGGCGGCCACAGCAGGATGAGCAGCGGTAGCGCGCGCAGCAGCGACGAGCCGAAGAAGATCTCGCGGTAGGCGAGCGCGAAGTGGGCCAGCGCGAAGCTGCCGAGCAGCGAGCCGGCGAGCTGCAGCACACCGCTCAGAGCATTGGAGAGCGAGAAGAACTCGACCGAGCCGCCGCTGGCCGCGCTCTGGATCAGCAGTTGGAAGCTGGCAAACTCGAAGCCGGCCCAGGCGATGCCGCTGCCGATCTCGACCAGCAGCAGCACGCTGTAGCTCGGAAAAAGCCACCAGCAGAACGGCACCAGCGCCACGCCGAGGCCGGCCCCGGCCAGGGTCGGCCGCAGGCCGAAGCGGTTGCCGACGCGGTGGAAGAGCGGGAAGGCGACCGACTTGGCCAGCAGCGACACCGACGTCAGCAGCGCGTAGTCGCAGTAGTCGAGCTTGAGCTCCAGCAGCATGTAGGGAGCGAAGAACGGTACCGAGACGTAGGCGCCGAGCATCACCGCGCCCGTGAACAGCGCCACCTGCCAGCGCGAGCGGGCGAGGGCGTCGCGCAACCGCTGCAGCGGCCGGACGCCGCCGCGGCCGCCGCCGTCGTCGCGCTGCATGGCGAGCGCGCCGGCGCTCAGGACGCGCGCGAGCAGGCCGACGGCGAACAGCAGCGCGAAGGCGCCCAACAACTCGCCGCGCACGCGGCCGCGGTCGAGCAGCACACCGCCGAGCAGGTACGAGGCGAGCAGCACCGCGTAGACCAGGCCCGAGCGCCGGGCGAAGTAGCGCTCGCGGTCGATGCCTTCCGTCAAGTTGGTCATCCAGGCGTTCCAGGCCGGCACGATCACGGCGCCCGAGGCGGCAAACAGCGTCTTGACGACGAGCAGCGGCCACAGCCGGCGCTCGTCGTCGAGCGCGATCCACAGGAATCCGAGATGGCAGATCGCCTGCAGCGCCGCTCCGACCACGACCAGCCGCCGGCCCTGGCCGAGCCAGCCGACCAGCGGTCCGGTCAGGAGCTGCACCAGCGCACCGCACAGCATCGGGACCGTGACCAGGAGCGCCAGCGCGGTGTCGCGGTGGCCCAGCTCGACCGCGAGCACGCTCAGGTAGCTCTCGCAGACGCCGACCATCACGGCGTAGCAGGCGCCGTCGACCAGCGACCAGGTCAGGGTGCGGCGCACCTTCGGTGCGGTCAGCTCGGACATGAAACGCGGCGCGCCCGAACGGTAACCGATCGTTCTCGGCGCGCTCCTCTCTCGCGGTCGCGACTATAGCGCGCCGATCGGTGCCGGCAAGCGAAGGCGCGGCTCGGCTGGATCGGCGGGAGCTGGCGACCGCGGTGGTGGGGGCGGGCCGAGACGTGCTAGGTTGGGGTCTCTGTCGAGACGCCGACCTGCGGGCGCCAGGCACCGCAACCAGGAGGCGAAGCATGGGAAAAGACGTCACTGCGATCGCGGTCGCGTTGAGCGCTATGGTGCTCGGCTGTCTGGGGGCGAGCTGCACCGGGCCCGCGCCGGTCGAGATCGGGGGCTCGTGCTCGGACGACCAGAAGTGCGCGGACGGCCTCACCTGCGTGCAGGGCACCTGCCAGCAGATGCCGGCCGCGGTGAGCTGCAC
>JAFGSX010000527.1 GCA_016934455.1 Deltaproteobacteria bacterium
ACCAGAGCACGTAGCGCAGCAGGTAGCGCGCCAGCGCCTCGCGATCGGTGCAGGTCTGGATCGCGACCACCACCTCCTCGAAGCTGAGCGGCCGCAACGCCTCGCCAAGCGCGGAGTGGATACGCTGCACCTCGGCATCCACCTTGGGCGTCTCGGCGACCCGAAACTGGATGTCGGCGGTCCTGATCTCAAACTCGAACGGGCTGATCCGTGGCTCCGGCGGCGCGCTGGCAGGCACGGCGTCGGCAGCCAGCGAATCGCCCTCGACGACCTCCTCGACCAGGGTGATGATCTCGAGCCCGTCGTCATCGTCCGGTGCGGCGCCCGCGGTCGTCTGAAAAACCTCGTCGCGCAGGATGCTGCGCAAGGGCATCTGGCCGATCCCGGCCTGTCCGGCGCGGATCGCCTCGGCCTCGATGACCGCGAGGCGCGGTGTCCGCTCGATGCCGAGCACGGCCCGCAGCAACGCGAACAGCCGTCCCTCGGACGCCACCATCGGCCGCACCGGCCGCTGGGTCAGATTGGCCACCCGCTGCAACAGGTCGCGGTTCGCCGGATCGATGGTGGCGATCACCAGATCGCCGCCCTCGAACCGCAGCGGCAGCACGTTGAGCTCGTTGCACTGGCTCGGCGACAGGCACTGCAGCGCTTCGGGCTCGGGCTGGGCGTCGAGCGGAAGCGCCGGCACACCGTGCTGGCGCGACAGAAATACGTGCAGCGTGGCGTCGTCGATCACGCCGAGCTCGACCAGATTGGTGCCGATGCGGCCGCCGAACACGGCCTTGGCTCGCAGCGCCTCCTCGAGCTGAGGCTGCGTGATCAACCCGGCCTCGATCAGCAGCTCGCCCAGAAATGCCATTGCCATCAGCCTCGCGGGGCGGCCGGTGACCGACCGCGTTCTACTAACGAGCGCCGGTCAGCCGGCGCCGGGGGTGCTCAACGGCGCGCGCGGCTGGATGTTGCTGCGAATCCAGTCGACGATAGAGGCGAGCGGTGCACCAGGGGTGAAGACCGCGCGCACGCCGGACCTCTGCAGCGGCTCCAGGTCGTCGTCCGGGATGATGCCGCCGCCGAACACCGCGATGTCCGCCGCGTGCTGCTCCTCCAGCAACTGCACCACGCGCGGCATCAGGGTCATGTGGGCACCGCTCATCATAGAGATTCCGATCGCGTCGGCGTCCTCCTGCAGCGCGGTCGCCACCACCATCTCGGGCGTCTGGTGCAGTCCGGTGTAGATGACCTCGAAGCCAGCGTCGCGCAGGGCGCGCGCGATGACCTTGGCGCCGCGGTCGTGGCCGTCCAGCCCGACCTTGGCGACGACGATGCGCAGCTTGCGATCGGCCATGGCATCTCCTGGTGTCGCCTCAACCGCCCGCCGCGCCGCACCGGCGCCGCGTCAGGGAGGTTTCACCTTATACCAATTTCTCGATTCGGAAAAAGCGACGAATGTGATTGGCTCATCTGCCATGCAATTCGAGTGCGCTCAGTGCCAGGCGAAATACGCCCTGCCCGACGAGCGGGCCGCGGGCAAGATCCTCAAGATCCGCTGCCGCCGCTGCGGCAACATCAACACCGTCGACGGCAGCGCGCTGCCGATACCCGCGTCAGCGGCACCCGCGCCGCCGCCAGCCACAGCCGAGCCCCCGGCGGCTCCTGCGACCTCGGCGCCCCCTTTTTTCGGACCTCCGTCAACGCCGGCTGCGCCACCGCCCGCGTCGGACTCGAGGCGCGATTTCGAGGCTGCGGTCGTGATCAGCCAATCCACGAGGATGGCGATCGCCGAGGCCGGGCTGGCCAATCGAGCGGCCAAGCAGAGGATCTTCGCGGGGACAGCGATCGCGGTGGTGGCGGTGCTGGCCGCCGCCCTGACTCTCGACGCGCTGGGGATGGTACAGATCCCGTTTGTCCACTCCGCGGTCGTCGCGACGCGGCGCGCGGTCGGTCCCAGGCCGGACCCCACCGCGGCCACCGCCGGCACCACGTGGCACAGCATGCTGACCGACGAGGAACGCGCCGCCCTGCGCCGGGCGTTGCTCGACGGCAACCCGGTCGAGGTGCGTCGCGTGCAGGAGAAAGCGCGGGAGCGCGCCCGGGCGATCGGGTTCGACCTCGATCTGAGCGATCAGGTGGCCAGCAGCGCGCCGGCCGACGACGGGTTCCAGAGACGCGATCCGGAGGCCACGCCCAGCATCGAGCTGTCGCGCGAGCAACAGCTTCAGCTTCGCGAGCTGCTGGCGCTCGAGACCAAGCAGCAGGCGACCATCCAGGTCAAACCGACCGTCCCCGAGATCCGCGTCCCGACGCGCACCGAGGGCGGCCTGAGCGACGAGCAGATCGGCAAGGTGGTGGCCGAAAACCAGGGCGGCATCGAGTTCTGCGCCAACCAGGAAGCCAAGCACGGAGTCAAGCTGCCGCCCAACCTCAACCTGGCGCTGACCGTGACCGGCGCCGGCAAGGTGACGCTGGCCAGCATCGTCGACGTCGACCACCGCAACAGTGACCTCGGCCGCTGTCTGGCCAACAAGGCCAGGATCTGGCGCTTCCCGGAGTTCACTGGGGAGCCGATGGAGATCGAGATCCCGCTCAAGTTCACGACGGCCTACTGAGCCGTCGCGGCGCTCACCTCTTCCCCTTCTTCTTCATGTCGTCGAGGAACTTGCCGACCGCGGCGCCGATCGATTCCAGGTTGGGCTGCACGCCGTCGATCAGCCATTTCTCGACCCGCGGCGCCAGCGGCCTGAAGACGCGCGGCACGAAGGGCATCTTGCCCAGGTCGATCAACAGCTCGCCGGTCAACCGGTAGCGCGTGCGCTGGTCGTCCAGGACCTCGAAGGTGTTGTGACCCGAGCAGCTCGCCGCCTCGGTGAAGACGCGCAGCTCGAAGACCCAGTCGACCGAGTAGCGGTGCGCATCCCAGGTCGCGTAGTCGAACCAGGACATCAGCTCTTCCTTGACGAAGGGACGCGCGGCCTTGGGGATCCTGACGTTGCCGCACCAGAGGTTCTTCAGCTTGACGATGCCGGCGCCCTGGTCGGTGCGCTCGAGCACCTCGATGCGATCGAGGTTGGGAAGATAGGGCACCAGCTCTGGCAGCCGGTCGCGGTAGGTCTCGAAGACCTGTTGCTGCGGGTGGTTGATGATCTGATCGAATCGAAACTGCACCACGGCGTCACCCCTGCGCGACAGAGAGTTTCACTCAAACACCTCGGGCAACGGGTCCCAACCCTGTTCGACCGCCCGCGCCTCGACAAAAAACCGCGCCAACTGTGCTGCCTCGCGGCAGCGATCGCGATCATAGGCGACCCGAGCCGCGTAATAATAGACCTCGGGCATGTGTTCGACGAAATCGGGTTGTTTGAGCAGGCGCTCGAACAACTGGTCGGCCTCCTCGACGTTGCCGTTCTGGTACAGCAGATAGCCAAACAGGTAGAGCCAGGCCGGCCGCGCGCGATCGATGTCGACGTGCGGCGCAAAATCCTCGAGCGCTGCCTTCTCGCGGCCCTGGATCATGGCCATGACCGCCAGCAGGTAACGCTCGTCGCCGAGCTCGACCTCGACCGGATCGACCACGGACTCCCTGTCGGCCTGCAGCAGCACGTCGACGATCGCCCCCAGCCGACGGGACCGCGCCTTGTGCGCGCGGTCCCGTTCACAGCGCGCGCGCACCCGCAGCAGCAGGTCGACCGCATCCTCGAGATGCCCCTGCTCGATCAGCACCTCGGACACCTGCAGATCGGTCTCGCATTCCGCGGCGCCGGGCACCAGCGGGCCGCTGGTGTAGCGCGCGATCTGTTGTCGGCGCCTTCCCTCGAGCTGCGCCAGCATCGGCAGATCGGCGTCGCGCTCGGCATAGGCGATCAGATCGAGCGGCGCGTGAAACTCGACGTAGGCGTTGTCGTCGTTGTTCTCGGGCGCGCCCGCGGCAAAGGCGCGCACCTCTTCGTCGCCGAACAGGATCAGCCCGGCCAGCTCGATCGGCGAGTGCAACTCCGCGCGCTCGAGAAAGCGGGCGGCGGCCGGATCGGCGAACAGCGCCCGCGCCCGATCCAGGTCCAGGCGCAGCGGTCGCCGCGAACCGACCAGGAAGGTATCGGACGAGCGCGGGTGCGCGGTGAACATCAGCACATGCTCGAACTGTCTGGCGAAGGTCCCGACCAGAGAGCGGATCCGCTGCGCGTCCAGCTCGTAGAGCTGGATCCACTGCAAAAAGACCCCGTTCTCCGACAGCTTGCCATGCGCGAGATGCCAGAACTCGCGCGTGAACAGGCTCGACGCGCCGCTCATCCAGGGGTTGGAGGGCTCGCTGACAATGATGTCGAAGCTGCCATCTACCCGCGCCAGGTAGTTGCGTCCGTCGTCGACGACGACGCGGGTACGCGGGTCCCGCCACGGGTGTTCGTTGACCCACGAGAACAGGTGGCCGGCCTCGAGCACGGCTTGCTCGAGCTCGATCAGCACCAGCTCCTCGATCGACCCGGTCAGGATGGCACCCGCCGTGACGCCCGAGCCAAAACCGATCACCACAGCGCGCCGCGGCGCTTCGGCCAGGCACAGCGGCAGCAGGCCCGACAGCACCTGGGTCGGCATGTCGCCTTTTGAGGAGGCGTCCACCTTGCCGTTGACCTTGAGCGCGATCGATTCGCCGTGGTCCTCGACGGTCACCGTCGACACGATGCCGTCGCGGTGGAACAGCAACCGGCTGTTGCTGAGATCGTCGCCGCCCTGCGCCAGCGGCAGGTAGAGCCTGAAGAAACCCAGGTTCCAGCGCAGCACGTTGAAACCGGGAGCGAACAGGATGGCGATCGACAGGGCTGCGACCAGCGCCGGCAATCCCCAGCGCTGCGCAGCGCCCTGCCGGAGGCGTGCCGAGAAATAGAGAGTGCCGGCGGCGAGCGCGCCATAGCAGCCGGCGGTCACCAGCATGCCGCGATCGACGCCGAGCAGAGGCAGCGTGCCGAACCCGCCGAGGGCGCTGCCGATGATCGCGCCCAGGGTGTTTAGCGCGTAGGCCCGTCCGACGAACTGCCCGGCGTCTCGCCGGACCTGACGCTGCGTCACCTGCAGCACCGCCGGCAACACGCCGCCCAGGGCCACGGCCGGAACCAGCACCACCGCGCCGACGATCAGCAGCTCGGCCGTGAACAGGACGCCGGCGTTCAACCGCGGCACCTGGGCCGCATCGCGAATCACCAGCGGCAGGCGGTCGACGAGCTGGCTGCCGACAGCGATGCCGAGAGCCGCCAGCGCGAACAGCCAGCCCAGCCAACGCAGCGGCCGGCGCACCTGGCGCGGCGCCGCGCTCGAGGCGATCAACCGGCCTCCGACCGCCATGCCCAGCAGCGTGACGACGAGGATCAGCGAAAAGGCGTAGGTCGACGATCCGATCACGACCGACAGCGCGCGCGACCACAGGACCTGCAACTGCATGGCCAGCAGCCCGCTGCAGGCCAGGCCGATCAGCGCGATCCAGGCCAGGCGCCCGCGGATCCGCAGCCGGGGCCGGGGCGTGTCCGCGGCCACCGCCGACACCGCCGGCCGGTCGCGCGCCGAGCGCAGCGCCAGCGCCGCCGCCGACAGATCGAGCGCCGCCGCCACCAGGTTGCTGGCGCTCAGTCCGAGCTGTGGAATCAGGACAAAGCCGACCGCGGCCGAGCCGACCACGGCGCCCGCCAAGTTGATGGCGTACAGCATGCCGATCCGGCGGGCCGAGAAACCGCCACGCGCTCCCTCGGACAACAGCGGCAGCGTGGCGCCCATGGCCACCGTCGGCAGCACCAGCAGCGAGCCGACGATGAGCGCGCGCACCAGCAACACCGCGAGCAGCGATCCGCTCGACTCGAGGCCGGCGGTCGCCCAGCGGTGGAGCGGCGCCAGCGCCTCGATGGCGCCCGGCAGCAGCAGGGCGCTGGCCGCGATCAGCACCTCGAGCGCCGCGTAGGCGCGCCACGGTCGCCGCCGCAGCCACGACCAGCGCTCGACCAGCCACGAGCCGAGGGCCATGCCTCCCATGTACACCGCGAGCACCGTGCTGACCGCGGGCGCGTTGGCGCCGAAGGACAGGTGCAGCAGCCGGCACCACACCACCTCGAGCACGAGCCCGGCGGCTCCCGAGAAAAAGAACGCCAGCGAGATCAGACGGTCAGGCATGGGCCGGGTTCGAGGTCGTGAGTGGTGCTTTCAATACAACGCGCGCTCACGCCGCACAACTGGCACCAGGTGCCAGAGCGCTGCTATGATTGCCCCCTTGACAGCAACAGGGTATCGGATGACCGACCGCCGATTCATCGACGTGCTGCCGGACGGAACGATCCAGGCCAGCGGTAGCGCAGAGATGACACTGCTGGCCTCGCGCTGCGGCCGCTACTGGTTGCACGAGTCGCATCCAGAGCTGGTGCTGCTGACCTTTGCCGGCCTCGAGCGCACCGCGTCGACGGTGCCGGTCGAACGGGCGATCCTGCTGGCGGACATCAGCGGCTTCAACCCGATCGACCTGTTCGGGATGATCGCCCAGAGCCGGCTATCGCTGCGCATCATCGCGGTCCGGCAGGGCGTCGAGCGCGTGCTGCTGTTTCGCGATGGCGACATCGCCATGATCGCTTCCAACGAGTCGCACGACCGCATCGGCGATTTTTTGGTCCGCATGGGGCTGGTCGATCGCGAGCGGCTCGAGGCGGTGCTGGCGGCGGCCAATCCCGGCCGGCGCCGCGCCGGTCAGCTTCTGGTCGAGTCGGGGCTGATCACCAGCCACGATCTGTGGCGCGCAATCCAGAAGCAGTTGACCGAGCTCTTCTGCGACGTCGCGACCTGGTCCAGCGGTCACCTCGTCGGCTACCGCCTGCCCGAGGGATTCGCCTTTCCGCCGATGCCACCGCTCGGCACCCAGGGCCTGCTGCTCGAGGCGGTGCGGCGCTTCGACGAGATATCGCTGATTCGCCACCGCATTCCAGACAGCGGGGTGGTGCTGCAGGCCACCGGCAAGCAGGCGGGTGAAAACGACGAAGAGCGAGCATTCCTGGACTCGGTGCAGCAGCCCGCCTCCATCGCCGAGCTGCAGCACAAGCTGCACCGGCCCGAGTTCGATCTGCTGCGCCTGGCCTACAGCCTGTTGCAGTCGGGCGCCGTCCAGCAGGTGACCGCCAGCGCCTGTCCCCAGCGACCTCAGGGGTCGCGGGTCGGCGACGTGCTCCAGGTCTTCGACATGGCCTTCAACGAGATCCACGATGAGGTGCGCAAGGCCGGCGTGGCCGCGCAGTTCGTGGCTGCCATCAACGCCTTTTTGGGCGATCCCAAGAGCGCCTATACCACCCTGTTCCGCGGCGTGGAGCTCGAGATCGGCGCCCCGATCTCGGAAGAGATCCTGCTGCGCAACCTGACCGAGCTGACGACCGGCGATCCGGTCCAGACCCTGTCCGATGCGCTCAACGAGCTGCTCTTCTTTGCCCTGTTCCAGTGCGGCGAGCTGCTCGAGACCTCGGTCGACGTCGATCTGGCGCGTCGCGTGCGGCTCATCTACAGCACGCTCACCGAAGGCTGACGGCCTGGCGCAGCCGAAACATCACCCGCCGGACGGGGGCAGCGCGCGCAAGCCGCACAGCGCCGCGTAGACGCCGATGCCGACGCAGGTCGAGAGGTTGAGGCTGCGCACCCAATCTCCATGCGGGATGCGCACGCGCTGCGGCTCGCAGCCGGCCAGGTCGTCTGCGCTGAGGCCGGTGTTCTCGGTGCCGAACACCAGCACGTCGCCGACGCAGAAATCGAAGCCGGACAGCAACCGATCGCCGTCGGTCGTGAAGGCGACCGCGCGACCGCCGGTGAGCTTCAACACCTCATCCAGATGGCGGTGGCAGTGCACCTCGAGCTGGGCCCAGCTATCGACGCCGGCGCGCCGCAGCGCCGCATCATCGAGTGAAAAGCCGAGGGGACCGATCAGATGCAGGGGCACGCCAAAGGCCGCGCAGGTGCGCGCTGCGTTGCCCACGTTGGGCGCGATCTGCGGCCGCACCAGCGCCACCTCGACCGGCGGTCCCAGGGAGAACATCAGGCTCTCGTTGCGCGGCATCACGCTGCTTTCTTATACTCGCGGCGTCGCGATCACCCAAGCGTGATCGCGGATCGGCATGGGCGCGGTCAGAGCCGGCGGGCGCGGAGGCGCGCATGAGAAATCTGGTATCGGCGGTCGCGGTGACCGCCCTGGTGTGCAGCGCCGGTGGCTGCCGCGGCGATCGCGGTAAAATCGACGCGGCGTCGCCGCCGGCTCCCTGCACCGCCATCGCAAAGACCCGGCTCTGCTGGCGCGTGCCGGGGACCTGGCAGGTGGCACCGACACCGGAGCCCGCGCTGCGCGAGCCGCAACCGGCGGCTGCCCAGGCCGCAAAATCGGAGGATGCGTCGTACGCGGGAGGCATCGCCCTGGATCGCAGCGAGCTGGTCGCCAGCGGTGAGCGACAACGCGCCATCTCGAACGCCGCGATTCCGGCGCGCGTCGAGGTGTATCGCGATCTCGAGCTGCCGCCGGAGATATCGCCGACCGACTACCTGGTCGCAAACCGGATGGCGCAGAAGCGCGCGCTGGGCACCATCTCCGTCCGCCACCTGGAGGTGGAACCGATCCAACGCGACAACCGGCGCGGCTTTCACCTGCGCGACGCCTTCGACGTCCCGCTGCCGCAGGGTGGCCAGGCGCCGGTGAGTCAGCAGGCGCTGCTCCTGCTCGACGGCAGGACGGGTTACATCGTGGCGGTGACCATGATGGAGGACGAGCGCGCCCTGCTGGCCGAGGAGATCAGGAGCTGGCTCAACAGCGTCTCCTTTGTCGGTGCCGACGGGGAACGGCGCTGAGGGCCGCTGGCGAGCGGCGGGTCACTGCTTGGTCTTTTGCAGCGTCACTTCTATGATCTTGCTGCGGGTGTCGCCGGGAGTCAGCTCGAAGACTTCTTTTTTCTCTTCGTAACCCTCGAGCAGAAACCGCACCATGTGCTGCTGCTTGAAGCTGATGCCGCCGATCTGGACCGGGGTCACTCCTTCCTGCTTGCGCGTGTCGAGCCAGATCTGGGCTCCCGGCGGATTGGTGCGCAGGACGATCAAGCCGTTCTCGG